>NZ_JAWOQN010000012.1:0-143836 GCF_033337395.1 Vibrio sp. YT-19(2023) | reverse complement strand
TCGGGTATCTAAGCCCAGTTAACTTTGAACAACAAAATGTCGCTTAATGGAGTGTCCAGTCTGGCTGGAGCAGATCACTAGTGTCATCTATTCCCCAAGACGTTGATTCAGAGAGAGTATCTTTGCTAGCAGCCAAACAAGAACTCACAATCAGCCCCTTTATATTGCGTCCTTTACTCTTAACCATTTCTGATACTTTTTTAATGGAAGCATCAGCTACGCACTTACCATCACCATGTCCACCGATGTAAAGTATTTGTATGTTCTCTTCCGTGTCAGTTAGGTGATTTAACGCATATTCCAACGAGTTATTATCGTAATAATCACATGAATAAATATTAAGCTGTGACTTTTTAGCATTTTTGTTCACATACTGCTTTATCCCTGTAAAAAAAGGGAGTCCAGTCGCTTGATCTCTGTTGTTTTTGAATGAAAACCAAGGCGCTTCGGCTACTAGTAGCGCGACATCTCTTTTCAATTTAAATACCTCTTAATCAAAATTGTTGGTGGCTTACTCTTCTTACTTGTCATGGTTCACCTAGTTAGTAGATTGGGGGGACGGTGAAATCCTATAAGTTGATATTACCTACATCTATGGCTAGTCACATTACTTATTCTAGGGAAAACTGCGAGTTTTCTCTGCTACTGAGTAAATACATTAACGCGAAGTGGGGCAATGATGAGTCAGCTAGGAAGAACAACTGACTCAAAAGTGGGCTAGTTAAGTTAACACTTAGCTATAGTTGTCATGATAGCCATCGATTGCTGGATGGTACTGTCTATCGTTTTCGAGGTCTAATGCTGTAGTTCTTTCATCATAGACATGGTTATTTACATATTCTCCATCGATGAAAAAGAATTCACGGTAGCAAGAGCCAAATTTCGAACCTATGCGCTCTTTCGCAATTTCATTAGCGTCTTCAATAGTCCAAGGATTGTTTCTGTTTCGTAAGAACTCAACACAGATGTATCCCCACTGGTGTAATTGCGAACCATAGCCTATATCCAAGTCACGGTGTTTAAGTTCAGCGAAACTTAGTATCCTTGCACCTATATCGGTTGCAAAGCCTTTATCGAGATACTCGGCCTTAAAGTTACGTCTAATAAGTTTGGGAGTGGTGCCTTCATACTCTAGCTCATTTACCATCAAATCATCATCAAATATAACCAATAGAGAGCTGTTTTGATTTGGATTAAGCTGTTTACCTCTATTCCCCTGAGCCATAGCGAACTCTTGATTAACCCCATCCATACCTTTATTTGCATTAACTATATTAGCTCTATGATTGTTAGCTTTTTTCGAATGCTGTAATAGCGAATGGTAGTTAGGGAAGCCAACTTCTCGTGCTGCTAATTCAAGTGCTTGGGTGTGCTTAACACCTAGTTCAACTTGAATCTTTTTAGCTAGTTTCTTGACATTTGAAATGAAAGATTGAGTAATATTCATGATCTTATATACCTAGACGAAAAGCTAAGTAAATCCACTCCTAATTTTCTTCTTCCCGCCGAAATAAATAAGAAAAAATATATAATTTAGGATTATGGTTCTCGAAAGAGTTTGCCTTATTGGAGTGAGCAGGCTTCCATCCAGCCTTAATTTAACGATCTATCTCATACTAACTCATTAGTCAAACTAACAAAACCCATACCTTGAGGCATCACTTGGATAACAAAATCTAGTTCAAACTTCCATGATGAGATTGAACGAATCATCATTGCTAGCAAGGTTTGGGGCATAGGCTCGTTACAGCGGACGCAACAACTAAAGAATTGCTTTGAGTTGGAAAGCAACTGGTAAGGGTTTCTTACTTGTTGCCAGCACGAAATGGGGCAAGAACTACCGCTTTAAAAAGCTTGGGCGCTATCTTAAAAAGTACCTCGAAGCCTGAGATTAGTTCCACAAACTTGAATTGCTCCTCTTGAGCACATTTTGCTCTGAGAGGCTATTCGGTGAAGAGCCGAAACAAAAATAAGCAAAAATAGTGATTTAAATCACAATTAAGAGTTATTTTCCGCAGTTCCCCTCAATGTTCCCCCTGGGGAGAAGCACTAAGACAAAATTCCATACAAAACAAAACCTTAAAGAAATATCGAGAATCACTCTTAAATGCTTTGTTAGTTGCGTTCTTGCCACTCCGAACGCAACACCCCATATTTCACTGAATCGTAATACTCGCCTTCATAGTAACGTACTTTTCTTAGCCTTGCTTCTTGTTGAAAACCCAACTTCAGCGCCAGAGACATCATGCGCGGATTGCCTGACCATGTTGTCAAACCAACCCTTTCGATTGTGTTATTTTTGAACAAGTATGATATCCATTGAGGAAGGGCCAACGCAGCAATACCTTGCCCCCAAAACTTAGAATCGTAGATCACCACACCAGCTTCAAGCCAGCGAGTTTCTTCACATTCCCAATAACAACTGACTGTCCCTATCGGAGTATCATCGACAGTGATTAACTGTAAATCTGAGCCGACTAATAACCGTTGAAACGAAGACTTTTCAAACTGCTTTAATGAAGGGTGAGAGTACGGAAAATATGGACCATTAAACTGAGTCCATGCATCGTTTGAAGTAACCAAAGCATGGATTGATTCCAGTTCACTTGATTTTGCTCGTCTAATACTGATTCGTTTTTCTTCCACGATACTTCCCTATTCTTTGAAGCAAACTAACGCCGCATTAAGGTGTGAGCAACGCTACCACGAAACTTAACCATACCACCATAAACACAAAACCCAACACTGGAATGAAAAGTTCCAAGCGTTGGGAATCACTCTTAAATGCTTTGTTAGCTGTCTAATTTTGACTCTAAAAGGCTAACCAACCACTCATTAATAGAAGAATTAAGATCTTCTTTATCTTGGTAAATAATTATTTGAGAAGAAGACAAATCAAAGGTTATATCTTTTTCGCTTCGAGATATTAATATAACATCTTTACCTAACGCATGAGCAATACCAAGCTCGTAAAATACATTAGGATTTCGCCCTGAAATATTTGCAACAACAAGTTTCGAGCTTAACATTTCCTTAATGATATGGGGTAACAAGTTATTTTGGACTTTGACATCATCACCTCTAGTACAAGTATATTTATGTCTTCCAAATGCCTCTTTAACCCATTGATAGTCTTTATCGTATTCATCATTGAAAGGAGTTAAAACAAAGACGGTCTTACTTTTAACCTCAACATCCTTACTTACACCCATCCTTTCTAGAAAGTCATCAGCGCTATCTTTGCGGATTTTCTGGTTACCACCTATTACTAGATGATTGACACTTTCAAAACGATCTTGACTCATAGTCATTCTGGCATTGAGTTTAGCAATTTCAACTTCTAGATCTTTACGATAGCTATCCTTACTGTACTCTTTTGATTTTAAGTAAGAAGCTAGCAATCCCCTTATAGAAACAAAACCTACCGCAATCATAAGCATTGTCGGCATTGACTGGATTAGCGTTTCAATCGCAAGGCTATTAATGTCAATCATTTTGCAACCTCGCTGACTTGCATAACTAAAATTGAGAAATGAAGCATATAAGCAGACACTATAAATGATAAGAAAAGATAAGCGTTCGCTCTTTTTGAGTTCAATTGGGTTATATTGTCTACCTCTAGATAATTGTAAATGCCAATTGATACACCCAATACGAACAGACCAAGCATTGCCATTGACAATAACCCAATAGCATGAACTGGTTGAAGTACTGCAGATGCAAATACGAATGAACACGCTACTGTTTTAATTTCAATAGGCAACACAATTAATGAGCGATAAAAGTTAAGCCCAGAAATTCGCTTGTACACAAAACATTTCATAAGAAATGTCATTAGCAGTAGGCCTATCGGAAACAGCCAGCTACCTCCAGTCAAGATAGCACTAGAAAACTTACTGATAAGTCCAGGCATTTCACTTTGTTCAAAAGTCCCCAATCCTACATCCCATAGCGTATAAATTATTAATAATAAAGATGATTTTAACGAAAAAACTTCGATTTGTCACAAAATTTGCCATCGAGTGATGTAGACTGCTAACGCCGCATTAAGGTGTGAGCAGCGCTTGGTTATACTTGAGCGAAGCGAAAGCGCCAAGCGTTGCGAATCACTCTTAAATGCTTTGTTATACCCGTACTCAAGGTAACTGCTTGATCGCAACGACTAAGGCTGCAATACCTACAACTAAGCCTGATAGCCCAAGCCAATGAGTCTTAAACCATACCCTAACTGGATAAGCCAACTTACTAGCCGCTAAAAACCCTGAATCAGTAAACACAAAACTCATACCATCTCTCTTGATGTAGCCCAGTTCATCCATCCTCATAACATAAGCTGCATAGTTAACTTTTGGTATAGATCTTTGCCTATCAACTACTTCAGGCACTTGAACTTCCATGTCACGATAAAAGGCATGAAACTTATATCTGTTTAGATCAAGTACCCCATCATTCTCTTGTTCAACGATACGATGATAGAGGGTAAGCATCACTTTTTTCAGGACTTTTTCACTAACCACATACGATTTCAATACCAACTCCTTTCAAGGGTATAACGCTTTCTATACGGCGACTTGCCGTCTTTCTGGCAGGCTACCGCCTTCTTTCTTATCAAAAGCGCTATCAATCGTAGCACTTATCTGTATGAAACAAATAGAAAAACAGTATGAATATGTGTGGTGGCGCGCGCAATTAGGCGGCGCACAGCACGCTAATTTCAAAAGTGGTGATACATTAACGGAACTGTGTAAATAAACAGGTTAATTTATCATGAAAAGTCAGTTTTTACTTAGTGTAAAAGAGCACATGCTTACTCGTCATTATGCGAATAAAACTATCGAAAGTTATCTATTTTGGATAAAACGTTTTATCACTTTTCACCAGCTCGCCCACCCATCAACACTAGCAGAAGATGATGTCATTCAATTTCTGAGTTACTTAGCGGTAGAAGAAAAAGTTGCGGTAAAAACGCAAGCTTTGGCGCTGAACTCAATATCATTTTTATATCGTGATTATTTTAAAACCCCACTATCACTTGATATGAGATTTCAGAAATCCTTGACCGAAAAGAAACTTCCCGTTGTGTTAACCAGGGAGGAGATCCGAAGATTCGTTCAGCATATCGACCCGAGGTATAGACTCCATATTCAGCTACTTTACGGCTCCGGGCTTCGAGTTATGGAATGTTTACGCTTAAGAGTTCAAGACATCGATTATGATTATGGTGCAGTTCGCGTTTGGCAAGGAAAAGGAGGTAAAAATCGTACAGTCACATTAGCCAAAGAACTACATGAACCACTCAAAGCTCAAGTTAATTTAGCAAGAAACTACTACTTTAAAGATAGGCACATGCCTGGTTATGCGGGCGTATACATCTCTGAAGGTTTACGACGTAAATACCCAAAAGCGGAGCTAGATTTTAACTGGCACTTTTTGTTTCCATCAACAAAGTTAAGCGCAGATCGAGACACTGGTGAATTGAGAAGGCATCATATCAATGAAAGCGCAATACAAAGAGCAGTAAAGCGCGCGGCAAGCGACGCAAGCATTGAGAAAACTGTAACTTGCCACACACTAAGACACAGTTTTGCCACGCACTTATTGGAATCTGGCGCAGACATTAGAACTGTTCAGGAACAATTAGGGCATACTGATGTAAAAACCACGCAAATCTATACTCACGTTATCGAGCGCGGGGCTGGTGGTGTGTTGAGTCCATTATCCAGCCTTTAGAAAAACAAAGCCACCTCGAAAGGTGGCTTTGTTTTATAACTCTTTATTGACGAACACCGAGTTTCACATTGCCTTTTGAATCAAACCAAAGTGCTTGCGAACGGCGACGTCCTATTAGTATCGGACCATCATCATAAAAGAGAAAGTTCTTCCAGTGCTTTTTAAAAATAGACCATTTCGTTTCGATGACATTGTACTTCTCGTAGCAAAAGTAAACGGTTACATCGTCTTGCCAATCGATATGTGCCTCAGCTTCCGCTGGCATGTCAGGATCATCCGACTCCCACGCAGCCATCCAATCCACAGTTTCAGACCAATTCGCCTCGTTCATTGGCCAGTCTTGGGAACTTAGTCTATCCATATCAGGGCTTTGAGCACTGATATTTTCTTTCCAAAATTGTGCTGAGCGGGCTTGGCTCATCGGCTTAATAAAAGCCAAATCTTCTTCTGGCACAGGCATCGACTGATGCGTAAAAATCCATTTTCTTTGGTATTCGTCCAAAGGCAAATAAGACATTCAGTCTCCTTTATTACGATTTCAGCCAACCTTTCTCTGTGGCTTCTTCAATCAACTCTTTCGCTTTGTCCCATAAGGTAACAGAGCCAAATTCAATTCGTTTATTAATGGTAAGTGCTTGTTCGCGTGAGACACCATGTTCCTTCCAACTCTGACCATTATTATGGTAGTTCAAGAGCATTGGAATTAACCGATCGAGTGCTTTTGCATACTTAGCATCATCGGTCTGCGCGGCTTCAAATTCATGCCAAAGCGCCAATAGCTCTTGCTCCTGATCGCTGGGTAACATACCAAACAAGCGCTCTGCAGCTCTAATTTCTTTTTCTGCTTGCTCTTGAGACGCAGCAGTATCATAAACAAAGGTATCGCCCGCGTCGATCTCTACTACGTCATGTATCAATAACATTTTCATCACTCGGCAAATATCAACAGGTGCATTCGCATGCTCTTCCATCAATATTGCCATCAGTGCGACATGCCAACTATGCTCACCACTATTTTCGAGGCGCCCTTCAGCACTTTTAACTCGAGTTCGGCGCAAAATGCTTTTGAGTTTATCGAGCTCGATTACAAGTGCTAACTGCTTTTCCAATCGTTCCATACTATCGCCCTTCTTGCTGCCAATTCGGATTAATAAGCGACGTTAGAACGTGGTCTTGCCACTCACCATTAATCAAAAGGTAATCTTTTGCATACCCTTCTCGGTTGAACCCTACATGCTCTAGCACAGATTCACTGCGTTTATTGTGAGGCATGTAGCCAGCTTGAATACGATGCAGTTTCTGAACGTTAAACATGTAGTCGCAAGCCATGGTTAATCCACGACGCATATAACCATGCCCTTGCGCTTTTTCAGCGAGAGAATATCCGACGTTACAAGAATAAAAAGGAAAACGACTCAAACTACTAAAGGATATCGTACCTAGCATTTCACCCGAAGAGGCTCTGACTAAAAGGCAATAATACCCCAATCCCATTCGATGCAGCTCATTGAGCTTGATAAGCTTTTGCAACCAACCGTTCACTGAGAAAAAAGCCTCTTCACGTTTCGGTTCAAACGGTTTCAGGTATTCTCGGTTCGCTTGAAAATATTCGGCAATCATATCTGCGTCACCGATTTCAGCGGTACGAAGAAGCAAGTCACCGTCCAACATATGAACGGCGATAGATGAGCTGTTATCTTCCATTACAAATGATTAATTCCGTCTTTTCGTTCAATTCGATTAATTCTTACGGATACCGTAATCACGCAGTTTGTTAGCGATTGAGGTATGCGATACATTTAAGCGCTTAGCAAGCTTACGGCTTGATGGGAATGACTGATACAAACGTTCCAGAACTTGAGATTCATAATCACGCATGATCTCATCCAAAGAACCGTCGATGTTAAGCGTTGCACTACCAGCGCCGACTGACTGAGGCTGAGGTAAATTGAAGTGACCCGCGTTTAGTATATCACCATCCATTTCCGTGAGCGCTCGAAGAACCATGTTATCCAGCTGGCGCATGTTTCCTGGCCACTGATAATTTGCAAGGGCATCAACTAGACCATCATCAAACTCTGGCTTATCAATCCCAAGCTGTTGAGCATGTTTCGCCACAAACAACTCAAGCAATGGTGCAACGTCGTTTGAGCGCTTACGTAACGGAGGAATGCTGAGCGTAAGTACGTTGAGACGATAATACAAATCTTCACGGAACATTCCTGCTTCAGAAAGCTCGGCAAGGTTATGTTTTGTTGAAGCGATGATACGAACATCGACATGCATCTCATCTTCTGCACCGACACGACGGAAATTACCATCCTGTAGAAAACGTAACAGCTTGATTTGAAGGTGCGAACTCATTTCACCGATTTCATCAAGAAATACCGTGCCGCCATTTGCTTGCTCAAAGATGCCTTTGTGGCCTTGTTCATGATTGAATGAACCCGGCGCATGACCAAAAAGTTCGGTTTCTGCTACATCGTCAGGCATCGAAGCACAACTCAAAACTAGGAATGGCTTGCTCGCGCGGCTAGAACGGCTGTGGCAAGCTTTAGCAAGCATTTCTTTACCAGTCCCCGTTTCGCCCTCAATCAACAATGGTTGGTCAAGCACAGACAGCTTTTTAGCTTGGTTCATTAGTGCTTTATGACGGTTCGATATACCAACAAAGTGCTCAAAACCCAGAGGATTATGCAGCGGTAGTGCTTCTTCAATTCTGGCAACTTGCTGACTAGAGCGAATCGTCATTAGAGTACTCGCTAGAGTCGAGTTTTGCGCTTCGTCTCGGATATAAACGGGCATCAACTCTAGAACATAGTCCAAGCCATCAATCACAAGGTTTTCCCGCGTTCGACCATTAACACCTTCAGACCAACGAGAGAAACGAACACTTGGTAACAAAGCACCGATTTGAGTACCAATCACTTCTTGCTTGTGAAGGCCAAGCAATGAAAGTGCAGACATGTTTGCCATGTCTACGGCACCTTTAAGATCAATGGCAAAAACCGGATCGGGCAAGTTATCAACTAACGAGAGCAGCTCCGTATTGTGGCGCTCCATCGGCATAAACTGGATTTTACGTACGTCTTTCACCCCCGGAATACGGCGGATTTCAGCCATCAGCTCACTAAACGTATCAAAATCAATATCCGGGCAATTCAAATAGATAATACCGCTAATATCGATTTCGATACCACGCAAGTCGATGCTTTTAGACGCTAAAATATCGAGCAGTTCTCGGGTCAAGCCGAGTCGATCTTCACATAAGACTTCAAGACGCACTAAAAATATCCCAATTCACAACTGTCAGGAAAAGTTGACAGTAGTTTCTATCATGCTTGGAATGGCGTCAAGCAATCCTATCCATCAAAGTTGATATTCGTTACGGTTTCATCGTAATTGATGCAACTTTCGCCGCCACTGCCTTGCGTATGGTGCCCAACTTAACCTGACGGTCAGGATACCAGGGTAGTGGACGCAATAAGGTCATCGCTTTCAAGCCCAAACGTGCCGTTAGAATACCAACACCTAGCCCCTGCCCTGCACGAGCAGAAACTTTGCCAGCAAGATCCATCGACATCAAATCCATACTGGCATCAATAGCGAGCTCACTGGCTCCAGCCGCCGCCATATTGACAAATACCGCTCTTAGTAACTTGATGCGAGAGGCATAACCTAGCTCTACCCCATATACTTTGGAGAGGTTGTCGATCATTTTGAAATTTCTCCACGCCACCAGCAACATATCAGCGGCAGCCAGAGGGCTCACGGCAACTAGGGCCGCACACTCGGTTGCGTGCTGTGATACGATTTTCGTTGCCAACTTGTCTTGTTGGCTCACCACCATCGAGTCATACATATCAAGAATTTCAGCGTCACTATGAGCAGGGTTAATACTGTTCTGCCAACGATCAAAGCCCGGATTCTCTGCCATCACACCACTTTGTTCTGCTACGGTTTCACAAAAGGCTTTCCCTTTCCCAACGCTCTCACTATTAACAAGTGCTTCTGCTTCTTCTTGAACACTAAAATGATTTCGTAGTTTTCGTAGTTTCCAAAGCTCTTTACCCATAGCTCCTAAACCAAGCGAAGCGATCGCAGCAATAAACCCCGTCCAGCTTAAGGCCAGCCAATCAGAAGCCTGAATTGCGGTTATAACCGAGTCCACCGCTTGCCAGCCAACCAGACCAGCAAAAGTTGCAAATGCGCCAGTCGCAAGCCATTTTCTGCCCGATTTTGGACGAATGACATGCTCGAGTTGCAATTCCTGTTCGGTCTCCTGGTGCGCTTCTTTAACTTCAACTGGTACAAATGTTTCTTTTTCGCCGAATGTTTGCTGCGCCGTCAATTCCGGTTGATTCGATTGCTGATCTTTTTCCATTACCTTTTCAGAGAAAACTTGTTTTTGCTTCAACTCACTCATTTCAATTTATCTCCAATCAGGTAATCCAGTGCTTTGTCTAAGCGTATGTGCTTCACTGGCTCATCATTCGGTGAGGGCATCGGACGAAACGACGTAAAATCAAACCCGTTGTTTTGCCAATAAGCTGCATTTGGTAGCTTTTTCGGCACCTCTCCGGGAAACATAGTCATCGGCTCACCACCCAATGTTGTTCCTTGTAACGCCGGGATGGTCTTATCTCCAGAGGAAATAAACCCCGTCGTGGTTGCTTGGATGGAAGCGATACTCATGCAGCTCATCTCAATATTCTCGTAGGCTGCCGTTTGCCATGCTGGATGCACCATTTGTTGGAGCAGAGACACCAAATTTGGGTGCTGATCGGGCGTGATATGATCCGCTTTTGTAGCAGCAAACAACACTTTGTCGATTTTTGGTGAGAACAAACGACGCAAAAAGCTACTACGACCATAACGGAAGCTATGCATGATCTGTTCTAGCGCTTGGCGCATGTCGTAAAACGCTTCATCACCAGCATTGAGAGGCTGCAAACAATCCACCAGTACAATCTGGCGATCGAAGGTCGCAAAATGATGCTTATAAAACGCTTTCACTACTTTTTGTTGGTATTCCTGAAAACGGGCTTCTAGCATCGCTAAGTTACTGCCCTTGGGCGCTTTGCTTTCCGAATCAGCACGACACGGAAAAAACTGTAGCACCGGCGCGCCTGCTAGCTCACCAGGTAATACAAAGCGGCCAGGCTGAACCCAATGAAGGCCAGAGTCTTTACAAGAATGAAGGTACTCTGTGTATGTGTGTGCAACTTTCTCAAGTAGTTTCTCATTCACTTCTGTAAAGAGATCCACTTTCTCCAGTTCAGAAAGCCAAGCTTTGGCTAAATCGCCACGCTGGCCTTTAAGTGCATCAAACTGAGTTTGCGACCACGTTGCAAAGTCCATGTCCAATAAAGGCAGGTCGAGCAACCACTCTCCTGGATAGTCGATAATATCAACATTTAAAATTGCGGTTTTACTCAACAGCTTTTTCGTGGTTTTATTTGGTTTGTACTTGAGCGCTAAGCGAATCTCACTCACATCACGTGTCTGTACTGGCCACTGAGGTGGAGTCGCATGAATTTGGCTCATCGCCTCATCGTAAGCAAAGCGTGGCACCATCATATTCGATTGAGGCTCACGTTTCGCCCCAATAAGGCGCTTATCTCTAGCCGCAGTCAAAAGAGGCAAATTGTCATGGGTTGCAGTATGAAGAAGCTGATTCACTAATGACGTGATGAATGCCGTCTTACCGGCACGAGAAAGTCCGGTGACAGCAATTCGAACATTAGAGTCCATACCTCTGTTGATAAAGTCATTAACTTCTTTCTTTATTCTCTTCATTACGCTTCTTTATCTTACTCCACTTTAAAACAACGTTGTCAGCGACTTCGAATTTCGAGCTACGAATACTGTTCTATCCCGAATTCTATGAGTTTAACTTTATATACCTTAATAAAAGATGAACAAAACATCCGGCTTGATGCTGTATTAAAAAAAGAAAAGCCCCTGAGTGGTTCAGAGGCTTACTTAATCTACAGCATTAGTAACTCTATATGCGCTGATTACTATGTTAAACAGGAACCCGCTTTCTTTAAGCCTAGTCGTCTTCGATCAACTTATAGATAACAAATAGAGCGATTTCTAAAATCAGCCACAACACACATGTGATGGTCACGTACTTTTCATCAAAGATGCTGATACCGTGAAGAATCAAGTCATAGCCAACAAAGCCACCTATCACTACAGCAAGAATAATTTGTAGAATCTGAATAAAACGAGGCATGCCGTCTCCTAATTATTGTTCGCATAACGTTTGATTGCTATGCCTAAAGGTTTATATCCTTAATTATATAGACAAAAAGTGCAGGTTTCGCTGCACTTTTGTCAATTGTTTGCTAGGTAAATCAGCACCTTGTCACATTCTCTCTGCTGAGACGCAGCAAGATTGCCCTTTGCCTTATGCTTCCATCTCTTGAATTTTCACTTTCCAAGTGTCTGGACCAATTTGGTGCGCGTTAACACCATTTGAGTCGACAGCCACTGTTACTGGCATATCTTCAACTTCAAATTCGTAAATCGCTTCCATACCTAAATCTTCAAATGCGACAACGCGAGCTTTCTTGATCGCTTTCGCCACCAAGTACGCAGCGCCACCGACAGCCATTAGGTAAACCGCTTTGTGATTCTTGATAGATTCAACCGTTGCAGAGCCACGCTCAGCTTTACCGATCATGCCCATGATGCCGGTCTTTTCTAGCATCATGTCGGTGAATTTATCCATACGCGTAGATGTTGTTGGGCCAGCAGGACCAACGACTTCATCACCAACTGCATCGACAGGGCCTACGTAGTAAATGAACTTACCGTTTAGATCTACGCCTTCAGGTAGACCTTCACCGTTATCTAGCATGCCTTGAATACGTTTATGCGCAGCATCACGACCAGTCAGAATTTTACCTGATAGAAGAACCGTTTCGCCTGTCTTCCACTCTTGTACTTCTTCTTTAGTAATTGTGTCTAAGTTTACGCGACGCGTATTTTCGCCCGCTTCCCAAGTAATGTCTGGCCAATCTTCTAGTTTAGGTGGTGTTAGCTCTGCTGGGCCGCTACCATCAAGCGTGAAGTGTACGTGACGAGTCGCCGCACAGTTCGGGATCAAACAAACAGGCTTAGAAGCCGCGTGCGTTGGCGCAGTTTTGATTTTAACGTCGACAACAGTCGTCAAACCGCCAAGACCTTGCGCACCGATACCAAGTTTGTTCACGCGATTGAAGATATCCAAACGAAGCTCTTCTTCTGCGTTTTGTGGGCCACGGTCAATAAGCTCTTGAATATCGATGTGTTCCATTAGAGATTCTTTTGCCAATACCGCTGCTTTTTCAGCCGTACCGCCGATACCAATGCCAAGCATGCCAGGAGGACACCAGCCCGCCCCCATTGTTGGTAGCGTTTTTTCTACCCACTCAGCAATATCGTCAGATGGGTTTAGCATCACCATCTTAGTTTTGTTTTCGCTACCGCCGCCCTTCGCAGCGATCTGAATTTCAACTTTATCGCCCGGAACCATGTTGATATGTACGACGGCAGGCGTGTTGTCTTTGGTATTAATACGTTTACCAGCAGGGTCCATAAGTACTGACGCACGCAACGGGTTATCAGGGTTCGTGTACGCTTGTCGAACACCTTCATCTACCATCTGCTGAACCGTCATGTCGGTCGAATCCCATTGCACGCCCATACCGATGTTGACGAAGCACGTCACAATACCAGTATCCTGACAAATTGGACGGTGACCTTCTGCGGACATTCGAGAGTTAATTAAGATCTGAGCAATCGCGTCTTTAGCGGCTTGGCTCTCTTCGCGGTGATAGGCTTTTTCAAGAGCTTGAACAAAGTCTAGCGGGTGGTAGTAAGAAATATACTGTAGCGCATCAGCGACACTGCTGATCACATCCTGCTTGCGTATTACCGTCATTACATGCCTCGTTATAGTTATGCTTCCATTATTGGCTTGGCTTCAATCGTGTTTGTTGAGCTTATTGCTCTTTTGAGCTTCGTTTTTTATAAACAATTGTCGAACGGCTGATATCGACACACGAAACGCTGAAGTTGCCTACTTGTAAACCATCTCAAAACCCTATGAATAGAGGGAGTTTGGCTACACAGAGGAATATGATACTCTTGCTGCCCATGACATGCCATGCAGTGAACGATCTCTTTGTCACAAATTACACAAATGAACAACATGGACAATCAATTCATTGATTTTAAAGCGCTGGAATACGCACCAGAGTTTGCTCTTCACCTTTTTTCTCGCATTCAACACCAGCCTTGGGCGATGTTGCTGCGTTCTGCATCAAAAACGCATATCGATAGCCGCTTCGATGTATTGGTTGCCAACCCAATTGCAACGTTAGAAACCACTGCCGACAACACACAAGTTGAAACGCCATCGAATGCCTATTCAACTCAAGATGACCCATTTGCGCTGCTTCATCAGATGCAAGAACAGTGGCTTCCTCACGTAGAGTTAAATAAAGAATTGGATTTGCCTTTTGTCGGCGGTGCGCTAGGTTACTTCAGTTACGATTTAGGTCGCCGCGTAGAAACGATGCCAGAAGTGGCAGAAAAAGATCTCAACACGCCGGATATGGCGGTAGGTCTGTATGAATGGGCCGTCGTTGTTGACCACAAGCTTAAAAAAGCATGCTTAGTCGGTCAGAACATCGAGCAAGCTTGGCAATGGTTAAACGAGCAAAAAGCAGAACAAACCGTTGACTTCGCTTTGTCTGGTGCTTGGCAGTCAAACATGACAAAAGAGAGCTACGCCACTCGCTTTGACAAGGTGCAAGAATACTTGTTGAGCGGTGACTGTTATCAGATCAATTTGGCGCAACGCTTTAACGCACCGTATCAAGGCAGTGAGTGGCAAGCGTATCTAAAATTAGAGTCCGCCAACCAAGCGCCATTTTCCGCTTTTATCCGTATGCCTGAGTCTTCGATTTTGAGTATCTCTCCAGAGCGCTTTTTAGAGCTCAAAGATCGCGTCATTGAAACAAAACCAATCAAAGGTACTCGCCCACGCAGCGAAGATCCAAAGAAAGATAACGCTAATGCCCATGACTTGCAGACAGCGGAAAAAGATCAGGCAGAAAACCTGATGATTGTCGATTTGCTGCGTAATGATATTGGTCGGGTTGCATCACCGGGTAGCGTTCACGTGCCAAAGTTGTTCGATATTGAAAGCTTCCCTGCCGTGCATCATTTGGTGAGCACCATTCGTGCAAATTTGGATGAACAATACGCTCCTGCGGATTTGCTGCGAGCGTGTTTTCCAGGCGGTTCAATTACGGGAGCACCTAAAGTTCGCGCAATGCAGATTATTGAAGAACTGGAGCCGCATCGACGCAGCGCGTATTGCGGCAGTATTGGCTACATTTCACGCCATGGTCGTATGGACACCAGCATTACTATCCGAACTCTTGTAGCGGAAAAAAACAAACTTTACGCTTGGGCTGGCGGCGGCGTCGTGGCAGATAGCGATTGCGCCTCTGAGTATCAAGAAACGTTGGATAAGCTTTCAAAGATTTTGCCAGCGCTGCAATCGTAGATTTCAACCGCGGACAACGTCGCTTAATGCTAGTGACGAAAACAATCTAAAACGCCTCTAGAACGGATAATGCCGCTCGTTTAACAGCGAGTGGCATATTTCTGTATCTCATCACCCTGCACAGCGACGAAGGAGCGTGATACAGGTTCTTCTATTCAAGCACTTTGTGGTCAAATTTGTTTCATTACCCGCTCATCGTGCTGCTACTAGATTCTTAGTCTCGCCAAGGCTCGCTAGAATGACCCAAAAAACATCGTTAAATGATCGGCATTATCATGTACTTTAGCTTTTAGCCGTTGGCCAACAAAAATTCTTTTTTAAAAGGAAGCGTCTACTGCTCAAGCCACTTACACATAATCTGTTCAATATCGGTTGCGGTGTACGGCTTAGTGAGGATGTCGTCCATGCCTGAATCAATACACTTTTGACGCTCTTCGATGGTAGTGCCAGCGGTTAATGCAATAATAGGATGAGTAAAGCCACGCTCTCTCAGATACATCGTCGCCTCATAACCATCCATTTCAGGCATTCGGCAGTCCATGAATATCAGTTCGTAGTCTTTACTTTTCACCGCTTCTAATGCTTCTTTGCCGTTGGCTTTTAAATCAGGTGTAATGTCGAGTTTTTTCAGCATTTGAGTAACAATGACTTGATTCATTCTGATGTCATCAACCACTAATATTGAGCGTCCTGCTAAATCGCTTCGCTCTATGGTGACCAATTCCCCCTCTGCTGTGCCTTGTGCTTGCCCTTCCTCAAGAGGAATAGCAACTTTAAAAGTTGTCCCTTTGCGCTCTTCACTCTCAAAGCTAATTTGACCTTGCATCAAATCCACGAGATTTTTACAAATCGCGAG
This sequence comes from Vibrio sp. YT-19(2023), assembly GCF_033337395.1. Classification (NCBI taxonomy): domain Bacteria; kingdom Pseudomonadati; phylum Pseudomonadota; class Gammaproteobacteria; order Vibrionales; family Vibrionaceae; genus Vibrio; species Vibrio sp. YT-19(2023). Next base: position 127,682 of record NZ_JAWOQN010000012.1, on the reverse strand, counting down.
ACCTAAACCTGAACCTTCAAAGCTGCGTTTCGCCGAGCGATCAACTTGGACAAATGGATCAAATAGTGACGGCTGTGCTTTTATTGGGATGCCAATACCAGTGTCTTCAACCTCAAAATAAGCCGTGCCGTTAAGCCATTCCACACGTAACACGACACCACCCAAGTGAGTAAACTTAATCGCGTTTCCCACCAAGTTAACCAAAATTTGTGTAATGCGCTCTAAGTCACCGACTAAAAATTCCGGGATCCCCAGCTTTTTGTCGATAGAGAAATGGATACGTTTTTCCGCAGCCTTAGCGGCAAATACACCCATGATGGCTTTTTCAAGCTCCTCCCAGGCAAAAACTTTATGTATGATTTCCATCATACCGGCATTCATCTTACTGAAATCAAGAAGATCATTAATGATAACTCTCAATAAGTCCCCTGATTGAGTCAAATTGCTCAAGTATTGACGCTGCTCTTCTTCTAATTGGGTTCGACTCAATAACTCCGCACTACCCAATACGCCATTGAGAGGAGTTCGCAGCTCATGGTTAATCATGGCGACAAACTCCTTCGTCGCTTTTTCTGATTCCTCAGCCCGCTTTCTCAGCTCGACCTCTCGCTCTAAACTTAAGTGTCGACCAATAACACCATGAACTAAGTCAGACACGAGCTCCATCTGTTTGGAAATAAAAGACTGATCGATTTGATCTTGCAACACAGAGAAAATCAACTCCCCAACCGTTTCCCCATCAATGATAACTGGCAAATGCAAATTCTCTCCCTGCCAATTAGGAGTGGTGAAAATCTCGTTGTTATGACGAAGCTGTAAGTGACCAAAGTGATGACGACGTAATGAGCTCAGCTTTGTAGCGTCAAGAAACAAGTAAGCCGCAGAAATGATCGAGTTAGAAGTGAGCTGCTCAATAAAGCTCGCTATCATTGCTTCATCGAACGTGCTCGATAAAAAAGTACGACCGAACTTAATCAACGTGGCATCAATTTGCTCTTCAAACTCAAACTTACGCAGATCCTTTTTAGATTTCAGCTCCAGCTTTTTCAATGCAACACTGAGTTGCTGGTTGGATTCATATAACTCTAAGCTTTTCTGTTCCAACAGCTGCTCAGCTGCTTTTCTTGATGCAACTTCTCGTTTGAGTTTCCTTTCTAATGAGGAACTTCCCGTCATATCGTTCTTATTGAGCCTCTAACCAAAAACGTACTTTGCTGCCATCTTCTGACTGGTTTTGATGTTTGATATGAACTACCTCACCAAAATGTGCAGCACAACCTTTTATCAATCCTAAGCATACGTGAGACATACATCTTGCGCTGTGGTAGTCAAATACCAATTGGGATTGGTTTTCACTAATGAAATCAAATTGCGGAGGGTTAGCATCAGGATAGAGCTTCTTAACTTCGACATGAATAAAATCTTCAACATGGCGAACAAATTGAAACGTCGTTTCACACTGTTGCAAACTGGCGTGACTAGGAATAGAGCGAAGTAAATTCAAAAAGACGCACTCTCCAAACACCTCTTGCAGTTGCTCGGGGGGAACACCAGATACTTTACTGAGATTCACGATCAACTTAACTAAGTCTTTGTGATCGTAACTACCAACAGCGGTGTAAACACCTTCATCGTTAGAAAGATCGAGAACTTGGTCTAACACATCAAGACCGAATTTCTCTTCCACTAACTCCATGAACTCGGTGAAAATAATCCCTTTCATTGGCCAATACTTGCCCTATAGTGACGTCCTAAAATAAAGAATGGTGTATAACCTTATAAGTTTCAAATTAATATGTTCAAGTAGAGTGAGACACACGACACAAAGAGGGAAAGTGCTGGCGAGTGTTTTAATGCGAATGCTTTATTTGGTAACCAGTAACGATAACGCCATACGCTTTGCCGTCTTTGAGTATAATAAATAATGGTTAGGCACGATAAATAAGGACTCAGTTTGGTTATCGACAAAACTCATTTACTACAGAACTTTCAATTTCGGCTTCCAACGGGCTACCACAAAGAGTCCCTTGCACGACTGAAATGGATGAAAGAAAAGTCCCTGAGAGATGCGGCAGTCTTAATCGGTTTTGTGGAACGCGATGACGGGTTACAAGTCATTCTGACTAAGCGTGCAGCCCACTTACGCCATCATCCGGGACAAATCAGCTTTCCCGGTGGCAAATATGAGCAGGAAGATATTCAGCTCGTGAATACCGCTTTAAGAGAAACCAAAGAAGAAGTTGGGATAGAAGATGAGCATATTCATGTGTTTGGTCAACTGCCTACACTACCAACGATTAGTCAGTTTAATGTGACACCTTTTTTGGCTTTTGTTTCTCCGGAATATAAAACGCATATTGACCCAAATGAAGTAGAGTCAGTTTTTGAGGTTCCTGCCAACCATATTCTGAACCCCAAAAAATTGTATAGCACCAAATTTGACCTAAAAAGAAGCAGTCATCGTGTATTTGCTATCCCATATAGACAGCATTTCATCTGGGGCATGACGGCACAAATTATCGAATCAATGCAAAAACATATTATTTCACATTAAACAGTTGTTGATATCGGTGCTTTTATAGGCGCGATCATTATGCGCATCAATATTAATAAAACGTTGCTTCATAAACATTCATTCACATTAGATTAATTTTCCATTTTCACCGCAAACGCTTGCGGTGAAATAAATTTATACAAACAGCCCTATTGATAAGTTTTTCTAATTTTACTCATTAGCAGAAATCACGAGTAGCACATCATTTTCGTGATAAAAAGCAGGTTTTTGACATATCATTCAATAAGCGTAAGCAATAAATGATTTAGATCTAATTTTCCTAGTGTAAAATCTTGCAAAATTACTCCCGACTTATTTCCTGTTCCCAAAATGAGTAACTAAAAAATGAATACAACTACTTCTGCGGTTTCTACCGCACAATCGTCTAGTAAGTTTTCTTACAAAGACTTTACCTGGTGTCTGTCCCTTTTTGGTACGGCAGTAGGTGCAGGTGTACTGTTCCTTCCTATTAAAGCAGGTGCAGGTGGCTTCTGGCCATTAGTAATCCTAGCCCTAATTGCAGCACCAATGACTTGGTTCGCACACAAATCTTTAGCTCGTTTCGTTCTTTCTGCGAAAAACCCTGAAGCGGACATCACCGACACAGTAGAAGAGCACTTTGGTAAGACTGGCGCAAACCTTATTACGTTCGCTTACTTCTTCGCTATCTACCCAATCGTACTTATCTACGGTGTTGGTATCACAAACACAGTTGACTCTTTCCTAGTTAACCAAATGGGCATGGAATCTATTCCTCGCTGGCTACTTTCTGGTACGCTTATTGCTGCAATGACAGCAGGTGTAGTATTCGGTAAAGAGCTTATGCTGAAAGCAACTTCAGCAATGGTTTACCCTCTCGTGTTCATCCTACTAGCATTGTCTGTATACCTAATTCCTGGTTGGAACACTTCAATGATGGAAGTGTCGCCTGACTGGGGTGCAATGCCAGCTATCGTATGGCTAGCAATCCCTGTTATTGTGTTCTCTTTCAACCACAGCCCAATCATTTCTCAGTTCTCTAAAGAGCAACGTCGTGTATACGGTGATGACGCAGTTAAGAAAACTGACGCTATCACTGGTGGCGCAGCAATGATGCTGATGGGCTTTGTTATGTTCTTCGTTTTCTCTGTTGTACTTTCTCTGTCTCCAGAGCAACTAGCAACAGCGCAAGAGCAAAACATCTCTGTTCTTTCTTACCTAGCAAACGTGCATGAATCTCCACTGATCTCTTACATGGGTCCATTGGTTGCTTTCGCAGCGATCACCTCTAGCTACTTTGGCCACTTCTTAGGTGCGCACGAAGGTCTAGTTGGTCTAGTGAAATCTCGTTCAAAATCACCAGTAAGCAAGATCGAGAAGATGTCTCTAATCTTCATTGTAATCACAACTTGGATCGTTGCTATCGTTAACCCAAGCATCCTAGGTATGATTGAAACAATGGGTGCACCGATGATTGCGGCAATCCTATTCTTGATGCCAATCTTCGCAATGCAAAAAGTTCCTGCGATGGCTAAGTACAAAACTTCAGCACCTGTGCAAATTTTCACAGCAATCTGTGGTCTTGCTGCAATTAGTTCTGTAATCTACGGCGCTCTTTAATCATCTCTGCCCGTTGCAGTATGATTAATCCAAAAATATAACGATAAAATTAAGCCTCCCAACTCCCCTTGGGAGGCTTTCTTCTGAGGTAATCGATATGATTAGTGTTTTTGATATCTATAAAATCGGTGTTGGACCTTCAAGCTCACACACTGTAGGCCCAATGAAAGCGGGTAAAGAGTTTATTGATGATCTTCGTGCAATGGGAAAACTGCGCGACATCACTAAAATCACCGTTGACGTTTATGGATCACTATCACTGACAGGGAAAGGTCACCACACAGATATTGCTATCATCATGGGTCTTGCAGGCAACACTCCTGAGAAAGTTGATATCGATTCTATCCCGGGCTTTATCGCTCGTGTAGAAGAAACTGAACGCCTTCCTGTTGGCATGCACTGTCACACAGTATCGTTCCCACGTGAAGGTGGAATGAACTTCCACAAAACAAACCTAGAGCTACACGAAAACGGCATGCAGATCCACGCTTGGATTGATGACGAAAAGGCGTACTCAAAAACTTACTACTCTATCGGCGGTGGTTTCATCGTTGATGAAGAAAATTTCGGTAAAGAAGCTGAAAACCCAGTAAAAGTACCTTACCCGTTTACAACGGCAGAGGAACTGGTTAACCAATGCCACGAAAGTGGATTGTCCATCAGCGCACTAACCATGAAGAATGAGCATGCGCTTCATTCAGATGAAGAAACTCGTACTTATTTCGCAAACATCTGGCGCACAATGCGCGAGTGTATGGATCGCGGTATGAATGAAGAAGGTATTTTGCCTGGTCCACTGCGTGTGCCTCGCCGTGCAGCAGCACTTCGCCAGCAGCTACTTACTTCAGAAAAGACAACAAACGACCCAATGTCTGTTGTTGATTGGGTAAACATGTTTGCTTTCGCAGTAAACGAAGAGAACGCAGCAGGTGGCCGCGTTGTTACAGCACCAACTAACGGTGCGTGTGGCATCATCCCTGCGGTACTGGCTTACTACGATAAGTTCATCCAAACTGTGACTGAAAAAGATTACATCCGTTACTTTGCAGCTTCTGGCGCAATCGGTGGTCTTTACAAGCGTAACGCGTCGATCTCTGGTGCAGAGGTTGGCTGTCAGGGTGAAGTTGGCGTGGCATGTTCTATGGCAGCAGCAGGCCTTGCTGAGCTTATGGGTGGTAGCCCAGAGCAAGTATGTATGGCAGCAGAAATCGCAATGGAGCACAACTTAGGTCTAACGTGTGACCCAGTTGCAGGTCAGGTTCAGGTTCCATGTATCGAGCGTAACGGTATTGCGGCAGTAAAAGCAATCAACTCTACTCGTATGGCACTACGTCGCTCTTCAGCTCCAACTGTTTCTCTAGATAAGGTTATCGAAACCATGCTAGAAACAGGTAAAGACATGAACGCAAAATACCGCGAAACATCTCAAGGTGGTCTAGCAATCAAAGTGATTTGCTAACACGCCTTTCTGAATACCAATCAAAACCCGAGTTTATGCTCGGGTTTTTTTATACCTAAAAAACCCAGAAAAATACGTTATCAGGACAAGTAAAAAAAACCTAAAACGTTGAATATATCCAAATATTATGGATATCTCAGTAAAAAATCACATCTCTTCCCTAGCTTTATTGATAACGTAGCCAAAAATTAAACTTGGAGCACATCAACACATGATTAGGTTTGAAATTGGAAACCAAATCTGCGTTTGCTTGTCCGAAAACGAAATATCTCTAGAGCTCAATCAGTCACTCCACCACTCCATTCCTGTCAACCCAAATGAGTACGCCATTCTGTCAACTATCGCCACATACGGCAGTTTAAATACGCCGATTAGTCAGCGGTTAATAGAAAGCAAAATCACTCAACAATACAAAATGACACTGCCTGAAAATGGCTTTAAAAACGCGGTGGCCGCTCTAAGAAAGAAATTTCGCAAGCTCACGGAAGAACATTTAACCACTAACAAAAACATTATCGAAAACATTCACCGGACCGGATACTTCATCCCTTTTACTATGCAAAACAACCATCAGAATGGCATCGAACATCAACAGAAGATCAATCAATACACAACCAATAGTCTTCGCAAAGCGCTTCGTATTTGCCTGCGTAATAAAAAGATCTATTCAGAAGCAATGTGGGTTGTGTTGATCACTGCGATCATTTTCTTTGCTATCTGTTACTACGCGATAAACAGCATCGTTAAACATAATTATCTGGATAACGCCTTCGAAATTGCAGAGAACCTTTCCCGCAGGAGTTGCTTTGCTAATGAAAGCGAACTGAAGTCACTATTTGATAATGTGAAGTTGGTGGAATCGAGCATGATGCTAGATCGTTTCAATATTCGATGCTTAGTCACTCCAGAAACCGTTGTCCCTGTCAGCAAAAAAGCCTTTGAAGAGTGGAGTAACAATAACAATTACACGACCCAATCATTTGACTTAAATAACGCAACTGTTTTGGTTCGTGTTAAAAACATTAACTTATCCGACAATGTTGAAAATCATATTTCACGTTTTTTTCTTTCCGGTATGAAGCTATCAACGAATACCGGAACGTCGTTAGAGATTGGTAACACCAATGAACGCTTTTTCAATTATCACGTAAAGAATAGTGGCTATAAAGAGGTGTATTACATCTCTGGACCGTTTCAAAGTATCATTCTACTGAGCTTACTTTTTCTCATTATACTGCGTCACCGCTCCCTACAAGCCTTTATGGCTTACTTGTGCGCAATTCGACAATTCAAAATAAAACTGGAACCGATTTATAACACTTCGGCACAAAAGATTGTGCACTACGAAGCGCTCTCCCGGTTTAAGGTAAAAAATACGCAACGGTTTATTGAAACACTGATCCGCAATGGATTGCTGCTAACTCATACCTTACTGGTGATTGATTCCATCTACACCAAACAAAAAGCGTTGCCCATCCCTATCAGCATTAACGTTTGTCCTTCTTTGCTGCGAGGGCGTAACTTTTCAATCCTATATAGAGAGCTATCTAATCGGGATTGCCGTTTGCTGACAATCGAAATCACAGAAAATGCATCGATGTATTATACCTCTGAGATTTATGGCAATGTCGCGAAACTAAAAGCACTGGATTGTAAAATCAGTATTGATGACTTTGGCACCGGCAATAATAATGTGGCGCTTATCAGCAAGCTGAATCCTGACTACCTCAAAATCGACCGAGAATTTGTTATTGGCCTAAAATCTGATGATAAAAAGATAGAAACCTTGCGTCAGTTAATTGCTATGGGCAATACGTATCGCTGCACGGTCATTGTTGAAGGCGTAGAAACGGCAGACAGTGCTCACTTACTCACAACATTGGGCGCCTATATTCACCAAGGTTATTATTACCCTCTTCATTGCTAGCTTTTCTTCACTCGGTTAGTTACTTAAAATAGATTTAATACTCTATAAAAACTCGTGGTGGCATAACGGTATGCCGCCAATTTGTGATTGAGCGATGATTGCGATTAAACCCACCAAACTGAAAGATTTTTCAAGTTTGATGCAATTGGATGTGCAAGAAGAGCAAAAAGGATTTTTTACACCGTTTGAAATGGCTTACCAAAAACGCAGTAAGTCAGAGGCGTTCTTTACGATTTATTCTGATGACCTATTAGTAGGCTATCTTGTTATCGATAAAGGTTTCTCCCAACATGCGCCGTTTGCTAAACGATACGAACTGGAGCTTAAATACTTGATGATTGATCAACGTTTCCAACGTCAAAGGGTTGGGAGTGAGGCATTGCGTAAACTGTTCCTTTATGCGTATACCATTAACCCTAAAAGCACCTCTCTTTGCGCCACTGTCCCACAAAGTCAGCAATACGCTATCAGTTTTCTTGATGCGTGCGGATTCATTAATACAGAGGAAACAACATTGGGTGATAATGAAAAAGAATGGATTCTACGACACCCATTAAGCTAGCTGGTGAAGCATAATCAAAATTGGGCCATTCAGACACAACAAAGGCAAGCTTCTCGCTTGCCTTTGTTTAATGCTCAATAGAAAGTGACTTATTCGCCTTTGTAAATACAACCCGCTGTGCACGTTTCTTTGATTTCGACTTTACTTAGCAGTGGTAAGCTTGGCTTAAGCTGCTGCCAAATCCATTTTGCTAACACTTCGCTAGTCGGGTTCTCTAACCCTTCAATGTCGTTTAGGTAGTAATGGTCTAAGCGATTGTAAATTGGTTTAAATGCAGCTTTGATCTCTGCAAAATCCACTACCCAACCTGTATGTGGATCAACTTCACCTTCTACATAAAGACGAACAAGGAAAGAGTGTCCGTGCAAACGACCACACTTGTGACCTTCTGGTACGTGTGGCAAATGGTGTGCTGCTTCGAACATAAACTCTTTGTATAATTCTGTTTTCATCTTGATTCTCAGGCTTTAAAAAGACAGGCAATACTAAGGAATTCGCTGCCAAGAGACAAGCGTTACCCCATACAAGCGTAGCAAAAACTTCCGCTGGTTCCTGGCCTCTTTGCTATCACTCACACCAAAGCGCCGTATTTCTGTCACGCGCCAAACATTTGATTACACAGCACTCACATCACAATTACATATCCCCAACATGTGTGGGGTCACAATCATTCATTTCGTTGTTCGCAGTGCGCATTTGTGCACATTAATATTGTGCAGTTCGTTCCAATTACACTTATAAATTTATGCGCTCAACTATCACTTTTAAGCTCTTACTGGCGTTAATTGCTGTCTTCAGCTGCGTTCTAGCTGCCTCTACGGCTTACCAATACCATCAACAAAAAACCTTAATCAATGATGTTCTTAGTGAACAACTCCATGATAAGGCTAGTAATTATTTCGATAGCCTAAATATGATGATGCTTACGGGCACCATGTCGCAAAAAGAAACCTTACGTCAAAAGGCCCTGGCCCAAGAAGGCATTGAAGCAGTTCGCGTGTTGCGAGCTGATACTGTGACCAAACTTTACGGACCTGGGCAACAAAACCAGCAGCCTGTCGATGATATTGATCAACGAGCGTTGAATGGTGAACTGGTGATTGAACCAATCTCAGCCGATTGGGGCAAAGGGTTAGTAGTCGCACTACCAATGAAATCGAGCGAAAATTACCGTGGCACCAACTGCGTTTCTTGCCACGTTGCACCAGCAGGAGAAGTGTTGGGCGCGATTCGCTTGGAATACAACATGAATCATGTCAATTCAATGATCAGTAAACAGGCAATGTTTGCGATGGGAATAATGGCCGTAATCGCATTTGTGGGCTTCATCATAACGATGAGTTTGATTCAGAAAATCATTGTACGACCAATTCAAAGAACGTCGAAATTCATGTCGAATGTGAGCCATAGCAAAGATCTATCTCAACGACTTATGCATCACCAACAGGATGAAGTGGGCCAACTTTCTACTGCAATCAATTCATTCATGGATACGGTCTCCGAAAGCTTAGAAAGTGTGCAAGACACCTCTCACTCACTTGCCGACTCCGCGAGCAAACTAACTGCTGTCGCGCAGTCCACAGATAAAGCGGCCAATAACCAACAGCTAGAGACCAACGAAGTACAAAGTAATATCACCGATATGTTGCAGCAACAAACTGCGGTTGAGGACTCGACTAACAACGCTACTGTTTTGGTCAATCACACCGTTGATGTCGCCACTCATAGTGCAAGCCAAGCACACAATGTAAGTGAAGACATCAAACAACTAGTGAGTAACATTGATACTGTACGGGAAAAAATCAGCTCTCTAAACCAAAGAACCGAAGAAGTGTCGTCCATTCTTGTGGTTATTGAGGGTATTGCAGAACAAACCAATCTGCTCGCGTTGAATGCTGCTATTGAAGCCGCCCGTGCCGGAGAGCAAGGACGCGGTTTTGCGGTCGTCGCGGAAGAAGTGCGTAACCTGGCTTCTAGGACGGCTGAAGCCACTGGTAATATTGAACATATCATTTCTCAATTCCAGCAAGGAAGTGAAGAGTCATTAACTTCTGTTGATACCGTCTGCCAGTTTGCTCATCAACGCTCTGTCGATGTCGAGGCACTATCAGCCACAATGCATAACGTTGTTGACGAGATGCGCCAAGTTCTCAAACATGCAGAAGATATCCAAAACCAGACGCAAACCACATCTGATGTAAGTCAGCATATTCAATCTAAAATAGATGTGATTACACTGCATGCTAACGACACATCGCAATCAGCATCGCACACGCGTGATATTAGTGTTGATTTAGAGCATCTATCCGAACGTTTAGAGCAATTACTAAACCAATTCACACTTTCAGAGCACAAAAGAGTGAATAAATAGAGAGATTCTCCCCATCAAAACGAATATAAAGGTTGATGCGAGCGAATTGACAGGTAATATGTCTCGTTGAATCTGTAAAATGCTACCCAACTCAGCGCTTAGCTTGTTTTTTGAACAAAAATGTTATCAGACAAGTACTTTAAGTAAGCGTTGAGTTGAATTTTTACCTCAATGGAGAATATTGAAAACATGACTTACGCGCCTGTATCAGACGTATTGAAAGGTCAGCTAGCAGTAGACAGCGAAGTGACTGTTCGTGGCTGGATCCGTTCACGTCGTGATTCCAAAGCTGGAATCTCTTTCCTTGCCATATATGACGGCTCTTGTTTCGACCCGATTCAGGCCGTGGTCCCAAATAATCTTAATAATTACGAAGACGAAGTATTAAAGCTAACGACTGGCTGCTCTGTTGAAGTAACTGGTAAGATTGTTGAATCTCCTGCAAAGGGTCAAGACTTCGAACTTGCTGCCACTGACGTTAAAGTGGTTGGTTGGGTTGAAGATGCTGAAACTTACCCAATGGCAAAAACTCGTCACTCTATCGAGTACCTACGTGAAGTTGCGCACCTACGTCCGCGCACAAACGTAATCGGTGCAGTAGCACGTGTACGTAACTGCCTATCTCAAGCAATCCACCGCTTCTACCACGAGCAAGGTTACTTCTGGGTATCTGCGCCGTTGATCACGGCTTCAGATGCTGAAGGCGCTGGTGAAATGTTCCGTGTATCTACGCTAGACATGGAAAACCTTCCTCGCACTGACGCTGGTAAAGTGGACTACAACGAAGACTTCTTCGGTAAAGAGACGTTCCTAACCGTATCTGGTCAGCTAAACGCAGAAGCTTACGCTTGTGCGCTAAGCAAAGTTTACACTTTCGGCCCTACTTTCCGTGCTGAAAACTCAAATACAAGCCGCCACCTAGCAGAGTTCTGGATGGTTGAGCCTGAAGTTGCGTTCGCAGAACTGGATGATGTAGCGAAACTGGCTGAAGACATGCTCAAGTACGTGTTTAAAGCAGTGCTTGCAGAGTGTCGCGATGACCTTGAGTTCTTCGCTCAACGCATCGACAAAGAAGCAATCACTCGTCTAGAGCAGTTCGTTTCTTCTGACTTCGCGCAGGTTGACTACACTGACGCAATCCAGATCCTTCTTGATTCAGGTCGTGAGTTCGAATTCCCAGTTGAATGGGGTATCGATATGTCTTCTGAGCACGAGCGTTTCCTTGCTGAAGAACACTTCAAAGCACCTGTAATCGTTAAGAACTACCCGAAAGACATTAAAGCATTCTACATGCGTGCTAACGATGACGGTAAAACAGTTGCAGCGATGGACGTTCTAGCACCGGGCATCGGCGAAATCATCGGTGGTTCTCAGCGTGAAGAGCGCCTAGACATTCTAGATGCACGTATGCGTGAAGTGGGTATCGATCCTGAACACATGAGCTGGTACCGCGACCTACGTAAATACGGTACAGTGCCACACGCAGGCTTCGGTCTAGGCTTTGAGCGCCTAGTATCTTACGTCACTGGTATGGGCAACGTTCGTGACGTGATCCCATTCCCACGTACTCCTCGCTCTGCGAACTTCTAATCACTTTTTAGTGATATTGAATTAAAAAGACCTCCCATGTGGAGGTCTTTTATTTTGTACGAATGATTTTCTAGCAACCGGTGTATGCACTCTAGTTGTTATTTTCATCGTCATCCTCATCTGCTCGCGCTGCGTATTTTACTCCAACCACACACAAGCCAAACATCACAAATGGGATAACGGCAGCAGTGTATTCCGTCCAAACCATATGAGAGAAAGATTTCGCCAATATCAAGTGTGCAAACACCAACAAAAATGCGCTAAAAATAGCAACACCCATCAACCTAAGTTCATGCTTTACCAACTGCTTTTTCATTACGGCTCCTAACCTAAATGGTTGTCTGCCCATGATTGAAACACAGCTTCGGTATCGTCCACTGATACAGTTTGAGCAAAAAACAGGTAAACAGTTGGCTAATGAAGTAATTCTCCGACCGTCTTCACGGCTTGTTCTAATTCATCATTTACAGGTAACGATGTATTAAGCCTCAGGTAGTTCTCATAATTTGGAGCGACAGAAAACAACTGACCAAATGCTACAGTGATGTTCGCTTCCAATAACTTTTGATAAATCGCTTTTCCGCACTTTGTTTTCGGCAGTTCTATCCAAAGAAAATAGCCGCCTTCCGGTTGCGTGTAACGAATCGATTGGGGAAAGTACTTATCAACCAGTTCAATAAACGCCAATTGCCGCTGCTCAAGATTCTTTCGCAGTTTTCTAAGATGGCTATCATAACTATCGTTTTGTAAGTAATGCGCGATACCCTGCTGGATTGGTGCACTGCCTGACAACGTCGAGATAAGTTGCAGCTTTTGAAGTTGCTCATTGAAGCGTTTGTTTACCACCCAGCCCAGCCTATAGCCAGGGCAAAGGCTTTTTGAAAATGATCCACAATGCAACACGCGTTCTTGTGTATCAAAAGCTTTAAGTGAGCTTGGCTTTTTTTCAGAAAAATAAAGCTCTGAATACACATCATCTTCGATCAAGTACACATCGTATTTATCAGCCAGTTCGACGATACGTTGCTTCTGCCCGTCACTTAATAAGGTTCCTGTTGGATTGTGAAAGTTAGTCATTAACCAACATGCGCGAACATCATTGTCGGCAAAAGTCGCTTCAATTTGATCCACTGAATGTCCAGTTAACGGATCCACCGTTATTTCTATCGCCTTTAGACCTAAACGTTCAATCGCTTGAAGTGCGCCATAAAACGTCGGTGATTCAACTACAACAGTATCTCCAGGCTGGGTCACGGCCTGAAGGCTCAAATTCAACGCTTCTAATGCGCCAGAAGTAACGACAACATCATCATGGGTAAACACCATACCTTGTTGGATGTACCGTTGAGCAATCAAACGGCGTAGAGACTCACAGCCCGGCGGCAAGTTATCCAATAACGTCTCTGCCCCCATCTTCCTGCCTGAGCTGGCTAGGTTGCGGTTTAGCGCTTCTAATGGGAACAATGCTGGGTCTGGAAACGCGGAGCCAAACTTCACCGCATTCGATGAGGCCTGATTTTTGAGGTAGTCGTAAAGTTCATCGTTGATGCTGGAGCGATAAACGGAAGTGGCTGGAGAACTCGGTTCGAAGCGGTCCAACTCCGCAGTCACAAAGTATCCAGACTGAGGTTTCGCTGCGACCCAACCTTGTGCTTCGAGCAGCTGATAAGCTTGTAATACCGTACCTGCGCTGACAGAATGGTTTCGGCTTGTTACACGCACTGATGGCAGCTTTTCCCCTGCTCTCCATGTATTTTGCTGAATCTGCGTTTTGAACAGCTCAGCCAGTTGACGGTATCGGTTCATGTTTCCCTCATTTCACTTACAGCCGCACCATAGCATACTTCGCGCCAGCATTCTGATATGGGAGTATTCAATTTAGCAACGTAATTTATCAAGCTTATCAATAGATATTTCAGCCACGAAGTGAGCGTTTATATCCCATACTTTGACTGTTACACACATATTGCCTCACATCTTTGCAATACCTAAAAGCCAAGGTTTTACGTTGGACTGAGTGCGTTAAACTCACTTCGAGCTACGGTCTTTAAATCAGGAGGAAGCGATGAAAGTTTTTACAATGGACGATCTCTTGTATCGCGGAAAACATAAAGGTGTACATAGTTGGGACCATCCTGGCAGTACCACCCCTTATTATTGGCATCCTGATTGGCTGCATATCGCTGAAGATGCTTTGGGTGAACACAAAAAGGCTGACCTTGAAGTCCCTGATGGAGAAACAGCGACAGAAGAGCATGCAAAAGCGGCGATTCTCAAACACTTGAATGATGAGTAGTTTAGGCTCTATCACCGTTCAAGAATAGCATTAGGTAGGCGAATCCATCGTCGTATGCTTTAAACACAAATAAAGCTAAAACCTGCCAAATAGTAAATTCTTCTGAATGAGAAGTACGCATCTTCTATCGCGTTCAAAGGGCAAAATAAGTCGATTGTTATCACATTAATTTTCATTACATCTGTTACATTTAAATAGTAATGGTGATGCACACCTCAACTCATGGATTATGAGAGAAAACAATAATGGCGAAATACAACGAAGAAGATATTAAATACAAAGGTGAATCCAACGGCGTACATTCTTGGAGCTCTCCTTCCGGCCAACCTTATTACTGGCATCCAGATTGGTTACACGTTGCAGAAGATGCGACGGGTACGCATCCGAAGCAAAAACTTGAAGTTGAAAAGACAGAAGTACCAACCGAAAAACACGCATTAAAAGCGATCTTAAAGCATATGAACGACTGGGCGACTGAAAAACTTTCTTCTAACCCTGACATCGAAACCAATGCGGTTGAGTCGGAAATCAATCTGAAGAAATAACCCCAACCGATATCCATACTTCTAACAGTAAACGCTCCACCTTTGGTGGGGCGTTTTTGTCTCAACAAATCCTCACTAGACAACTATAAACGCGTTAACGCAAAGCACTGAATTGAAACGATTGGGATGTGTGCAAAACTTCTCCAACCATGGCATAAATGCCCTTCAAACTCTGTGCCTACCAAACGTTTTCATGGCAAAAACTTTAGTTATGTTAGAATTCTGTTTCAAATCGCAACTTTTTTAGGTTTTCTTTTCAGTAACGGTTGTAACCAATATTGCTGAAAGGTATAAATGTTAGCACACCCCTTCGATTAACATGGATGAAGATTATGTTTGAAAAAGTAGTTGCCGCTCCGGCTGACCCTATTCTTGGCCTTACTGAAGAGTTTAAAAAAGATGCTCGCGCAGACAAAATTAACCTTGGCGTAGGTATTTACAAAAACGAGCAAGGCGAAACTCCCGTTCTTGCGACAGTAAAGAAAGCTGAAGCAGCACTTGTTGAAACTGAAAAAACCAAATCTTACCTAACCATCGAAGGCACAGCAGAGTACGGCATTGCAGTGCAAAAACTGCTTTTCGGCTCTGATGCAGAAATTGTAAACGAAAAACGCGCTAAAACAGCTCAAGCTCCGGGTGGTACTGGTGCACTACGTGTTGCCGGCGAGTTCATTAAACGTCAACTAGGCGATGTAAAGATCTGGATCAGCAACCCTACATGGGCAAACCACAACGGCGTATTTACTGCTGCTGGTATCGAAACGGCACAATACAGCTACTACAATGCTGAAACAAAAGACAAAGACTTCGATGCGATGCTAAATGATCTTCAATCTGCATCTGAAGGCGACATCGTGCTTCTACACGGCTGCTGTCACAACCCTACAGGGATCGATCCTACAGCTGAAGAATGGGAAACATTGGCGAAACTTGTCGCAGAGAAGAAATTGCTTCCTCTGTTCGACTTCGCCTACCAAGGCTTTGCTAAAGGTGTGGAAGAAGATGCTGCAGGTCTTCGTACTTTTGCTAAATACAACAAAGAAATCCTAGTCGCGAGCTCTTTCTCGAAAAACTTTGGCCTATACAATGAACGCGTAGGTGCCTTCACGTTAGTAGCTGAGTCAGAAGAAGTCGCAACAACCGCTTTTTCTCAAGTTAAAGCCATTATTCGCTCTATCTACTCTAACCCACCTGCACACGGCAGCGCTGTCGTGACTCACATTCTTGGCAACGCCGAAATGCGTGCGGAATGGGAAGCTGAAGTAGCAGAAATGCGTGACCGCATTCAAGAAATGCGTGAACTATTTGTAGCGACACTAAAAGCAGAGGGTGTGGACGCAGACTTTAGTTTCATCGAACGTCAAAATGGTATGTTCTCTTTCTCTGGTCTTTCTAAAGAGCAAGTTAACCGCCTTAAAGAAGAGTTCGGTATTTACATTGTCGGTTCTGGCCGAATCAGTGTTGCTGGTATGACGAAGTCAAATATGGGCCCTCTGTGTAAAGGCATTGCAGCGGTTTTATAATCGACTGTCGCATACTTTATTAAAAGGAAAGGTCAGCATAAGCTGACCTTTTTTGTTTTAACTTAACGCCAAAAACGAACCCGTCCGATCTAGTAGACAAACTTCAAACTCAGCCCAACTTCATTGACGTAATCTGAGCTTTCACCGCTGTAATCAGTATCTCTAAACTGATAAAAAAGACCAGTGCCGATGACTTTATGCCATTGGTAGTTAAGACCGATCTTAAAATTGTTCTCATCAACGATATCACTACTGTTCAACTCCACTTCAGCTGTCGCAATAAGCTTTTCACTGAGCAAGTAATTCACCCCAACAGTTACAGCTTGAATCAATTCGCTATCGGAAGACAACGTATTATCCGTTTTGTCGTCCGTCGCTTTCGCTTTGATTGCGCCTATTCCATATAGCCCGTAGATATCGAATTGCTCTGTAACTCCATAACGGTAACCACCACCAAACAAAAGGCGGTCAATGCGAAGAGTAAAATCATCCGGATGGAAAAACTGCGCTGAGTAATCAACATTAAACAACCAGTTCTCAGTAAACAAATAGTTACCACCGAGTCCAACTGTGGTCGCATTAGAGTTATCTAACCATTCTTCGTTTGTCGTTCCGGCACCAACATCCAAATGAATGTGTTCGTACCCAAATTTTTCTGCTTGGTCCATGACCGCTGCGCTTGATATCGCCGGCAAAGCAGCTAAAGAAACAAGCAATAAATTTCTCACCATTCGACTTCCTTTCATGAGAATTATCTAAACACTGTATTCCATCGCCTGAGCTACTTGGCTCAAGAAGAATAGCTTAATCTAAAGACGTGATAACGATCTGAAACAGCCAAAGATCTAATCAGTCATCACGAAGAAAACATATCGACGACGTCTTTTTCAATTGAGGTGACCATATAGTAGTAAAAATGAAGCTCCCTTATCGTGCGATATGTCAGAATCTTATGACTGAGCACGAAAATCGCGGTTCAGATAAGACTCTGTTTTAAAACTAAGTTAAGATTACTTTATTATTTGCGAACTAAAAGGCGCCTTCGATGGATGCAGAACTTCTCGAGATTTACAACTTTCTCGCCAAGTATCCCCCGTTCAATGAACTCCCTGAAGAAACACTAAACAAGGTGACAGAGAGTGTCGAAATCTCGTACTACCGAGAAGATACCCCCATCATTCATTTTGGAGACTATATCCAAGATTTATACGTGGTGCGAAGCGGTGTTGTTGAAGTTTATCGACGCAAAGGTGAGCTGTATAACCGCCTTGACGAAGGTGACCTATTTGGCCAGATGGGCATGCTCACCAATAACAAAGTCCGCTTTCCGGTAAAAGCCATTGAGGATACCCTGCTCTACTGTATTCCTGGTGACATTTTCCAAGAAATTTACGATAACTTTGATTCCTTTGCGGATTTTGTTGAAGTTGAAAATAGCGCTCGTTTACGCCAAGCCATTTCAGAAAACAAAGACGCCAATGACCTGACGACGTCGAAAGTGAAAACCTTGCTGACTGGCGATGCTCATACGATTGATCGTGGTCAGACAATCCAGCAAGCCGCGCAGCAAATGGCGAATGACAACGTATCGGCTTTACTTATCGTCGACCCAGATTTCGTTCGTGACGAAGACGATCCACAGTCCCCAGTACTTGGTATCATTACTGACCGTGATTTGTGTACCCGTGTGTTAGCTGAAGGTTTGTCCCCACAGGACGATGTGTCTAGTGTGATGACCACGGAGGTCATGTCTCTTGACCACAACGCTTACATCTATGAAGCAATGTTAACGATGCTGCGTTACAACGTACATCACCTACCAGTGGTAAAAAACCAATTACCAATTGGTATTATCGAAACAACCGACATTGTTCGTTATGAATCTCAGAATTCGTTGTTGCTGGTGAGTAGTATTTTCCAACAACAGACTATCGAAGATTTAGCCGTTGTTGCCGAAGAAGTGAAAAGCAGCTTCGTGCGTCTGGTCAATGAAGATGCCAACTCTCACATGGTGGGTAGCGCGATGTCGGTCATTGGCCGAAGCTTCAAACAGCGTCTGCTAGAAATGGCAGAAGAAGAGCTTGGCCCACCGCCAATTCCTTATTGTTTCCTTGCACTTGGTTCAATGGGGCGAGATGAGCAACTGTTGGTGACTGACCAAGATAACGCCATCATTCTAGATGAGACCTATCAAGAAGAGAAACATGGTAAATACTTCGAAGCCCTAGCAAAATACGTCAGCGATGGGTTAGATGCCTGTGGCTACAAATATTGCACAGGCGATATTATGGCAACCAACCCACTGTGGCGCATGACTCGTTCAGAGTGGGAAGAGTGTTTTGCTGACTGGATTGATAACCCGAACCCGAAAGCACTACTCAACGCCTCCATCTTTTTCGACTTGGATGGCGTCTATGGCCGCTTAAAATGGGCAGAACAGTTAACTAGCTTTATTGTTCGTCGCGCTCGAAAGAACAACCGCTTCTTAGCGTGTTTGGCTCGTAACGCACTAAACAGAACACCACCTCTAGGCTTCTTTAAAGACTTCGTGATGGAAAAAGATGGCAGACACAACAACTCCATCAACCTCAAACGTCGCGGTACTGCTCCTCTGGTCGACTTAATTCGCGTTCACTCTCTGGCGGTTGGTTCACGTGCACAGAACTCGTTTGAGCGTCTTGACGACATTATTGATGCTGGCATTTTGCCAAAAGGTCGAGCACAAGACTTAAAAGACGCGTTAGAATTTATTTCCATGGTACGTATCCGTCACCAAGCGACGGATGTGGAACTAGGCATTGAGCCTGATAACAATATCGAACCGGAAAACCTCTCTGAGTTTGAACGTCGCAACCTAAAGGATGCATTCCAGATCCTAAGCAATGGTCAAAATTTCCTTAAGTTCCGCTACCAAGCGAACAAGAGCTTTAAGTGAGGTTTAGCATGATTAAAAAGCTCTTTCAGAAGCCAACCATTCAGTGGCCAACGAAGTTTGAACAAAAGCTGGAGATGGCGAAGGATGAGAATTTAATTGCGTTTTATAGCAACAAGCCGCCTGCTCCAGAAACACCGTTATCTGAGGTGGAGTTCGTGGCGTTAGATTTCGAAACGACGGGTTTGAATCCTGAAAAACATGACATCATTACTATTGGTTTAGTGCCGTTTAACCTGAAGCGAATTTTCCTACGTAACTCGCGTCATTGGAAGGTACGTCCACAGCGTGCACTCGATGAAGATTCAGTCATTATACACGGTATTACTCACAGCGAATTGATCGATGCACCTGACTTAGGCGATATCTTAAGCGAGCTGCTACCATGCTTAAGCGGGAAAATCATTGTTGTTCATTACCGTCGTATCGAGAGAGAGTTTCTGGATAAAGCGCTCAAAAGCCGTTTAGGGGAAGGTATTGAGTTTCCTGTTTTAGATACGCTGCACCTTGAAGAAACCATTCAACAGAAACGTTCCGGCTCTCTCTGGGAGCGTTTAAAAGGGAAAAAGCCAGAATCGGTTAGGCTAGCGCAATCTCGACGCCGTTATGGGCTGCCAGACTATACGCCTCACCATGCATTAACCGATGCAATTGCTACCGCAGAGCTACTGCAAGCGCAAATCGCCCATCATTACAGTGAAGAGCAACCCATCAGTGAGTTCTGGCTGTAATATACTTCACACTTAATAGCGATCAAAAAAGGAGCCAGATGGCTCCTTTTTTACTTAGGTTGAGACAAGATTACAGCTTAAAGCGTTGAATCTCTTGTTCAAGTTCGTGTGATAGCTCAGACAGGTGAGCAGCTTGTTCTGCTGCTTGATGAGCTTCGACTGACAGCTCGTTAGACACATCACGAATACCTTCAGTGTTACGAGTGATCTCAGTGGTTACCGATGCTTGCTCTTCTGCTGCTGAAGCAATCTGCGTTGCCATATCACTGATACGCTCAACAGCAGTGTGGATTTGCGTCAAGCTCGCTGCAGCCGCATTGGCATCATCAACACTGGTATCAGCTAGACGACGACTGTCACCCATAATACCGACCGCCTTGGCTGTTGTGCCTTGTAGCATCTCGATAGTTTCTTGAATCTCTTGCGTTGAAGCATGAGTACGTTGGCTCAATACGCGGACTTCATCTGCAACCACAGCAAAACCACGGCCTTGCTCACCTGCACGTGCCGCTTCGATCGCCGCGTTCAGTGCAAGTAGGTTCGTTTGCTCTGCAATGCCTTGAATCGTTGATAGAATCGTATTGATGCTATTTCCGTGTGCTTCTAGCTCTTGAATCACATCAGTAGCAACTTGAACTTCTTGCGCTAAGTTCTGAATAGAGCCTTGCGTTTGAGTTACTTGGCTTGAACCATGTGAACAAGCTTGAACCGCTTCTTCTGAATTACTTGCCGTGCTATCAGCATTACCTGCAATTTCTTGTGTCGCTGCTGCCATTTCGTTCACAGCCGTCGCCACCATGTTGATTTCATCTTGCTGGTAAGAGATACGCTGACTACGCTCCTCAGCTTGCTGTGCTGTCGTGCGAGCTTGCTCTGAAAGCGCAGAAGATACGTGGCTAAGCTTAGTAACCATTGTGTGCATGTTGCCAACAAAACGGTTGAAGTTTTCCGCCAGTTTACCTACTTCATCATCACTGCGTGGTTCTAGGCGTTGCGTTAAGTCACCTTCGCCAGATGCAATTTCTTCCAGTGCATTTGATACGCGGTTCAAGTCACGGAACAAGAAACCAACTAGCCAAGAAACTGCAAGAATAACCACAATCGTGATCGCCACAGCAGTAAACAATAGATCTCGTAGCAATACCGCATGACCTGCTTCTTCTGTTGCGCGATCCATTTCAATCGCAAACATCCAATGCGTACCAGGAACTTTATTGAAGTAGTAAAGCTTCTCTTTTCCTTTGATTATCGTATCTTCGATACGACCTTCATCGGCGGCGCGCTCAATTGCCTCTTCTGAAAAATCTTTTAGAACACTGGTGATAGGCTTAAGCGTCAAGCTTTTATCTGGATGTGCTAAGAAGGTGCCTTCATTCATGTCGATTAGCATCGCATGCGCGTTTTCACCTGCATCTAAGTTAATGACATCGCTGATAAGCTGATCGATCAGTACGTCCGCACCAACAACACCAACAAACTGACCATTTTTCATTACTGGCTCAGCAATGGTCACAAGTAGTGCATTAGTGATTGCGTCTTGATATGCGGCTGTGATGATTTGCTTACCCGCTGCATCAGCATCCTTGTACCAAGGACGTGTGCGAGGGTCATAATCAGCACGGTTACGCTCCGGATGAGAGCGGTACATATCACCGTTTGGTGTACCAAGGAAGATGTCATCGAAGCCACCAGCCTTGCGAGCTTGTTGTAGGAAAGGAACAACGTCTTGCTCGGTCGAGTAGTCGTTGAACGCAGTGGCAATATCTTTACGGATATTGACCCAATCAGAAATTCCCTCTGACGCAGTAGTACTAAGACTTTGCGCACGTGAATAGACACCTGAACGAGTCTGATCAAATAATTGACCAGCCGACAACCAAGTAAGTGCTGTTGCCATCACAACAACAGCAGAAAGGCTTGCGCCTATAAGCTTTTGTTTTAATGATAATTTCATATTTATAGTTTTTTGAGTTGGGAGAACAGTTAAGGTGCATGAATATTACACACTTTTTTACGACTATTCACTAATTTTTAAAAAACAAAATAGCACATTAACTCTTTGTAAAATATGAACTTTCATGTGTCATTTTTTTGTCTCGAGCGTCATAAAAACCGCACAAAAAAGCCAGCAAATTGCTGGCCTTTTGATTAATTGTTAGTCAGACGGTTTTATAAAATGCCGAATTACTGACGCTCAGTTCGCATACCCATCAATAAGCTCACACACATTGCAAGCAGAATGAAGGTAAATGGCAGTGCTGTAGAAATGGCACCGGCCTGAAGAGCTTGAACCGCCTCGGAGCCACCAATCCATAGCAGAGCAACCGCAATTGCACCTTCCATGAATGCCCAGAAGACACGTTGAAGTACAGGTGCATCGACTTTACCACCTGCCGTGATACTGTCGATAACAAGTGAACCAGAGTCAGAAGATGTAATGAAGAACACAAGTACCAGCACAACAGCGATGATAGAAAGCATGCTACCAAATGGAAGAACATCAAACATTTGGAACATAGCGAGAGATACGTCAGTCAAGCCATTTGTGCCCAGCTCACCTACTTTATCAACAACTTGCTCGATCGCCAGGCCACCAAATACTGACATCCAAATAACAGTAACAGCGGTTGGAACAAGTAGAACGGCTGTAATGAATTCACGAACGGTACGACCGCGAGAAACACGCGCAATGAACATACCTACGAATGGTGACCATGAAATCCACCAAGCCCAGTAGAACACTGTCCAGCCTTGGAACCAAGCTTCGTCCGTACGACCAAACGGGTTACTTAGTGGAATAATATTCTCTACGTATGCCATAAGTGTGGTTGGAATCGAGCCTAAACTCGCCGCCCAACCGATAAGACCAACAAGGAGAAGTAGCAAGAACGCCACAACCATGTTGATGTTACTAATGACTTTAACGCCACCATCAATACCACGTACCACTGAAACAACAGCAAGCAAAGTTACAACGGTAATGACGACGATTTGTAGGCCAAGGCCTGGCTCAACACCAAATACGTGATGAATACCACTTGCTGCTTGCTGCGCACCTAGACCTAGGGATGTAGCAAGACCAAATAAAGTCGCAAGCACAGCCAGAATGTCCACAATGTGGCCAGCCCAACCCCATGCACGATCACCCAGAAGTGGGTAGAAGATCGAACGCATAGATAGCGGTAAACCTTTGTTGTAGGCAAAGAATGCTAAAGAAAGTGCTACAACACCGTAAATTGCCCATGGGTGAAGGCCCCAGTGGAACATCGTTGCACCCAGTGCCAATCTCGCGGCTTCTGGTGTATTTGCCTCAACACCAAGTGGCGTTTCATACCAACCGGTGAAGTAAGCGACAGGTTCTGCAACACTCCAGAACATTAAACCGATACCCATACCAGCTGCAAATAGCATTGCAAGCCATGACATAAACGAGTAATCGGCAACAGCGTCTTTACCACCTAGTCGAATCTTACCCATTGGTGAGACGATAAGCGCCAAACAGAAAATAACGAAAATGTTACCTGCAATAATGAACAACCAATCGAATGAACCAATAATTTTCCACTTCAGCCCATCAAGTGCCGTCTTTGCGGTATGTGCATCTAGAACTAATGCAGCGACAAGAAACAGCGCAATTAAACCTGCACTAATACCAAAAACTGGGTTATGAACATCAAAACCCCATTTTTGAACGTTGTCCTGACCTACCGTATAGTCGGTACTATCGATACTGTACTTATCTATACCCTTTGTCATCGTTCCTCTCTATTTTTGTAGTGTTTTTACGTACCAAACAAAAAAATCTTTCGAACACGATACGTTTTGCATTCCGTGAAGGCGCAAGATCCTATCATTTGACACGTTTTTGTCTATCTTTTTGCTATTAAAAAATCCAATAACTTACTTTTCACTGTGTGGTTACGGCCTTTGATAGAACAAATCACTACTACAATAGTTAGACCACAAACATTTATTGCTATAATAATTTTAGCTCTTCTTATTTTGTCGAAAAGGCGCGACAAAATGGTATTGAGGACACGGCGTAAAATTGTAGGGGTAATTTTTGATTTCCCCCCTTTAAATAAGGGCGCATTTAAGTTAGTGTCGCCTCGATAAATGTTCCCTACAGACTGGATGAATAAATTGGAAAAGTACGAAGAAGTATTGGTCTCGATTCGTCAGATCATCCGCGCTATTGATTTACATTCTAAAAAGCTGAGCAAAGAGTCTGGATTGACTGCTCCACAGTTGATTTTGATGCGCGCTATCAATGACTTAGATAACGTGACGATTAAACAGTTGTCTAGCCACACTAACATGAGCCAAGCGACCGCAACGACCATTCTAGATAGACTAGAACGAGGCCAGTTTGTTGAGCGTCAGCGCAGTGTTCAAGACAAGCGTAAAGTGCATGCTGTACTTACGAGCAAGGGCCAAGAAGCCTTAAAACAAGCACCAACGCCGCTGCAAGAGCACTTCATTAATCGATTCCAAAAATTGGAAGAATGGGAGCAATCCCTTCTACTATCTTCCGTTCAACGCATCTCGACGATGATGAATGCAGAGGACATCGATGTTGCTCCAATGCTAGAGCTTGGTAGCATTACCAAAGCCGATTAGTTTCGCTCCCACGTGCTCGCTTTTTGCGGGCACTACTCTCCTACTCAGTCAAGCCAGTTTCAAACGCATATTTTGCTAACTCTGCCGTCGAATGTAAGTCCAACTTGTGCTTAATGTTATGGCGATGCGTCTCTACCGTTCGATAACTAATATTGAGTAAAGTGGCGATTTTTTTGCTGCTGTTTCCTTGAGCAACTAATTTAAGTACCGCTTCTTCCCTGCGGCTGAGAGGATTCGTTTTTTGCGTGGCAGGCACCACTTCTTGGGTAAAGAGTGTTTGTGTGACGGATTCACAGAAATACGTCGAGCCTTGGTTCACCGTTTTTATTGCTTGCACCATTTTCTCGGCCGAGATTTCCTTGAGCATATATCCTACGGCACCAGCTTGCATGACCTTCATGATGTACTCGCGATTATCGTGCATGGTCAACATAAGTATTTTGCTCTCTGGGCGAGCTTCTTTAATTACACCAGTCGCTTCAATACCGTTCATTATTGGCATGCTGATATCCATCAATATGACGTCCGGTTGCAAGTGTTTTGCGACCTCTATCGCTTCCAAGCCATTACTTGCTGTACCCACCACTTCGATGTCAGACTCTAACTCCAAACGAGCCATGAAGCCATCCAATACCACTTGATGATCATCGACAATCACTACACTAATCGGTTTATCCATAAACTATTTCATCCAAATTAAGCAGCACAGTAATCTCTGTTCCCAAGCCAAGCTCACTCATTAGCTCAAATTCGCCACCGATGAACTCTACACGCTCTTGCATGTTCCTTAACCCAATCCCTTGTTGGTGCACTGCATGGTTAACCACAAATCCAACCCCATCGTCACGTATGAGTAATTGCAGCATATTGCCCATTTTTTGCAAAGTAACCGTTACTTTTTTCGCTCGCGCATGTTTTTCAATGTTATTCAAAGACTCCTGAGCGACGCGATATAGCGTCGTTGCGACTTCCGAAGTCAGTTTGTGCTGCTGAGTATCGAAATTGCTCTCGATATCAATCCCGGAATGGGAATGAAAATCCTGTAGCAAGGTCGTCAGTGCTGCTTCTAAACCGATATCATCGAGGGCGCTTGGACGGAGCTGATGAGAAATATGCCGCACCTCATTTATCGCGGTGACGAGCGATCGTTGTGATTTATCTAAGTGGGATTTGAGTTTTTCGTCTTCAAGTCTATGACTCATTAAGTCTAAATGACATTTACTGGAGACTAACAACTGATTGATTCCATCGTGCAGTTCTCGCGCTAAATGCTTTTTCTCATCTTCTTGGAACATCACGGTTTTATGTGCCAATTCTTTCAGGTTCTTATCAGCGAGGCGATGCTCGTGCAGATTGATCGCCAAAGTGAGAACAATGATTACAGCAACGGTCACCGCTAAGATCACGACGACTGAGAAAAATGTCGTTTCGATATTTTTGTTCACTGCCGCGCGCATATTGGCGACTTCTCGGCTGACATCCTCAATATACAGCCCAGTCCCTATCATCCATTCCCACTTATCGAGCCATGCAGCGTAACTAAGCTTAGGGACGACTTCACCTGTAGATGGCTTTTGCCATAGGTACTGATGAAATCCACCACCTGATTGCGCTTGATACAATAAAGCTTCGATTAAGCGATCGCCATTTTCGTCTTCAAGATAGAGTAAGTTTTCCCCGACAAGCTCCGGAAGAACTGGGTGTACAAGGTTGGTACCATATTTATCATAAGCAAAAAAATAGCCGTCCGACCCATAACTCAAACGATTTAAAATCGCTTTCACACGCGTTTTGGCAGCACTCTCTTCTAAAGTCGGATCGTTGTAGATGTAAGAAATGGAGTCAAAAGCGACGTCGACCGTATCTTTCAGCGCCGCTTCTTTTGATTGGATCAGGTTTTGATGAAAGATCTCCACCTCCCTTTTGCCAAGGGTCTTAGTTTGATAGATAGAGATCCAGCTGATACTCGCTGACACCAATACCACGGGTATCAGTGTCAGCAGAATTAACTTTGCTTTGAGAGGCATCCCTTCCCTCCATGAAACGCTGCCTTTACAGCTTACTATCTTAGCAGTACAAACGAATCGATTGTGTCTGCATAGACATAATTAACAGCTTAACAACTTGTCTCAAAAGGTAAAAACTCTCAGTTCACAAAATCTCTTTATTATCGAGTGATTAACTCATACCGTAAAAACCTGGGAAAAACAGCAAAGACGCCAACACAACAATCTGAATCGCGATGAATGGCATCACACCTTTGTAGATATCTCGCGTAGTAACCCCTGCTGGAGCGACACCTTTTAGATAGAACAAACTAAAGCCAAATGGCGGTGTGAGGAACGACGTCTGTAAGTTCATCGCAATAAGAATCGCAAACCACGTCATATTAATGCCCATCAATTCAGCGACTGGCGCAATAATTGGCACGATGATAAAACAGATTTCAACGAAGTCGATAAAGAAACCTAAAATCAGAATCACCACCATGGTAATAATAAGGAATCCCCACTTTTCACCCGGCAGTTCTAACATCCACTCTTCAACTAAATAATCACCACCAGTGTAGGTAAATGCCATTGAAAAGGCGGTCGCACCAAGTAAGATCGCAAAGACCATTGCGGTTACTTTAACTGTCTCTTTTGATGCATCATAAATCATCGACCAACTAAACTGTTTATACAATAGTGATAAAATTATCGCACCTGCACCGCCCAGTGCCGCTGACTCTGTTGGTGTTGCAATCCCTGCAAAGATGGAGCCCAATACCACGATGATCAATGCTAAAGGTGGCAATACAGCTTTCAGTGCGGTGAGCACTTCTTGTTTACGACTGATCGACTCATCGCGCTCTATCGCCTGTGCGGCTTGAGGGTTCAACTTCGCGTAGATGAGAATATAGATCACATAGGCGCCAACAAGTGTAATACCGGGCCAGATCGCAGCTTGAAATAGGTCCCCTACCGGTACGCCAAGTACATCACCCAACAAGATCAACACGATAGAAGGTGGGATAATTTGGCCCAACGTGCCAGACGCACAAATAGTCCCACACGCTAAACCTTTGTCGTAATTGTACTTGAGCATCACAGGAAGAGATATTAAGCCCATCGCAACAACTGATGCGCCTACCACACCCGTTGAAGCTGCAAGCAATGCGCCAACTAACACGGTAGAAATAGCGATACCACCGCGAACGCCACCGAACAAACGCCCCATTGATTCTAGTAGCTGTTCAGCAAGCTTCGTTTTCTGTAGCACTAGCCCCATAAAAACGAACAGCGGTACGGCCATTAGCACCGTATTTTCCATAATGGACTGAATTCGATATGGCATAAAAGCAAACATCTCGATGCCTTCAGCCCAAACACCAAAAATCAGCGCGATACCACCAAAAGTAAAGGCAACGGGAAATCCCAATAGAAGCGCAAAGAGCGCAACAAAAAACATCACTATACCGATCATAATGACTTCCTTTTACGACTTACCGTTATTACCGGCATAGATGAGATGAGGGTTGACAATTTTGTTGATTGAATGAAGTAACAATCCAATACCACTCACCGCCATAAAGAAAAATGACAGCGGAATCATCGCTTTGATAATCCAACGATATGGTAACCCACCTGGGTCACCAGACGTCTCGCCTAACGCGTAACTTTCCTTGGCGAAATCAATACCAAACCAAGCGACCAGTAGGCAAAAAGGGAATAAGAAAAATAGTGTGCCTATGATGTCGATGATGGATTGTGCTTTGTAAGATAAGCGTTCATAAAAAATGTCGACTCGGACATGGCCACCGGACTTAATTGCGTAAGGCACACCAAGCAAGAATACGGCAGAGAATAGATGCCATTCCATTTCTTGGAATGCGATAGACACATCATTAAACACGTAACGCATGACAACGTCGTACACAACGTTTGCTAACAACAAAATAAACAGGATGCTGGATAACCATCCGAGAAAATCGCTAAAGCGGTTAAATAATCGCTCAATATAAATAAGACTTCTCATTCCGAACTCCGTGGAACGTTTAGATGCGCTCCGCTATGGTGCGGAGCATTCATTATGAAGTTTTCTTGGGCTTCGATAGCAGGCTAAACCTCTCGGCATCGCCTGCTTCATAACGTTATTGTGGAGCTTGACTGTTTAAGTACGCTCGGTGCGAAATATCTGACCATGGTCGAACTTGATTCATATAGTTCGCTTGCGACTCTTGAATCTCTTTCGCCAAAGCATCTTTTTCTGCATGTTCTTTCAACAAACGATCGTTTGCTTCTCGCAACGCAGCTACGACTTCAGGTGGGAAATCTTTTACTTCAACATTTGGGTATTCAGACTTAATAGATGCCCAGTTTTTGCCGCTTTCGTGTTTCGATTGCGTGTACATATCGTAAGCGGCCGTTTTCATGGCTACTTGTAAAATCGCTTTTAGATCATCAGGTAGACGATTCCAGGTACGCTTGTTAACGAGGAACTGAAGCTCAGTCGCTGGCTCATGCCAACCTGTGTAGTAGTAAGGCGCGATTTTGTGGAAGCCCATACGTAGATCCAGCGATGGACCAACCCATTCCAAGGCATCAATTGTGCGACGCTCTAGAGAAGTATATAGCTCACCAGGGGCGATATTCGTTGGCTTGGCACCTAACTCAGCCAAAATCTCACCAGCAAACCCTGGGATACGCATTTTCAAACCCTGTAAGTCCTCGACGGACTTGATCTCTTTTTGGAACCACCCGCCCATCTGAGTATCGGTATTACCGCCAGGGAAAGACATCAAGTTATGTGGAGAGTACACTTTTTCCATCAGCTCCATACCACCGCCGTAGTAAAACCATGCATACTGCTCAGTTGGCAACATACCGAAGGGCATAGAAGTGAAGTAAAGTGTGTTTGGAACCTTACCCTTCCAGTAATAAGACGCTGAGTGACCCATGTCATACTGACCCGACTTAACCATATCAAACACCCCAAAAGGCGCTTTATGCTTGTTTGCGGAATCAATGCGGATTTGCAAACGTCCGTTGGACATCTCTTCCGCCATTTTGGCCATGTTTTTTGTGGTATCACCAAAAATTGGGAAATTAGGCCCCCAAGTTTCAGCAAGCTTTAAACGATAGACTTTTTCAGCAGCGTTTACAGAAGTCGCTGCGAGTGCCATCGCGGCAGCGACAGCGGTTGTTTTGAGCACTCGTTTTAAAGATTTTTGGATTAGACTCATCGTTCACGTCCTTTATCACCAAGGTTATTGTTGTCATCCATTTCATTAGGATTGGCTGTATTCGGTATAAAAGATGTAACAATGTTGTCTAATGCGAAATGGGCATGAACACGGAAGCGAGTGATTCATCAATAAGGCATTAGCCTAAGGTATTACGTACAAGTACGTAGGAAAACCGTCATGACAAAAGACTAATAATAGCAAAATCAATAAATTATATTTTTATCTATGAATAAAAATAAAAGACAATACTTACGTATTTTTCTGCCAAAAAATTTACATAGTATTTAAGAAAATGTGACAAACCACTTATTGGTAGTGTTAAAGTCAGTACTTAATGCATTATTTCCAATACCAAGATAAAAAAATACCTCGGCATCGGCCGAGGTATTCAATCCAGAACGGTAGCGGTAATTAAACTGCTTTGTAGATAACTTTGTTACCTGCTAACTGCTCTTTTTGAACTAGGTTTTCTTCAAGAAGCTTCTTTAGTGCGCCAGTAGCCCATGATGCCGCTTTAGTATCTTCTTGACCTGCAGCTAGACCGATGCCTTTAGGGTTAATACCTTCAGCATTCGCCATAACGATGTCTAATACTTGTTGTTGCTTAGGAGTAAGGGCAACATCAACTGTTTTCACTGCAGCTACTTTTTTATCAGCTACTACTTTCTCCGCAACAGCTTTTTCAGCAACAGAAGGTGCTACTGCTTTTTCCGCAACAGGCTTCACTGCTTTAGGTGCTGCAGCTAAGTTTGCTACTGTCGCTTTAATGCGTTTTTGCAGTTTCATCTGCACTTTACGCTTATGAGCAAGTCTCATTGAATATTTCTCCAGTTCACTGCATCTCAGCAGGGATGAAAATTTGAAGCGCGTTTTATACCAAAATTCACAAGCAATTTGTAGGTTTTAGCGGCGAAACGCGATGAAAAATGCGCTCAAAGCATAGAGCGTCTACTATTTAATCAGATATTTTATGAACGGATTTATTGAATACTGGGTATAAAAACAGAGGTTTGTTTTATTTTAAATGCAAGTCAATGCATATAAAGCTGCCCACTCATTTTTGAACAAGTATTCGATGAGGTTATAAGCATGGAAACGCTGCACCTAACAAATTCACATTTCAAACCCGACTCCCCTATCAACAGAATACTTTTGTTGCTCGTTGCACTCATCACTTTGTTTTTGGTTGCCATTTCTCCGGGATGGAAGCAAGCCATGCTGTCGGTCATTTTGATGTCTGCAATCGTTGGTTTCGCCATCTTGATGATTAAGAAAAGCCAAGTCACTTTTACGCTGACAGCTTCTCACTTTCAGCAACACCTTTTTAAAGGAGGTTGGGTCGTCCGATGGCGAAATATTGAGTCAATCGGTATTTGTAGCTACCAACAGGAAGGGTGGCACCAACCGCTACCTTGGATCGGTATTCGTCTAAAACACTACTCACCCTACTTAAATTCAATCTGCCCTCGTATAGCGACAGAAATTCTCCTCAGCCAGCGAGCACTGCTTTACTTAGGCGCGAAACAAAATCAGTGTGAAGATAAGTTTGAGGATATGGTGCTTGACCCTAAACCGTATATAAACAGAGATGGGATTGAGTACAAAGGTTTGTTAGCGATGCTCGCCAACCGGATGAAGTATCAGAGAGGCTTTTATGGCTACGATCTATTTATATCAGCAAGTGATCTAGATCGTGAGGCTGAGGATTTTGTGGGACTGACTCGGCGATACTTAGCTGCCGCCGAGCCAGAATAATGCTTAGTACACGCACTTTTAGTAAAGCGGCATCTCGTCAGCAACGAACGGGTTAGTTTTACGCTCGTGACCGAAAGTCGATTGAGGGCCGTGACCAGGGACAAACGTGACATCATTGCCTAAAGGCCACAATTTCTCTTTGATAGAACTAATCAACGTATTGAAATCACCTTGTGGGAAGTCAGTTCGACCAATGCTACCGTTAAACAAAACGTCACCCACAAACGCTAAACGCGCTTCTTCACTGTAAAGCACAACGTGACCAGGTGTATGACCAGGTGTGTGGAATACATTCAGCACTTGATTACCAAAAGTGACAGTGTCACCCTCATTTAGCCATTGGTGCGGTTCAAACGCTTCTGTCAGCGGGAAACCAAACATTTGGCTCTGACCTTCCAAACCTTGCAACCAGAAGTTATCTGCCTTGTGAGGGCCAACAATCTCTGTACCGCCAAGCAGTGCAGACAGCGGCTCCGTGCCACCTACGTGGTCCAAGTGACCGTGTGTTAGCACTAGGTTTACCACGTCAACACCCAGCTCTTTGATAAGCATAACGAGCTGCTTTTCATCGCCGCCTGGGTCAACCACAATACCTTTCATGGTTTCGTCACACCAGACAATAGAACAGTTTTGAGAGAAAGATGTTACTGGAACAACTTGGTATTTCAGAGCCATAGATAACCTATACCGAATAAATTTGCGTGAAAACTGCCGCAACTATGACACTAAGGCCTAGCGACTTCAAGCTTTGAACTGTGGGTAATCGACGACGTTCTGAGACTAGAAACCTTGTCTCAACTAGCACTACCAGGAACGAACAGCTCCCGTATCGATATGAACAAAGTTACTACCTGGATAATAACCCACGCCACCGGCTTTTAGGCTTAATGCAGCATCACGAACCGTTGAAAGCTTCACGCCGTCTAAACGAAAATCAATGGCCTTTCCTTCCATGTGCATGCTCTTTTTCGCTACACGAGAAGACCCGTTGCGCAGCGAGGCGTTAGTGGCAGGAGAACGGTAACCTGAAATGACGATCACCTCTGCTTCTGTACCAATTAACTTTTGAATTTGACTTATTTGATCGAACAAGCGTCTATCCATGGGATGAACCTCATTTCGTCGATGGTCTCGACAAAACTCATTCAGCCTTTGAAGTTCATCATTAATGTATCGTTTTCCATCGAAATAGCATGTTTCGAGGATCTCTCCAGTATTAAGATTGTTCATCGCCAGTGCACGTGGCTCGTCAGGGAGTGAAGCCCAAGAAAATGATGGCAGGGCAGACGCCAACACCACACCACCAGCGGTCATTTTAAGGAAATCTCGGCGGGAAAAGTTACGACTTACCATTTCAAAATACAGTGCTCAACAACTAGACAAGTCGTGGACATTAACCAAACACATTTGTCACGTCAAATGCATAAAACGCTCCATCTTGATTTTCAGATGCAGTAATTATTGCTTAATTATTGAACGAAAAGAGAATTCTTCGTTTTGTAAATTTTCCTTAAAGATTTCAACTGCGGTGATCGTACTTATAGATATCATCACGGTAGTAAAGCGTTCCCTCTTCCAACCATGCTGTTTGATAAATGATGTGTACTTGAATGCGCTCTCCCAAAGGAACTGACGTGTTAGACCGACGAGAACTTTCTCGCTTTTTCGCTAAACGTTCTTCCAACCCCTGAGTTTTGAACAGAAGTTCTGCTAACTGGTCTGCATGTTCTACACGAACACATCCTGAGCTGAATGCGCGTCTGTCCTGTTCAAACAAGTTCTTACTTGGCGTGTCATGCAAATAAATAGCTTGTGGGTTAGGCATATTGAACTTGTACAATCCCAGTGCATTTTGTAAGCCCGACGCCTGTCGCATACGATAAGGAAATGTTCTCGGATTCACTGTTGCCCAATTGATGGTTGTAGGGTCAATAATTTCGTTCGAAGTCCAAGACCGAATGATTTGAATGTTATGGTTAATCAAATACATCGGATTACGTTTTACTTTAGGAATAATGTCTTTAACCATGATAGTCCAAGGCACGTTCCAAGTTGGGTTGAGAATAACTGAATCCAGTGCTACCGACATGATGGGCGTTTTTCTTGATGCTCTCCCTACCACGACTTTAGACTCAAACAAGGGTTGACCGTCATGCCAATACGTGACTTCGTATCCAGGCACGTTAACAAAGACAACATTATCCCTTTCTTTCGACCAAATTCTTGAACGCTCAGAATTCAACGCCAACAGATGCAATCGCTCTTGAGGAGAAAAGTTGATCCATCGAATGGTATTCGGGCCGATAACGCCATCTTCTTTCAAACCATGAATACGCTGGAACTCTTTTATCGCAAGCTCTAATTGTTCGTCATATTCTTCAGTGACTAAATCCAAGTAAGAAACATCTACGCCTACGATCTCCATTCGCTCAATCAACAGGGGTCTGTTTTCTAATGTATCGCCAACACGTGCTAGCCCAGTTTGTTGATAGGCCGGATATTGGTACTGAGAATGTTCCGATAGCGAAGAATAGGCGGAGTAGAAAGCATCATCTGTTTGTAGTGGAGACCGGAGACTTGCCAAAAACTGACCAAGTTTGCCAACCGTAATCTCATTACTCAGAACCGATAAAGTATCGATGCTAGGAGCGGGTAACGTAACATGGGCTTTGTCTGTAAATAGCCAATTAATCCCTTCTTCGGGGAGTTGCTCAAGATAACTAAGGTACATCAAGAGTGAATCTGTCATCACTAAATCGAAGTCGAGATTATCTCCCTGCCACCTTACTTGGTTTATCCGGTGAAGTTGATTTTCGAATTCGTCGGTGACATCCGCAAGTGCAACCAGGTTTACTTGAAAAAGAAACTGCTCAATATCACTTTCATTTTCCCAGTTCAAACGGTAATTGGTGCTTTGATACAGTTGATCAATCACCTCTGGATAATGGATCATTTTTTCTACAGACAGCTTTTGTACCGCTCCCTCTTGCTCGACTTGCGCTGAAGCTTCGAGAGAAACGACGGTGGAAAAGCTGCAAAACGGCACCAGAAGTGCCGTCATGATTAAAACCCTAGCAAACACTGAAATGATCCTTGCGCTACTTGCCATAATAAAAAGTATGGCAAATATCTCACAGCTTGCAGGTTTAAAATTAAGAATCTGATGCCGAAAACGACAACAAAACTCTCTATAAGTAATTACTCAATGATCTTTCTAGATAATTCTCGACCAATGGTTATCCCATTGCACACCGCTTGCGAAGGTATTTTTTGACTCTTCAGGCCTTTGCTCTACCACTTTTCCCGCTCCAGAACTGACTCGGAATTCATCACCGTAGATCACAACACCAGAGGCGTCTGGTAACGCACTTAACTCGACCAATTTGCCCGTAGATTTAGACCATATACCATAACAACTGCCCGGAGGCGAAGTGGCTAAGATCCATTCATCGGTTGCTGCAATACTCGCAACGTAGTGATTGAAACGCGCCCACTCTTCAGGCTCAGCTTGAAGATCTTGCATTTCACCACCACGCGTGTGCATGGCGATCAAGGCTGGATACTCGTCCGGCTCACCACGATATTGCTGACCACAAAGCACGGTTTCCGCACCATCATGGGCTAAGTGGCGAATACTCAACTTATGATCCGGTAAAGACACTTGATCCAACAGCTCACCTTCTTGTGAAAGGTAACTCAGGCTGGGTCTCATGCTATCAAGATTGAGAGGTTCACGGCCGTTGGTGTGTACGCCACCGACGCCAATCGCTAATGCGCCATCAGGCATCATGATCACTTCATGAGGGCCAAGGCCAAAACCCGTTAACTCATCAATCTTTTGATATTGCTTCTGCACATCATAAACACCAATGATCCCGCGGCTTGTCCCCCTCTCCCCTTCTGTGGCAAATAGCAACGTGCCATCATGGGAGTAAACACCATGTCCATAAAAATGACGATTTGGCGTTGCTAGTTGCAGTTTGATCATCTGCTCTGAGCGATAATCAAACACCATGAAGAAAGTACCAGGTCGACGACCAAAAACTACGGCGTGGCCTTGTTGGTTTGTTGCCACACCGTGACCACGCTCAGGAATCGGCAATGAAGATAGCGGCATACCATGCTCATCCGCCATCACCGCTGCATATTTATCTCGGCCAATGATAGAGCAGCCGATCAACGCAGGCTCACGTGAGCTTGTTGAAGCACAACCAAATGGCATCATAGGTATAGCCGCCCCGAATAGAGCGGCTTTCAGCAAAGTTCGGCGGGTTTGATCAGTCACCATCGGTTGCATTAAATCCTATAACTACGCCAAGCTCGATCGCCACTTCTTCGTGAATCAGGTACTTCAATTGCTCTAGCTTATTGTATTGAGAGAGCACCATGCGATAGCCTTCTTTTGTTTGTAGTGCAGCAAACAAGCTCTTATCTTCTGGCCAAGTTTCTAACGCCATTTCAAACTGATGAACAACACGGTCTGCGAGATCTGCATGGCCTTGCTCTCTTAATAACGCATCTAAACCATTTCCGTTAGCAAAGTACAACGCTTCCATCCCTTGAAGGTTGGCTTTTAGGTTTGAAAGCGAAGTTTCTGAACGCCATGACTCTGAGAAATACGGGCGAGGCTTACCAATCTTCGCTAGCGGTCGGCTCAACTTCTTCATGCTGTATTCAAGCTGATTCGAGAGCAGTGAAATGTACTCAGACTCCCATTCCGTCATCTCTAGCGATTTCCAAGGGTTCTCTGCCCAAGAATCCGCGATGATCTGCGCTTTGTTATCGAGGTTTTCTGCAATCGCTACGCCTGTCACACAAGTATTGCTGTTGCTAGATAAGGTCGACGCTTTATCGTAAAGCAGCCATTCCAGAGCCCCTAAACCTTGCACGGTGACACTTTGGGTGGAGATATCTTCTGCACTCCAAGCTTGGTCAGATTTCGTCAATATAGACATTTTACGACCAGTAGTGTTCTTTTTATCTGGCCAAAACTGAACATTCCAGCTTTGCTCCAATGCCGTAGCAGGGCCACGTTCTTGACCTTGTAATGCCATCCACGCAAGCATAGTTTGATGCCACTGCTGTTTTACTTGTGCATCATCTTTCCACTCTGATGCGCAGTAATCCGCGAAGCGCTGTTCAAGTTCTGTGGTTTGCGCTAAAAACGTCTGAGCTGATTGAAACTCGACCTCGTACACGCTTTGAGAAATATGACTTGTACTCTCAGGCTTGGCAGAGCTCGAACCGATGGTCGATTGGCAACCAACCAAACTTAACGTTGCGGCAATCGCACTCACTAATAGTGTTTTTTTCATGGTTGCTTCCTTATAGAGAATTCAGAAACGCAATCAATGCGTCACGTTCTTTTTTGTTCAGTGCTAAGACGTTTTGTTTCGCCGTTTCAGCTTCGCCGCCGTGCCACAACACCGCTTCCATCAGGTTACGAGCGCGGCCATCATGTAGAAAGTAAGTGTGTCCGTTTACTTCTTCGGTATAACCAATGCCCCATAGCGGTGCTGTTCGCCACTCGCGGCCGTTTGCTTGATATTCCGGACGGTTATCGGCTAAGCCTTCACCCATGTCATGCAAAAGCATGTCGGTGTATGGGTGGATAAGCTGCTCAGAAAGCGCTGGTAACTCTGGTCGTTTCGCCGTTTTAACACTGGTCTTGTGGCAGCTTTCACAGCCAGACGCAGCAAAGATTTGCTGACCAAGTTTCACGTTAGGGCCATTGACATTACGGCGAATAGGTACAGCTAAGTGCTGGCTGTAAAACTCTACGAAGTCGAGAATATTTTCACTCACTTCTGGTTTGCCGCCATTTGGCATGTCGTCACAAATGCTTTGTTTCGAGGTACAGTTTTCATTTGGGAATAAATGGCTCGTAAGACCCACATCACCATTAAATGCTGCTGCATTTTGCTGCATTAGCGTCGGTTGTCCTGCTTTCCAGCCAAAACGACCAATCGAGAAGTCGTCCTTCTCAATATCCCACACCTTATTGACTTTGCCTGAGATACCGTCTTTGTCGGCATCTTGTTCATCAGCCCAAGCAAGTAGCGTTTCGTCGGGAATACTCTCTAACAAACCAAGGCCGATCATTGGCGGTGCCACGCGTGCTGAGAACTCGGTATCAGGGTGCATATCGCCGTAACCCAGATCGGTAATGTTCAAATGAGGTTTTCTTAGCGTCACCGTCGTACCGTCTTTAAATTTCACTGGGACATCGGTGTAAGTGATTTCGATTTTGCCTTCTGGCGTTTGATCTTGCAGGGCGAAATCTTGAAGCTGGCCACCATAAGTCGGCTCAGGTATGCCGCCATCTTTGATGTAAGCTTTCTTTTGTTCTGGCGTCATCGCAGGAATGCTTAAGCGCACTAACATAGACACTGCATGTAAATCATCTTTCTCTGGCGGATGACCACGACCGTCTTTGATGTGACAATTCTGACAACCATTGGTGTTAAAAAGCGGGCCTAAGCCATCACGAGCGTCTGTTGACGCTGGCGCTTGTACCCAAGGGTTGCGGAAAAAGCTGTTACCGACGCTAAAATCGAGGCGTTTGCTCATTGGCAAGTTAGCAGCAGGAAGAGAATAGGCATTCGCGCCGTCTTTTTTAACACTGGTTTTGCCACCAGACTTAACATCATAAGCCATGGCAGAAGAAGAAAGGATCGCGGCTAGCGCAGAAATTAGGTATGGCTTCATATCATTGCTCTACATAGACAACAAGGGTGATAACAACGAGCTCAAACGTCAAAAGGGCTCACAAAGAGCCCTTATTTATTATGGTTTTCTTATTAAAACTCGTGGTCAGCAGTATCAGGGCTTAGGCTGTCGATGCCGACAATGCTTGCCGCACGCTCAATCGCACCGGTTTGTGCTACCAACGACATGATGGTGTCGTTTACTAGCGCGTTGCCTTGTGCGTTACCCGCTGCAATAAGTTGGTCAAAGTGCTGGTTGTTCTTCTCTGCAGAAGTCACTAGCTCACCAACTTGGCTACGTGTTGTATCAAACTGCTTTTGAATGTCGGTCGCGGCTCTCTTATCTTTTTGAGCAACAAGATCAGCAATACTTGGACCAGATAGCTCTTTGCCGTTTACACCTTTGTATGTACCTGTGTAAACGTTGTAGATGCCTTGCTCGTTGTAGTAGTGAGAATTATGCGTGTTGTCTGAGAAACAATCGTGCTCGTCTTCAGTTGAGTTCGCTTCTAGTGCCACTTTCATGCGCTCACCCGCTAGCTCACCTAGAGAAAGAGAACCCATGCCGAATAGCATCTTACGTAGACCATTGTCCGCTGAGTCGTTCAGTAGCTCTTCACGGTAGTTACCTTTTACTTCAGCAGACCACTGCTTTTCCATCCACTCAAGGTCTTGAACCAGTAGATCAGCGGCTGCTTTTAGGTACTCTCCACGACGCTCACAATAGCCATTCGTACACTCAGAACCCACAACGAAATCAGTGTAAGCGCGTTGACCTGCGCCTGCGTTAGTGCCGTTTAGGTCTTGGCCCCAAAGCAAGAATTCAATCGCGTGGTAACCTGATGCAACGTTTGCCTCAGAACCACCTACTTCGTTTAAATCTGCTAGTAATTCTGGCGTAATTTTTGAAACGTCCAGTTTAGAAGCACCAATCTGCAGACTTGTGTTTGCGATGATATTTGCAGCCGCACCTTCGTTACCCAATTCGTATTGGTAGTCCGCTGCTACGTAGTCGATCAGACCTTCATCAAGTGGCCACGCGTTTAACTGACCTTCCCAATCGTCAACAATCGCGTTACCAAAACGGAAAACTTCAGACTGTTGGTAAGGCACGCGAGAATCTAGCCAAGCTTGTTTTACTTCTTCAAGCTTTTTCGCTGATGGTGATTTTAGAAATTCGTCGATTTTTACGTCAAGCGCCTTCGCTGTTGTTACTGAATCAGCAAACACAGCATGGGCAACGTCCGCGTAATGTTCGACTACTTGTTGTTTAGTTACTGTGGCAGCAACGGTAGAACCACTGGCAATGAGGAGTGATGCAGCAATAGATTGGACTAAAACTTTTTTTGCATTCATCTGAAGCATCCTTGTTGAGCTTTTCAATTATCGTATTAGTAGTGCTAATTATTCTTATTTGCACTTTAGTCTCGAGATAATACAAATTTACAATTTATTTGCAACTCCAGATACAAAAAAACCTCATAAAAATGAGGTTTTTCACGGGCTTTATTGTCAGTTTTATCTTTAGGATTAAACCTTTAGGTCATGTTTTCCGTGAGAGACTTTTGCCTTCAGATAATTTTCGTTGCCATCTTTGATATGTGCAGAGGTATTGACAACCTCGCCAATTTCAATTCCGTACTCAGATAACTCACGAATTTTCTTAGGGTTGTTCGTCACGAGGCGGATCTTATTCACGCCTAAAGCTTCTAGCATTTGTGCTGCTTCTGTGAAATCACGCAGGTCATCATCAAAGCCCAAATGGTTGTTAGCTTCGTACGTGTTCATGCCCTGGCTTTGTAAGCGGTATGCATCGATCTTATTGTACAAGCCAATACCACGACCTTCCTGACGGAGATACAAGATGATACCACCGGACTCGCCCATGCGATTGATCGTCTCTTCTAGTTGCTCACCACAGTCACAGCGTGAAGAGTGGAACACATCGCCTGTCAAACACTCAGAGTGCATACGAACTAAAGGCATGTCCTGAGTTTGGTCCGCTTGTTTAAAGATAATAGCAACATGCTCTTTGTCTGTCTTCAGACCATGGAAAGACAGAATTTCGGCATCAATGTTACTTTTTGCCCCGACTTTAAAATCTACTCTGGCACGTACTTCCGCCATATCTATACTCACTCGATTTATTGCTTGATGCGCTTGATGCGTTTTCGTTATTGCATTCATGGGATTTACTCGTTGCTCTTCAACTATGGGGACTGATACCGCATTTTGCAATATAGAGATCACAATTGAGGGCAGTTATCCACTCAAGACAGCAAAAGAGAAACACTCTCCAACTGAACAATTGTTATATTATAACAATTTAAAAAAACTACAATAAAAAACCCCAGACAAATTTTGTCTGGGGTTTCAAGAAGGTCGTTTGGTCTATCTTTTAATGGGTCTGACTGCGCTTCCAAACGGCGAGTTCAATCCAAACTGCTTCGAGTTCTTGGATTTCCTCGTCGGTCAACACGGCGAGCGTTGAAGTAACTTGAGGCAGGTTCGGTGATTGCAATGCACGAATCTGCGAATAGAAGTCTTTTTTAAGTTGTAATATAACTGAATCCACTGCGTGCACCTATTTCGTTCTTTTATTACTTATCCAGCTCAAAATTTTTATTTCCTTTATACTGGAAACTTCATAAATTCGGAAAAATGATAACATTCTGCTTGTTAAGTGCACAATTTATTTTTAATAGTGGAATAACGGTCACATTAATTACGCTTCACCATTCGGATCGAATATAAGACAAAAAAGATCAAAAATAGCACAGGAAAGATCCACAACAGCGCCGTGGAATAATTTAATGGTGGTTGATACAGAACAATATTCCCATAACGAGCAACTAGATAGTCCTTTATTTCTTGATCTGAGCTTCCTTCATTGGCCATCGTATACACTTTCAACCTCAGGTCTTTAGCCGCTTGTGCATTAGACTCGACAAGGTTTTGGTTTTGACACTGCGGGCAGCGTAATGTCTTGGCTAACGAGGTTGCACGCTGTTGCACTTCAACAGAATTAAATTCAAACAGATCAACATTCTGTTCTATATCCGCACTTCTCGTGAAAGGAGAAAATAGTATAAATAGGATTAAAGTGAGGAGAAGATTATTAAATCGAAACATTCAAGTATCCTGAAAATATATCGTTCCATTTATCTGCCGTTAGCTCTCCACGATATTTGATCAATATACGACCATTTGGATCAATCAAGTAAGTTTCCGGCGTTCCGATAACACCTAGCTCCACAGCGAGCTTTCCATTAGGGTCACTAATTACTTCAATATATGGATTTCGTTTAGAGCTCAAATATTCACGAGCGGCTTGTTTTTGATCTCTATAATTCAGCCCAATAATAGGCACACCGAGTTCTGCTAACTGCAATAATTCTTCATGCTCTCGTTTGCATACTCCGCACCAAGATGCCCAAACATTCAATAATTTATATCCGTCGCTTTTGAACAACTGCTCAGAAACCATGTCATCAGAGATCAGAGAAGTAGAGCGAAAATTAGGTGTCTCTAAATTTCGTTGTGGGGACAATTCAACATGTGGTCGCTCAGACAAAGCCACCGCAGTTACTACAGCAAACACGGCAACAGCCACAAACAGACCTGCGAGTTTAAGCGTATTTCTCGATCGCATTGATAGCCTCTCTCCTTTTCTTTAGGCCGGTTAATAGCGCACCAAACACAGCTAGTAGCCCGCCAGACCATATCCACCAAATACCTGCGCGGTACTGAACTTTAATCGCATAAGCATGAGTATCGACTTTGTCACCCAATGTCACGTAATAATCGCCATGCCATAGTGAACGAATCGCAGGCTCGGTCATATTCATCACTCGCACAGGGTAATGACGCTTTTGCGGGTTGAAATTGAGCATGCGGCCATCTTCCAAGTGCAAGGTGATCTGTCCTTGTTCCGCGGTGTAGTTTGGCCCCACTAGCCATTCGATACCATGATAATCGATAGTGATCCCCGCCCTTTGTTGAGAACTGCCGGGTTCGACACGTAAATTGTGTTCATATGAGTAGTGACTGTTGAATACAGCTCCATTCACCGCCAGCGCAAAACCGATATGTGCCATCACGATTGGCATGAGTTTGCGCTTATTGGAACAACGAAACAGCATAACGAGATGCGCCACAATCACCCAAGTAGCCAACGTTATGGTTAGCAATACTTCGAAATGCAGTGCGTGCACTAAGAAGATAAACCCGCTCCCAGAGACAAGAGATAACGCAATACTGATCGCAATATCAGCGCTTACACTCGGCACTGTGCCTTTTGTCCATTTCAGCAGCGGCATGAAAGCTAGGGCAATCAGAGCCAGTATGCTTAATGGGAAGATCAGACTATTAAAATAAGGTGCGCCAACTGAAATGTTTCCTAAACCGAGCAGTTGATAAACCATCGGATAAAAAGTGCCAAGAAAAACGATAGCAGTCGCAATAACCAGCAGCCCTTTGGCGATGTAAGCAGTGTAAGCTCGGCTCGCTAGAGATTGAAGTTTGAAGCGAGGGAGTTGTTCTCCTCGCAAAATCAATACGCCAAAAGTGATGATGACAAGCAAGCTCAATACACCAATCAGCACCAAACCTTTAGTTGGGTCCACCGCAAAAGCGTGCACTGAAGTCAGCACGCCAGAGCGCACCACGAATGTCCCTAAAATGCTTAGGCTGAACGTAGCAAACGCCAGTGCATAGGTGCTCCAAATTGCGCCTCTGTTACGTGTTGCGACAACACCGCTGTGCAACAAAGCAGTACCAGTAAGCCAAGGCAGTAGAGAAGCGTTCTCCACAGGGTCCCAAAACCACCAGCCGCCCCACCCTAGCTCATTGTACGCCCACCATGATCCCACCAAGACACCCAACGTGAGCGTTCCCCAAGCAAAAAACGCTGCGCTTCGAGCAACCACATACCAATCGCTCATCGGTTGTTTACCCAATAGCGCAGCTAATGCAAAAGCTAATATTGCTGCGTAACCGACATAACCGAGATAAAGCAATGGTGGATGAATGATAAGCCCAACATCTTGCAACATTGGGTTTAGATCTCGTCCTTCCGACGCCAATACTTGGGCATACTCGAACGGGTTAGAGGTCATTAACGTGAACCAAGCAAATGTCGCAATAAGAACGTTCATGATTCCTAAACAGTCACAAGTATATTGGGCGTTGAGCGGTGACTTAAATGCAATAAACGACGCCCATAAACTCAAGGTGACGACCCAAAACAACATGGAGCCTTGGTGCCCGCCCCAAGCGGCAGCAATCTTGAATGCTACGGGAAGTTGACTGTTGGAATGCGTAACAACATATTCCAACGCGAAGTTGTCTTGCACGAAGCAGACGATCAGAAGTGCTAAACAAATGATGGAAGCTAAGCTAATGATGTGGGACATCGCGACTTGATGCGGCAATGTCGCCTTCTTACCCATAGCACGACGTAGCCAATGCAGCAACGATGCACAAGTCGATGTTACAGCCACCAATATCAGTAAGAAGAACCCTAGCTCAGCTTCCATTTATCCCCCTTACACTACGGTCATTTGACCGGCATAGAGAATGAAAGTACGCAGCATAAGTACGCCAACCAAGCTCAACGTCGTGACCACAAAAACGTAACTGCCTTTGTGGCGCACTTCTGAAGGCGTTAACCAATTGAGAGTCAAAGGCGTTATCATGCCGATGAACACTACGCCAACCCAGAACCATTGAGCCCAGAATCCACTCGAAATAGCATTCCAAGCCGCGACTTCGTTCTGACCACCGCTGAAGATCAGTCCAGTAAAGAATGTCACTAAGACAAA
Source organism: Vibrio sp. YT-19(2023) (assembly GCF_033337395.1). NCBI lineage: Bacteria > Pseudomonadati > Pseudomonadota > Gammaproteobacteria > Vibrionales > Vibrionaceae > Vibrio > Vibrio sp. YT-19(2023). The sequence continues at coordinate 83,462 of NZ_JAWOQN010000012.1, read as the reverse complement.
CAACTCAAACAACACTACTGGGCGTTCAAATCCGTGCACCCAAGACACACTTGGGCTGCAGGTCGACTCTTTAAACACCAAGATGCCGAACATCAAGCATGCTGCTGCGCCCGAGGACAAACTAGAGAACAGGAACAAGATTGGCAGTACTGGATTGTTTAGCATTGGGTAAGTCTTCAACGCAGACAATAGAAAGCCAGTGTACGCTGCAAGCACGATGGCTAAGAAGCCCAAGAACAATTCAATTGCGTTGTTGGCTTTCCCCGCCTTAATCAAAATGCCATCGGCAAAATCCAGCAGTTTGCTTGGTAACTTCCCTTCACAGAAGCTGATGATTTGATGGCGGAAGATAACGCCAATCCAAACAAACAACACGATCATGTACACTTGGAACAAGATCACGCCCATCGACATCACAGACGTTGGGTTGTAGTAGATCATGATCTTCCAAAACTCTAAAGGCTTGGTTAAATGGAAAATCAAAATTACCAACCCAGCAATGATGCCAAATGGTGCGAGCCAAGCCATCGCTTTCATGATGCCGTTTTTTGCGGGATCACCTTCAATCACTTTGCGTTTTAAATAGATTGAAATCATCACCGCACCCGCTGACATCCCAGCAAGGAATAAGTAAATCGCGATGATCCAATCCCAGACTAACGAGTCAAAGTGGAATACACTTTCGAAGCCGTTCATGATGACACCTCCCCTTTGCTATGCGGAATTTTGTACAGTTTAGGTTGCGTACCTAAATGCGATTTATCGCGATAGACAACATGGCTTTCGATAGCTTTGCTCACCTCGCTAGTTGGGTCATTCAAATCACCAAAGATGAGTGCTTTTGTTGGGCAAGATTCCACGCAAGCTGGCTGCTTACCTTGCGCTAGGTTGGTATCACGGCAGAAGTTACATTTATCCGCAGAGTGATCGACTGGATTAAAGAAGCGCACTTGGTAAGGGCAAGCAGCAAGGCAATAACCACATCCGACACATTTCTCTTTGTGTACATCCACGATGCCGGTCGCTTCATCTTTGTATGCAGCGCCTGTTGGACAAACGTATACACATGGAGGGTTATCACAGTGTTGACAGGATTCGCGAGTAAACTGGTATTCCACATCTGGAAATTCGCCAATCGGTTCACTGCGATGAATTTTAAGTCGGGTCACGCCTTCAGGGACTTTATTTACTTCGCGACAAGCATCGGTACAAGCGGTACAGCCAATGCAGGCATTTTCATCATGAACCATACCCATGCGTTTCGCTTGTTCACGGTTGCTGGCATAAAGAGAGGAGCTAACAACGGAAGTGCCTGCAACGCCTGTAGTTAAAATCAACGCGCCGCTGCCGGCTAAAAAGTTTCTTCTCGAACATTTCATGCTATCTCTCCTCTTCTTTGGCAAGTTCAGGTTCGACGGCAAATTCAGAGTGACAATCCACACACTGCTTGATCAGTTGTTTTCTGTCGTACGACAACGCTTTGGTTTTCGCTGCGTGTACATCGTGGCAATTTGAACAAGTGAGGTTTTTGGCGTGCACATCGTGCGTCCAGTGGCTTTCTCTCAGTTGTGTCGGTGCATGGCAATCCACACATCGGCTGTTGGCTTTAAGAATCATGCTTGGATCAAGGAACACTTTGTCGTGTACCTCTTTCGATTGCGCGGCAGAAAACTTAATCACATCAGGCGCGCCTTCACGGTGATCAGGGCCGATGTTGCTATGGCAGTTAGTGCAATTGAGTTGCTTCCCTTGGCTGAGTAGAGCTTGCGGGTCATGCGAAAGGTTCAGAGTCTCTTTTGCATCCTTATGACATTGCAGACACTTGTAGTCACGGTCACGGATCAACTCGACTTGATGACGCTCAGCTTGAGCACCTTCAATCGGCTCTGAAGAAGTCGCATGGGCGGCGATGGAGAAACCATAGATGGCAAAGACGAAGAGAAGTTTCAGCATTGTCTCTATGGTCAATTTTATATTGCCCATATTGTTCTTTCCTTAGCTCGATAATAATTGATAACTATTCTCAATTATTTATTTGAGCGACAATTAATTTCCTCTGAAGATATTTTTTAGATCTTCAAATGACATCAATTCTTATTTCGGAAAGCCACAACGCTAAACCTATATTTATAATACCTCTATTATTCATAAGGGGTAGAAACACCTGCTCAAAAAGCGAACCAAATCACCCTATTTTTAAAAAGGTTAAAAACCCAAAGCATTGTAGAACAATGACTTAACAACTACCACTTTAGAGGTATATAAATTCAAACATGACTGAGATCACTGGTGTAAATTGATCTAAAACAAGACAAGATTCACTCTCTATTTCATCTATCCAATTAAGCAATATTATTAATCGTAGATCTCCAGTTCTTATTTGGAATAGCTCCTCACAACGCTGCTAATAAAAACGAATATGGAGATAACACTGTGAGCATAAAACACTGGATGAGCGCACCTATTGCGGTTGCGACCTTATTCGCCAGCCAATTATTTTTGGTTGGCGCTCCGTTAGCGGCAGAAGAGAAGGATTTTATCGATCCTCGTAACGATGTCTTTGAACAGAACCACCCTGATCAATACCATTCTTGGAAAGCAACATCCGAAAGTGAGCACATTGAAGATGCTCTAAGTGAAGACCCAAACATGGTTATCCTGTGGGCTGGTTATGGCTTCGCGAAAGACTACAACAAAGCGCGCGGTCACTTTTACGCACTTGATGATGTTCGCCAAACCTTACGTACTGGCGCACCAACCGACGAGAAGTCCGGGCCTATGCCGATGGCGTGCTGGAGCTGTAAAAGCCCAGACGTTGCTCGCGTGATTGATGAACGTGGTGAAGACGGTTATTTCGAAGGTAAATGGGCACGCTTAGGCTCAGAAATCGTCAACCCTATCGGTTGTTCCGATTGCCACAACACGGGCTCTGAAGCCTTCAAGAAAGGCGAACCCGCGCTGGCACTGACTCGCCCATACGTCGAGCGTGCTTTTGATACTATTGGTAAAAACTTTGATGAACAATCTCGCCTAGATAAGCAAGCATCGGTCTGCGCTCAATGTCACGTTGAATACTACTTCACCGGCCCGACTAAAGCGGTTAAGTTCCCATGGGACATGGGCACCACCGTTAATGACATGGAGAAATACTACGACGCGTTGAATTTCAAAGATTGGACGCATGCCGTATCTAAAGCGCCGATGCTAAAAGCACAACACCCAGGTTTCGAAACTTGGAGAGCGGGTATTCATGGCAAAAACAAAGTGGTGTGTGTGGACTGCCACATGCCTAAAGTGACCAAAGAAGACGGTACAGTCTACACAGACCACAAAGTGGGTAACCCATTTGATCGTTTTGAAGACACCTGTGCGCAATGCCATACCCAACCTAAAGAGCAGCTACAAGGCATCGTCTCGACTCGCAAAGCGCAAGTACTGAACATGAAGCTAACCGCCGAGAAGCAAATCGTAGCGGCACACTTTGAAGCAGGCGCAGCGTGGAAAGCAGGTGCAACAGAAGCAGAGATGGAACCTATCCTACAAGATATTCGCCATGCACAATGGCGTTGGGACTACGCGATTGCTTCTCACGGTGTTCACATGCATGCTCCTGAGGTAGCACTTGAAATACTAGGTACTGCAGTTGACCGCGCTGCTGACGCCCGTACCAAATTAGTTCGTTTACTGGCAACCAAAGGCATTACTGACCCTGTTCAAATTCCAGATATCTCGACCAAAGCGAAAGCACAACAAGCACTGGGCATGGATATGGATAAGATGAACGCAGACAAGAAACACTTCCTAGAAACAGTAGCGCCAGAGTGGGATAAAGCAGCAGCTGAACGCGAAGCCACGTATTAGTCTAACTGGCAACGGTTAACTTATAGATACAACAAGGGGCGTACTAAACGCCCCTTTTTTTGTTTATTTGTTTCTTTGTTATCTTTATTTCTTCATCCCCGATTCTATCGAGAGACAAAATCGAATGTACTAGCGACGAGGAAGCCTAGGTCTAGGTTGAATATTTGGACGTGCTTTAGGCATCTGCACATTTGGGCGAGCAACTGGGCGCTGGATCTTCGTTTCCGGTAATGCTTTTCTTTGTTGAACCTTTTCTTTCACCGCCTTGCCTTGTAAAGTCGCTGGTTCAATATGCTCCGGACGATTCTCCCATTTGGTTCGAATCTCTTGCTTTTGCTCGTCAGGCAGTGATTGCCAATGATCGTCAAGTTGGCGTTTCATGTTATCGATATTGGCGGACATATCGTCGTCTTTCCAATCTTCGACTTTGTCTTTGATGGATTGCTGTTGGTCTTCATCTAAACCATTCCACCACTCTTCCAGTTTCTCTTTGTATTCATCGTCGTTGTCGCAACAGCCCGGATAGTAATAAATCCAGTAGTCGTCATGATCGTACCACCACGGGTCGTAGTAACCCGATGAATAATAAACCGTAGAGGAAGAGCCAGAATGATCGGAAGAGCTACAACCCGCCAATACAGAGCCGCACAGCAAAACCAATATGCTTAGTGCTTTATTTTTCATTCGTTGCCCACCTTTCTCTCTATTGCTTGTTAAATTGTACGCTTACAATAGCTCTTTTGCTTTGTTAATAGAGTTAATGATTTGCACCCTATCTAAATTTGGATCATCAGAATCTAATAATAGTACCCAGGCATCAATCGCTTCCTGAAAGCGGAATGACAGAAAATGGTCATTTGCGATCAAAGACAAAGCCGCTTCATTATGCGGTTCTATCTGTAGAGCTTGTTCCAGAAGCAGGCTGACTTCTTGCGTCATAGATTGTTGGTGGATATAGTATAAAGTGGTCGCCTTTGCAGCAAGTTGCGTGGCACTGACAGGTTCAGTCAGTTGGATCGCGTAGTCAAAACAAATCAACGCACCGTCAAATTCACCCTCTAGCAGGTAGCCCTGCCCGAGTTGGAACCACAATTCAGCGTTGTTTGGATCCTCTCGCAACTGGTCTTGAATCTCTTTCATGATGTCACGAGCAGTCATCATTCGTGACATTTCCGCTTGTATTGGTTTAGGCGGAGTTTGATGCAGCAATAAGAAACTGGCACTCGTCACGACAAGTACTAACAGGCAAAAGCCAAACCATTGAGCAGGTTTAACTTTTGATGCACTCAGTGATAAGAGTACGATAAACAACCCCATTAGAGTGATGGCAGCGAAAAACCAAACAGACATAACACGTCCCATAAACAAAGATAACGTCAGTGTACGCATTTCTTACTTTAAATGCGTTGATACAGATACAAAAAAGCCGAGCAACTAAGGCTCGGCTTTTCATATCAGGATAACGATGTAAGATTACTCTTCGTTACCTTCCTCTGCATCATCAGCAGCTGGAGCTTCTGAAGCGTCTTGCTGCGTATTTTCGCCTGTTGACTCTAACGCTTCTGCATCTTCATCAGCAGGCAGCTCTTCATCATCAACTTCTTCAATACGTTGCAAACCAACAACTGATTCATCTTCCGCAGTACGGATAAGCGTTACACCTTGTGTGTTACGACCAACCTGGCTAACTTCACCCACACGAGTACGTACTAACGTGCCAGCGTCGGTGATCATCATCATTTCATCACCTTCAACAACCTGGATAGCACCAACTACCGGGCCATTTCGCTCAGAAACTTTGATAGAAACTACACCTTGAGTGCCACGACCTTTTGTCGGGTACTCGCTAAGTGCTGTACGTTTACCATAACCGTTTTCTGTAACCGTTAGGATGTCGCCTTCGTGCGAAGGAACAATAAGTGATACAACTTGGTCATTTTCAGCCAGTTTCATACCACGAACACCAGAGGCGGTACGACCCATAGGACGAACACCTTTAAACTTGATCTCTGGCTGACCATTCTCATCAAGAACTGGTTTACCATTTTCATCAAGTACTGGAATCTCCTCTGCTTCTTTAAAGCGAACCACTTTACCCGCTTTAGAGAACAGCATGATTTCGTTTTCGCCGTTAGTGATATCCACACCGATTAACGAATCGTCTTCACGTAGGTTCACAGCGATTAGGCCGTTTGAACGTACGTTTGCAAACTGGTTCAACGGCGTTTTCTTAACCGTACCGTCACCTGTTGCCATGAAGATGAATTTGTCTTCAGAGAATTCATCAACACGCAGAATCGCGGTAATGCGCTCACCTTCTTCGAGTGGAAGGATGTTCACAATTGGCTTACCACGCGCAGTACGGCTCGCTAGAGGCAATTGGTAAACTTTCAGGCGGTATGTTTTACCACGAGTAGAGAAACACAAGATGTTATCGTGGGTATTCGCCACTAGAAGACGCTCGATATGGTCTTCATCTTTCATCTTAGTCGCACTCTTACCTTTACCACCACGGCGCTGTGACTCGTAGTCGCTCAGTACTTGGTACTTAACGTAACCACCGTGAGATAGAGTAACCACAACGTCTTCACGTGCGATCAGCTCTTCCATGTCAATATCATGGCTCGCAGCTGTGATTTCTGTACGACGAGCGTCACCAAAGCCGTCACGAACCGCTTCAAGTTCCTCACGGATAACTTCCATCAAACGCTCAGTGCTCGCAAGGATATGCATGAGTTCAGCGATTTCTTCTAGAAGTGTTTTGTATTCGCCAAGAATCTTCTCGTGTTCTAGACCTGTTAGTTTATGTAAACGTAGATCTAGGATAGCTTGTGCTTGTTGCTCAGTCAGGAAGTACTGACCATCACGAATACCATATTCAGGCTCTAGCCATTCAGGGCGCGCAGCATCTGTACCAGCACGCTCTAGCATTGCTGAAACGTTGCCTAAATCCCAACCACGAGCGATAAGACCCGCTTTTGCTTCAGCCGGTGTAGGTGCCTTACGGATAAGCTCAATGATTTCATCAATGTTAGCAAGCGCTAGAGCTAAACCTTCAAGGATATGAGCACGTTCACGCGCTTTACGCAGTTCGAAGATAGTACGACGTGTCACAACTTCACGACGGTGATCAACGAAGCACTTCAACATATCTTTTAGGTTGAATAGCTGTGGCTGGCCATTATTTAGGGCCACCATGTTGATACCGAAAGTGGTTTGCAGCTGAGTCTGAGCGTAAAGGTTGTTTAGAACTACTTCGCCCACAGCATCGCGCTTACACTCAATAACAATGCGCATACCGTCTTTATCTGACTCGTCGCGCAGTGCACTGATGCCTTCTACTTTCTTATCTTTAACTAGCTCAGCGATCTTTTCGATCAAGCGAGCTTTGTTCACCTGGTAAGGAATTTCAGTGACGATAATGGTCTCTTTACCATTCTTCTCCACTTCGATGTCCGCTTTCGAACGCATGTAGATTTTGCCACGACCTGTTTTGTACGCGTCTACAATGCCTTTACGACCGCTGATAAGCGCCGCCGTTGGGAAATCAGGACCAGGAATGTAATCCATTAGTTCATCAATAGTGATTTCTTCATTATTGATGTATGCAAGACAGCCATCAATCACTTCGCCAAGGTTATGAGGCGGGATGTTGGTTGCCATACCTACTGCGATACCAGAAGCACCGTTAACCAATAGGTTTGGAATTTTAGTTGGAAGAACCGCTGGGATCTGCTCAGTACCGTCGTAGTTTGGTACGTAGTCTACGGTTTCTTTGTCTAGGTCAGCCAATAGTTCATGGGCAATTTTTGCCATTCGAACTTCGGTGTAACGCATTGCCGCAGCAGAGTCGCCATCGATCGAGCCAAAGTTACCTTGACCATCGACCAGCATGTAACGAAGCGAGAACGGCTGAGCCATACGTACGATTGTGTCGTACACAGCACTATCACCATGTGGGTGGTATTTACCGATTACGTCGCCGACAACACGGGCTGATTTTTTATATGGTTTGTTCCAATCGTTGCCTAGTACGTTCATCGCGAATAAAACGCGGCGGTGTACTGGTTTTAGGCCATCACGCACATCTGGAAGAGCACGACCCACGATGACTGACATCGCATAGTCTAGGTATGAACCTCTAAGCTCATCTTCAATGTTTACGGGCGTGATCTCTTTAGCTAAATCGCTCATAGAGCCATTATCCCTCTATTATCTGATCGTAATTACGATACGTGTAAGGTGCAAAAATATAACACACAATTCATCACTTCGGCATCACTTTCCCTCTCCTTTTATCAGGTTGTGAGCTTGGTTATGAATCAAATGTCGAGAATTTGCACACTCATCCCATATCTTTCTGATTAGTGGTTATATTTCGGCCAATATTGAGCAAAATCGGACCCTTTACGCGGAAAAGCGAGGTAAATTCCTTTAACCACACAACGCGAAAATGCAGGTTTTAGAGTTATTGTCACTGGCACCAGTTCAAGGATGAACCAAAAACAATAGCTAGCGCTTTACAAATTACAGGCACCTGTCTCGATTGCCGCGCCAGTGAACTCTGTCATTGTCCCTTAACTAAGCACATCGAGGTTGTTTGGGTGTAAAACGTTGGAGTATACTGGCGCCCTCTAAAGGACTCAGATTGAATGCAATAAAACCAATTATGACTAAAGCACAAAACGTCGACCCAAGTGAAATTAAGAAATTCGAGGACATGGCTTCTCGATGGTGGGATTTAGAAGGCGAGTTTAAGCCGCTTCATCAAATTAACCCACTTCGTTTGAACTATGTACTTGAAAAAGCAAATGGCTTGTTTGGCAAGCGCGCACTTGATGTCGGCTGTGGTGGTGGCATTCTTGCTGAAAGCATGGCAAAAGAAGGCGCTATTGTGACGGGGCTTGATATGGGTAAAGAACCATTAGAAGTCGCGCGACTACATGCATTAGAAACAGGTACTCAACTGACCTACATTCAGAGCACAATAGAAGACCACGCTATAGAAAACGCAGGAACTTACGATGTCGTGACTTGTATGGAGATGCTTGAACACGTTCCAGATCCTCTCTCCGTTATCCGCTCTTGTGCTGCGCTAGTCAAACCCGGTGGTCACGTGTTTTTCTCAACTTTGAACCGAAACATTAAGTCGTACTTATTTGCTATTGTCGGTGCTGAGAAGCTTCTTAAGATTGTTCCTGAAGGCACTCATGAGCACGATAAGTTTATCAAGCCAGCCGAAATGATGAAGATGATAGATCAAACTGACCTGACGGAAATGGGCATTACTGGGCTTCATTACAACCCTCTAAATGACAGCTACAAACTCGGTCGTAATGTAGATGTAAACTACATCGTTCATACTAAAAAATACTGAACGCTATTAAGTTAAAAAATGAGTTTTGTGATTGACATTTTTTAAAGAAAATGAATCGGAAGCGGTAGCACAAAGTTGCCGCTTTTTTTGTCTTTTTATGGCTAAAATTCGTGCTCTAGATTCCATTTTGACCAAGCCATTTTTCGTAGATAAAAACGGCCAAAGATCAAGGAAAATATTTTTGCATGCGGTTATTTCTAAACCGATCTCGAAACCGTACTTTTAACCATTCAAGTCTGCCCTTTTCTCATCGGTTAGTGTTCACTTACTGATTTTTTTCATTTTGTCAGTTATCCACAAGTCATCCCCGATCTGTACCTTGATAAATCAGTGTAATAGCACTATCTTGTAACCCGCAAACAAATGAACCCCTATATGTTGTGTTTAAGCGACAATATATAGATAGACTTTGATCACAAAGCCGCCGCAAGCTTTACTCATATTGCACATAAACAAACAAAAATACGGCTTTTATCAGTTTTCTTAGGGAAATAAAGCAGAATGAACCAACAACTTACCGTCACCAAGCGTGATGGCCGTAAAGAAAGTATCGATCTGGATAAAATCCACCGCGTTATCACTTGGGCTGCAGAAGGTCTAGATAATGTTTCGGTTTCTCAAGTAGAACTTCGCGCTCACATCCAGTTTTACGACGGCATCACAACGACAGATATTCACGAGACAATCATCAAGTCTGCGGCAGACCTGATCTCTGAAGAGACTCCGGATTACCAATACCTAGCTGCTCGCCTAGCGGTATTCCATCTGCGTAAAAAAGCGTATGGCCAATACGAGCCACCAACGCTTTATGATCACGTGTCTCGCCTCGTCGATATGGGTAAGTACGATCAACATATTCTAGAAGACTACACAAAAGCAGAACTCGACGAACTTGATGCGTACCTCGACCATAAACGCGACCTAAATTTCTCATACGCGGCAGTTAAGCAGCTAGAGGGTAAGTACTTCGTACAGAACCGTGTTACGGGCCAAATTTACGAAAGTGCTCAGTTCTTATACATCCTTGTAGCAGCGTGCTTATTTGCGAAATATCCAAAAGCGACACGTCTTGATTACATCAAACGTTTCTACGATGCGACATCGACATTTAAGATTTCTCTACCTACGCCAATTATGTCTGGCGTGCGTACCCCTACTCGCCAGTTCAGCTCATGTGTTCTGATCGAGTGTGGCGACAGTCTTGATTCTATTAACGCAACAGCAAGCTCAATTGTTCGTTACGTATCTCAGCGCGCTGGTATTGGTATCAACGCAGGTCGTATCCGTGCATTAGGCTCAGAGATTCGCGGTGGTGAAGCATTCCACACTGGTTGTATTCCGTTCTACAAGTACTTCCAAACAGCAGTAAAATGTTGTTCACAAGGTGGTGTACGTGGTGGCGCAGCTACTGTGTTCTACCCAATGTGGCACGGTGAAGCACGCTCACTAATGGTACTTAAGAACAACCGTGGTGTTGAAGAAAACCGTGTTCGTCACATGGACTACGGTGTTCAGTTAAATAAACTGATGTACCAACGTTTAGTTGAAGGCGGCAATATTACGCTATTCTCACCATCTGATGTACCTGGTCTGTACGACGCATTCTTCGAAAACCAAGAAGAGTTTGAGCGTCTATACGTGAAGTACGAGAACGATCCTTCAATCAAGAAAGAAACGGTTAAAGCGATTGAAATGTTCACTCTGCTAATGCAAGAGCGTGCATCAACGGGTCGTATCTACGTCCAGAACGTGGACCACTGTAATACTCACAGCCCATTTGATTCTGAAGTTGCTCCAGTTCGTCAGTCGAACCTATGTTTAGAAATCGCACTACCAACGAAACCATTAACTAACGTTGAAGATGACTCAGGCGAGATCGCACTGTGTACGCTTTCTGCATTCAACTTAGGTGCTATCAAGTCTCTAGATGATTTCGAAGAGCTATCCGATCTTGTTGTTCGTGCGTTAGATGCACTGCTTGATTACCAAGATTACCCTCTACCAGCGGCATACAAATCGACTATGAACCGTCGTACGCTAGGTGTTGGTGTGATTAACTTTGCTTACTACTTAGCGAAGAATGGCGTGAAATACTCTGACGGTAGCGCGAACGGCCTAACTCACCGTACGTTCGAAGCAATGCAGTACTACCTATTGAAAGCATCTGTAGCACTGGCGAAAGAACAAGGTAAGTGCCCTTCATTCGACGAGACGAACTACGCGAAAGGCTTACTGCCGATTGATACGTATAAGAAAGATATCGACCTAATTTGTGACGAAGCGCTGCACTACGACTGGGACAGCCTACGTAAAGAAATTATGGAGCACGGCCTACGTAACTCAACACTGACTGCGCTAATGCCTTCTGAGACTTCTTCTCAGATTTCAAACGCAACTAACGGTATTGAGCCACCACGTGGTTACGTTTCAGTAAAAGCTTCGAAAGACGGTATCCTGAAGCAAGTTGTACCAGAGTTCACAGAACTTAAAGACAGCTATGAACTGCTTTGGAATATCGGTTCGAACGACGGTTATCTACACCTTGTGGGTATTATGCAGAAGTTTGTTGACCAAGCTATCTCTGCTAATACTAACTACGACCCGTCACGTTACGAGACTGGCAAGGTTCCAATGAAGAAACTACTTCAAGACCTGCTAACAGCGTATAAGTTTGGTGTGAAAACGCTTTACTACCACAACACTCGTGATGGCGCGAAAGATGAACAGAAAGACGCTGTTCAACCACAAGATGACGATTGTGCTGGCGGCGGTTGTAAGATTTAATCTTCCCGTACCTAGCGAACCCGTAAAGACAGACTATCGATAACCTCCCCCTTACGGGGAGGTTTAAAAGGAATTGAGGCATTATGGCTTACAGTACTTTTAACCAAAAAAAGAATGACCAATTGAAGGAACCAATGTTCCTAGGTCAATCAGTAAACGTTGCACGTTACGACCAACAAAAGTTTGAGATTTTCGAAAAACTTATCGAGAAACAACTTTCTTTCTTCTGGCGTCCAGAAGAAGTAGACGTATCTAGCGACCGTATCGATTACAACAAACTGCCAGATCACGAGAAGCACATCTTCATCTCTAACTTGAAGTACCAAACGCTTCTTGACTCTATCCAAGGCCGCAGCCCTAACGTGGCACTGCTGCCGCTTGTGTCTCTGCCAGAACTAGAGACTTGGATTGAGACTTGGTCTTTCTCTGAAACGATTCACTCTCGTTCTTACACACACATTATTCGTAACATCGTGAACGACCCTGCTGTAGTGTTTGATGATATCGTTGAGAACGAGCACATTCTGAAGCGTGCAAAAGACATCGCGCACTACTACGACGATTTGATTCAAGCGACGAATGATTACCATCGCTACGGTGAAGGTGAGCATGTCCTTAACGGTGAAACGGTTAAGGTTAGTCTGTACGATCTTAAGAAGAAGCTGTACATCTGTCTGATGTCTGTTAACGCATTAGAAGCCATTCGTTTTTACGTAAGTTTCGCATGTTCTTTCGCTTTCGCAGAACGCGAACTAATGGAAGGTAACGCGAAAATCATCAAGCTGATCGCTCGTGACGAAGCACTTCACTTAAACGGCACGCAGCACATGATCAACCTGCTACGTAACGGTCAAGATGACTTCACTTTCATGCAAATCGCAGAAGAGGCAAAACAGGACTGCTTTGACCTATTCAAAGAAGCGGCTGAGCAAGAAAAAGAGTGGGCAGAGTATCTATTCAAAGATGGCTCTATGATCGGTCTAAACAAAGACATCCTAAGCCAATACGTTGAATACATCACAAATATTCGTATGCAAGCGGTAGGTCTACCAGCAGCGTATCCAGAAGCAACAACCAACCCAATTCCATGGATTAACGCTTGGTTGTCTTCAGATAACGTTCAAGTTGCGCCTCAAGAAGCAGAAATCTCTTCTTACCTTGTGGGTCAAATTGACAATGAAGTTCGCGCAGATGACTTCGAAGGATTCGAGCTGTAATGGCAACACTCAAAATCAACAAACTGATCAGCATTGAATCCAACCCTTCCAATACGATTTTGGAAACAATGGAGCAAGCTGGCCTATTACCAGAATACAACTGCCGTGATGGGCACTGCGGCGCCTGTCGCTGCAAATTGGAGTCTGGTGAAGTGGAGTATGTTGGTTTTGCCATGGCTTACACACAAAGTGATGAAATATTACCTTGTATCTGTAAAGCAAAATCAGATTTGTCACTTAGCGGCGTTAACTACGCGATGAAAGAAAAGCAGCGCGCATAACGTTGACTCGACGGTATAAAATGCAAAAGCCAAGGCAATCACCTTGGCTTTTTTGTCTCTGTGTTTTGTCTCTCAGACTACTGTATAGAGCTTTGGTTATAAAGCACTGCTCGGGAGGTGCATCTCTTTAACTTTCTCTAAAAATGCATAATGCGCAAACATCGGTTTACGTTCTAGGTAGCGACGCAACAAGTCTAGAGCTGCCGTGCTGATCACTTTAACTTGATCACTGCGCTGATACTTTTTCGAGAGTTTATATAACGCTCCCCACTCGCCTGACGGTGTCGATAAAGCGACGGAAAAAACCCCCTCTTCAATATGGCCAGTAACGAGTGATAAATCCGTCCCACACTTCTCTCGCGTAGCACCAGCCAGAGCAAACGTTTCTGCTAATGGATCTCCGCTGTTGGCCATCGCTTGAGTCAGGCTCGGTAGTATCCAACCATGCCCTAGTTGCTTTTCAGCGTTTTCATCACCGTTTAGCCAGTACGTTAAGTATCCTCCGCTACTTTTTTCGGAGGTCGACACTGTTAGTCCTTTATCGACCAACAACTGGCCGACATTTTCAACCATAGGTAAATCAATACTAACGGTATTACTCTCAAGGTGTTTATTAATTATCTGTACGAGTTTCAAACGCTGTTCAAGCTGATCTGAAGGACCAAAAAGTTTCACTTCAATAAAAGGCAAGTAAGAGCGATACCCTAGCTCATAGCCTTGAGGAAGTTTTAGCTGATCTAGCTTATCTGAAATACCGGATTCAGATAGACCAAACGTGTAGATTCGACTACAACATGAACCTTGAACATCGGGAAACACTCTTCTCAGATCGGGAAGAATTTGCGTCTCTGCCATGAGCTTAAATTCACTTGGTACACCCGGTGTGAAATAAAAAATGGCATCATTAATCAGCATTTTGAAACCGCAAGCAGTGCCTATCGGGTTGTCCAATATCTCTGCCGTTTCTGGCAGCATTGCTTGCTTTAAATTACTGTCCGGCATAGGGATGCCACGTCGAGCATACAAACTTTCTAGATGCTGCAACCACTCTTTGAATAGCACCAGTTTACAATCGGCGGCTCTCGCGGCGGCGGCAGCACTCATGTCATCCGTTGTAGGGCCTAAACCACCATTAACAATAACCACATCGTTGTTAAAGCTGAGCATTAAAAACTCTTCAACCAAACTCGATAGGCTATCGCCAACCGTTGAGCGCTTTGTTAAGCCAAATCCATGTTGATAGAACAGGCTAGACAACCATGCCGCATTAGTATCAACAATATCACCGTGGAGGACTTCCTCACCAGTACTAAGCATTGCTATTTTCACAACTGACTCCTGAACGTAAGCACAATCCTATTTTCGTTATAGCGCTTATTTTTCTTTTTATTTGGACAAATCTCGCCGAGGTTTGTTGGGACTAAATAAGGGTCAAGTGTTTAAATGATTGATGTTTTGAGGGATAATTACGAGCCCGAACATACACCATTAACTCGGAGACCTTTGTGTCAAAATCATCCATGTTCAAGACGACTCTAACAGGCCTTTGCTTGGCTTCGTCAGCGCTTGCGCAAGCAAGTCACTATGACCTAAGCCGTCATACAGAGTTTTCTTACACACCTGATTGCTTGTCAGGTTACTGCGAAACGACGACTCTGTACACCTTCGAGGCTCAAAATCGCGGTGTTATGTATGAACAGAATAATGATGATTCGCTAAACCTTGACGCAGGGCTTCAGCCTAAACATCTCATCATCCCTCAAGATAAAGACTGGGATTATCTGATGGGTCAAACCTACACCATTCTAGGCCTCAGTATCGCGACCGTAGGCATGATGACTTTTCTTCCAGAAAGTATCACCAAATGGGACGAAGAAGACCGAGACATGAGTAAGTTGGGGCAAAAGTGGAAAGATAATGTCTCTGACGGCCCCGTTTGGGATCGTGATGAACATGTCCTCAACTACATCATGCACCCATATTTTGGCGGCGTTTACTACACGGCAGCACGTCATGCTGGCTATAATGAATTTCAGTCGTTTTTGTACTCCGCAACTATGTCGACGTTCTTTTGGGAGTATGGCGTGGAGGCGTTCGCAGAAGTACCATCTTGGCAGGATATTTTTATCACACCATTCTTTGGTGCTGTTGTTGGTGAAATGATGTTAACGGCTGAGCAAGACATTATTGCAAACGGCGGCGAAGTTATGGGCTCTGAAACCGCAGGTGATGTTTCGCTCTTCTTCTTAAACCCTGTTGGACATATTCATTATTGGGTAACTGATGCATGGGGCGGTAGTGCAGAACTACAATTCAATTCATCACCTTGGTTTGGAAATCAAGATGTTGCAAAATTCGCCATGGACGCAGGCGCAAACTACGACAGTCAATTTTATGGTGTCGAGTTAAAAGTAACGTTCTAATCCTAAGTTGATACTCGGTAAAAAGCAGCCTTACGATGGCTGCTTTTTTGTGCTCTGAACATTGTTTTAATTATTTGCATCACGAATTAGTATTAAAAATTGACTTTCATCAAACATTACCTGCCCTTAGCACCTACACTAAATAAAAGGATTTATTCCAATAACTTAAGTAGCACGTTTATTCGTACTGCGTCCAAACCTTGATTCCAGGAGGGGACATTATGAACACCGTATTTATTGTTAATTTTGTCGGACAAGCGTTACCCGCCACGATTAAAGAGCTCGCTGCAATCACACACGAAAACGGCGGGAAATGGCTGATCAGCAAAGTAAACTTTATCGAAGACCAAGTTGCAGGTGTCATCAAAGTAGAGCTTCCAAGAGAAAATGCCGACATCGTTAAACAGGCGTTCTCTTCTTGTCAGACTCTTGTTGTTAGGTTCGTCGACTCTGAACCTCATTCATATCGTGAAGACACTATCTTCCAACTTCGTTTAGATGCCAACGATAGAGCGGGTATTGTGAATGAAATTACTCACGTTCTCGATAATCAAGGTATCTCAATTTTAGATATGGATTGTCAGCGTGTATTCATTGCTGGAGGCGGAGGGGTAAGCTCTAGCTTATTCAGCGCTAAAATGGCGATAAAACTACCTAGCGAGCTAGAAATTGAAGACATAGCCAATGAGTTAGAATCTCTGAGTGAAGACACTCGTGTAATTGTAGAAAGCTAACTGCATACCTTTAACGCTTCCCCAATAAAAAGAGCAGCAATTCAGCTGCTCTTTGTCGTTCTAATACTCAATACGTTTTATTTCACTGACCACTGAGACAGTGAACGTTTGAAATCAGAGTAGTCAAATTCATTCAGTTTTTGAATGTCACCATTCGAGCGTTCACAGTAGACCGACGGCATACGTAGACCGTTAAACCAGTTCAGTTTCACCATGGTGTAACCGGCACTATCTAGAATATGCAGACGCTGTCCTATCTCTAGAGGCTGTTCGAAGTTCGCCACGCAGAACTGGTCACCAGCCAAACAAGAGCACGAGCCGATCACATACTCATGTTCACCATTTTCAGATGCTTCAAGGATTGACGCTGGCTCATTGTAGATCAACGTATCTAAGCGGTGAGCTTCTGTGGCCGAATCGACAATCGCCGTCTTCTTTACGTTCTCTACAATATCAACCACTGTTACAACGAGATCAGTGGTCTTAGTAATTATCGCTTCACCCGGCTCTAAATACATTTGTACGCCGTGTTTCTCTGAGAACGCTTTAAGTGCTAACCCCAACTTCTCGATATCGTACCCCGGCCATGTGAAGAACACGCCGCCGCCCATGCTCACCCAGTCCAGCTTATCTAGGTACTCGCCAAACTGATCTGAAATAGCATCGAGTAAGCCGATAAACGCATCTACGTCTTTGTTCTCACAGTTCATGTGGAACATTACGCCATCAATACCATCAAAAATTTCCGGTTTGATGTGATCAGCCTGAACCCCAAGACGAGAGAATTGACGCGCTGGGTTTGCTAAGTCTTGCCCTGCATAGCTCACACCTGGGTTTAGGCGCAAGCCAATCGATGCTTTACCTTCGACAATATGACGATAAGCCGCTAGCTGTGACTGAGAGTTAAAGATCATCTTGTCACAGATGTCCGCCACATCGCGAACGTCATCTTCGCTGTAACCCACACTGTATGCGTGTGTCTCACCACCGAACGTTTCGTAGCCAAGCTTCACTTCAAACGGGCCAGAACTTGTTGTTCCGTCTAGGTAAGGCTTGATGATGTCGAATACACCCCATGTTGAGAAGCACTTCAGTGCTAATACAAGCTTCACACCAGAGATGTCTTTTAGCTGTTTTGCTTTCTCTAGATTCTCAATCAGCTTGTCTTCATTGATCATGAAGTATGGCGTTTTTAGTTCGTTTTGTTGCATTTTGATACCTTACGTCCCTTCGCCTTAGCAAAGACACTATAAAATCGAACAAAGCCGACGCAAGTGCATCGGCTTAAACGTACAAATAAGAGTCGCTAAATTCTTACTTCAATTTATGGATAACAGGTTGTCCTGGCTCCAGTTCTTGGACATGCCAATCTAGACCAATAGATGGCATGGCTTCTAGGAATGGGTCTGGATCTAGCTGCTCCATGTTGAACACGCCTTTGTCTGCCCATTTGCCACGGAAGAACTGCAAAGCAGCAGTGATCGCAGGTACGCCAGTGGTGTATGAGATAGCTTGGTGTTCAACATCTTCGTATGCGACTTCGTGATCAGCGTTGTTGTAAATAAATACACTGCGCTCTTTGCCATCTTTCTTACCTTGAACCCAAGTACCGATACACGTTAGGCCAGTGTAGCCTGGTGCGAGAGATGTTGGATCTGGTAGTAGTGCTTTTAGCACGTGCAAAGGTTGAACAACCGTACCGTCGTGAAGCGTTAGTGGATCTGGACTGAGTAGACCGATGTCGCGCATCACATTGAAGTAGTTTAGGTAACGGTCACCAAAGCCCATCCAGAATTCGATGCGTTTCGCCGGGATGAACTCTTGCATAGATCGAACTTCGTCGTGCGCCATTGAGTACACTTTGTGTGAACCACAATTCGGGAATTCAAACTCAAGCATACGTGAGTGACAAGGTACTTGTTTCCACTCGCCGTTTTCCCAGTAGAACGAATCGCCTTGAATCTCAAGCATGTTCGTTTCTGGATCAAAGTTAGTTGCGAACTTCTTACCGTGGTCGCCTGCGTTTACATCCATTACGTCGATAGTATCGATTTCATCGAACAGATGCTTCACTGCGTATGCGGCAAACACCGATACTACGCCCGGATCGAAACCAGCACCAAGAATACCTGTAATGCCCGCTTCTTCAAACTTCTCACGGTAACCCCACTGCCAATCGTAAGCTTGAGGTACTTGTTGGCCTTCAGAGCACAAATCAACCGCAACAGATGTATCAAGGTATGACACTTTAGCTTGGTAACATGCTTCCATAATAGACATGTTCACCCAAGGAGGACCTGCGTTGATCACTAAGTCAGGTTGTACTTCTTTAATTAAAGCAACTAAAGAATCTACGTCGTCCGCGTTTACCGCTCGCGCTTCTAATTTCTTAGTTGAATCTTTCAGATTGTTTTTCTTCTGAATCGATTCGATGATTTTCTCACACTTACCTACGGTACGTGATGCGATTGTGATATCACCCAGAACGTCGTTGTTTTGTGCTGCTTTATGTGCAACTACCCAGCCAACGCCGCCTGCACCAATCTGTAGAATTGCCATAGTTTTCCGTTACCTTTGTTAAACTAGCTCTGCCGCTAGCGTATTGATTTTTGAGAGCAAAGATTCAAAGTCCGCCGTCGTCAGACACGGGTTCAAAATCGTAAATTTCAATGCAGTTTTATCGTCGACAATGGTTTCACCCAATACCGCGATACCGCGTGTTAACGCTTCTAAGCGCAACGTTTTGTTCAGTTCATCAAGATCCGCTGATTCATGTGTCGCGCGGAACAGAACCGTAGATAGTGATGGTTCAGCCAACAACTCAAAGTGTTTGTTATCTCGAATCATGTCTGCCACTTCAAGCGTCTGTTCAAGCAAATGATCATACATATCGCCTAGGGCTTTTGGCCCTACGCTTTGCATCGTCATAAACACTTTGAGCGCATCAAAACGCTTAGTTGTCGCAATAGACTTATCCACCAAGTTCGGTAGTTCGTCGTGTTCGCGGTTCAAATAGTCTGCATGGTGAAGCAGGAATTTAAAGTTAGACTTGTCATTTACCAATAGCGCACCACAACTGATGGTTTGGTAAAACAGCTTATGGAAGTCTACGCTGATGGAATGTGCACGCTCACAACCTTTCAGACGCGCTTTTTGGCTACTTAGAATCAGAGCTCCACCGTATGCACCGTCGACATGCATCCACATGTCATGTTTCGCTGCCATATCGGCGATAAAGTCTAAGTCATCAATAGCACCGTGGTCCGTTGTGCCCGCTGTGCCAACAATGGCAAATGGGATCAAACCTTCTGCTTTGGCCTGATTGAGAACTTCGTCTAATTTAGTGACATCCATCGTTCCATCGGCATTAGCATCGACAGTCATGACCGCTTTTTCACCCAACCCCATCCAAGACGCTGATTTTTGAACCGTGAAGTGGGATTTTTTCGAACATACAATACGTAGCTTGTCTGCGTATTCAGGAAGGCCAAGCTTTTGAATTGAGTGTGCACTGAGTTTGTCAGCAATCCAGTCACGCGCTAACATCAAGCCCATTTGGTTACTTTGCGTGCCGCCGCTCGTGAAGATACCGTCCGCTTTTTCACCTAACTCATATTTATCACATAGCCAGTTCACAACTTTCTGTTCAACATAAGTCGCTGATGAAGCTTGATCCCATGAGTCCATAGACTGGTTCAAAGCCGCAATCATTGCCTCTGCCGCAATCGCTGGCATCAAAGGTGGAGTATGCAGGTGAGCAATACAATCTGGATGTTGAGTAAAAATTGCGTTTTTCGCGACCAGCTCAGCAGCATCGTCGATAACGGTTTTAAGAGGCGCATTTCCATTATCAAGATCAACGTCGTGAATCGCTGCTTCCAATGCTTTTGGATCCATACCTGAATACGGTGCAGTCACTTGTTCAAACACTGACTTCATTGCCGTAGTAGTGTGATTCATCACCGAAGCAAATTCATTGCTGCCCATCTCTCCAGTGTGGATGAAATGCTTCTTCCATTCATCTTGTGGCTGAGTTTCGATGTGACTACCGCCAGCGGCTAAAATCGCGTCTTCAAATACACGTAAAGCAAAGTCGATTTGCTCAAACGAGATGATAAGAGGAGGAAGGAAACGAATTACTGCGCCTTCGCGTCCACCTTTTTCAACGATCAAGCCACGCTCGAGTGCTGCGCGTTGAATAGAAAGTGTGAGTTCACTATCCGCTTGAGGTTCACCAAATTTATTGAGCTCACCGTCTGGATTTTTAATCTCCACGCCTAGCATCAAACCTTTGCCACGAACCTCTGCGATACAGTTTACACGCTTTTGAATACTCTCAAGGCCGTAACGCAGGTACTGACCCGCAATATTGGCATGCTCAACAAGGCTATCACGCTGGATAATTTCTAATGCTTTCGCACCAGAGACCATAGCTAGCTGGTTACCACGAAATGTACCTGTGTGCTCGCCCGGCTTCCATGTATCATGTTGCTTGTTGATAACCAATAGCGACATTGGTAAGCCACCACCAATTGCTTTTGATAAACACAGAATATCTGGAACAATGCCCGACTCTTCGAACGCGAAATTGTAGCCAGTTTTACCAATACCACACTGGATCTCATCGAAGATCAGTAAGATACCGTGTTCATCACAAATACGACGTAACTCTCGTAGCCAGAATGCTGGCGCAGGAACAACACCACCCTCACCTTGCACTGGCTCCACGATAATCGCGGCAGGCTTCATAATGCCTGACTCATCATCGTTTAAAAGACGATCGATATAGCGAATACTTGCTTTCGCACCTTCATCACCGCCAAGCCCAAAAGGACAACGCAGGTTGTATGGGAAAGGCATAAAGTGCACATCCGACATCAAACCGGTTCGACGAGCTTTCGTGCCTAAGTTACCCATCATCCCCATCGTACCATTAGTCATACCATGGTATGCGCCACGGAAGGCAAACATAGTGTTGCGACCGGTAGTCTGTTTCGCGAGCTTGATAGCAGCTTCAACCGCATCAGCTCCAGACGGGCCACAAAATTGGATAACGCTGTTCTCGCTTAACTCTTGAGGAAGAAAAGACTTAACAGATTGAATAAACGTCGTTTTTGCTGATGTTGCAATATCTAGCGTCTGATATGGCAGTCCTGAATCTAATTGCTCTTTCAGAGCTTGGTTTATTTCAGGATGGTTATACCCCAAAGCTAGAGTGCCTGCCCCAGCAAGGCAGTCTAGAAAGATCTGTCCACGCGTATCTTCAACCAAGCACCCAAAGGCTTGTTTAATTGCGATCGGCAAACGACGTGGATAAGAACGTACTTCAGATTCATGCTCAGCCTGATCAATCAATACTTGATCTGGCGTTAAGTCATACGTTCCCTCAACGATAGGAACCTGAGACGAAAAAATGTTTGCGATATTGCTATCGACTTCAAAGGCAGTGCTCATACTACATAATCCCTTGAATTATAATAATTCTGTATCCTGTATTAATAATCATTAGAATGAAATTACAGGAGGTGTGAATACCCCTCCGCATTTGTCAGTGCATAAATGACAAATACAGATCATCCGCCACGATACTCGCGACTTTATATGTAAAAGGGATTAATCAAGGTTCTGTAATGCACCCGTTTTGTAAAACAGGACATTTCGGCAGTATGAAGCTGATTAGTGTGTGTTTATTCAAAGGTTTCAATGTTGGGTTTCCCATTAATATGCCGCGTTTACAGCATTAGTATCCCGTCTATCGACAAAAGGCTTTGCCGATACCTACCCTACGCAGTGTCACAATCAGCTTGAATGGTCACTACGCGTATCCCCCAGAGATCAAACGTTGTTAATTACGCTCCGAGATTGCGCGCGAATTTATCACAAAATAAAATCTTCTGGCAACGATTTTTCATATTAGTAACAGTGATGTAAATCACAACAAAACATACCCCATTGCAACTCACATGTTCATATTCATGAGCTATGCTTTTCTGCTTCTCTCAAATAGCTGTTATTTAAACAAATATTCTTGAGATATCATCACCTCATCTAAACAGAGGTTTAAGGTTGTGCTGCTTAATCGTAAAACATTCCTTTCTATATCCGGAACATTTAAAAAGATAGCATTCTCGTCACAGCTTTGCCTGGAGTAAGAGTGGTTATTCACCACAAGTGATGGTTTAAACATAGACTGGTAGGAATAGCTAAGATGTTTTGCAATGGCAGAATTAACAATCACTTGAGTCAATGAGACAAAGGGTTCGCTACTTAACGAAGTCTGTGACAGAAAAGAAGTTTGAGATTTTCAAAAAAATACGAAAAAGGCCTAACATTTTCATGTTAGGCCTTAAATCTGGAGCGACACACGAGGTTCGAACTCGTGACCTCAACCTTGGCAAGGTTGCGCTCTACCAACTGAGCTAGTGTCGCATTTAATATTAGATGGTGCCCCGGGCCGGACTTGAACCGGCACAACGCGTACGTCGAGGGATTTTAAATCCCTTGTGTCTACCAATTCCACCACCAGGGCACACAAATATTCTTTGTGATGCCTTTACAGAAAAGTAAAACACCATCTGATATCGCCAATGCCATATCAATAAAATTTGGAGCGACACACGAGGTTCGAACTCGTGACCTCAACCTTGGCAAGGTTGCGCTCTACCAACTGAGCTAGTGTCGCATTTTTCTCGAAAGCCATTCGCTCTCAAAAGAATAATGGAGGCGCCTCCCGGAGTCGAACCGAGGTCCACGGATTTGCAATCCGCTGCATAGCCACTCTGCCAAGGCGCCTCATTTGTGAATAAAGCTAAGCTTTTTCACCACCCTTTCGAGCCGTGCTCTCTTGGGTACGGGATGCATTCTACGGATTCGAGCGATCGAGTCAACACTATTTTTATTTTTTTAAATCGTTTGACTAGAATTTGTGCGAAAGACGATGGATTGCTTAGTTTTAATACTAAAAATCGCTTAAATACACTTGTTTATCATAAAACTTTGGCTACGCCTTACACTGCTGGCCGTGCGTTGCGTGCATTGAAGTATTAATAATCAGAAGACTCGCCTCTCTAAGACTCTCCAAGGACAAAAACAAGATTTAGATCACAAATAGAACTCTATCGAAGCAAAAGCTCCAGATACAAATTGCAAACATGGCCGTTAGCAAGCATTGGAAAGCGAGAGAAGCCAAAAAATGCTGTAGATTGTCTTAGATACAAAAAAGCAGGCTACTAAGCCTGCTTTCTAACATCAGAATTTAATGGTGCTCTTCATTCAACAGATCGTCTTTCGCAGCAGCTAAATATTGAATCATTGACCAATATGTCAAGAAAGTTGCCACATACAAGGCCGCAAAGCCTAGCCAAACCATCCATTCATCGTAACGCCATATCAACACCCATAAGGCGAACATTTGCGAAACAGTTTTTACTTTGCCAACCCAAGATACCGCAACACTTGCTCGCTTACCGATTTCAGCCATCCATTCTCGCAATGCTGAGATAATGATTTCTCGCGCAATCATCGTTACTGCAGGAATGGTCACCCAAATTGAATGATAATGTTCCGTGATTAGAATCAATGCCGTTGCCACTAGTACTTTATCAGCAACAGGATCAATAAACGCGCCAAAACGAGAAGTTTGGCCAAGTTTACGGGCCAACATGCCGTCAAGCCAGTCAGTAAAGCCCGCTACCCAAAACACCATTGCTGCTGCAAACGGTGCCCATGGATAAGGTAGATAAAAGACAACCACAAAAACAGGGATTAGGAACAGTCTAAGAAGAGACAGAATGTTCGGGATATTCAAACGCATTTTATTATTCTCTTACACATTGCGGCTTAATGTTGCGCGATTTTCCTTATTGTTTCAATGCTTGGAAAATAATTTCTGCTAAAGAGTGACTTATTCCCGGTACTTTGGCGATTTCTTCGACACTTGCACGTTTAAGTTCTTGTAACCCACCCATGTACTTGAGTAACGCCTGACGTCGTTTAGGGCCGATTCCCTCAATCCCTTCGAGTGCACTCGTACGTCTGGTTTTACCTCGCTTAGCACGGTGCCCCGCTATAGCATGGTTATGGCTTTCATCACGAATATGTTGAATAAGATGCAGCGCAGGAGCATCGCTTGGTAAATGAAACTCGTCCCCATCGACTGTAATCAGCGTTTCTAAACCTGGTTTGCGAGTAACGCCTTTTGCAATACCAATCATGATAGGACGCTTTGGCCAATCCCCCCAGTACTGCGAAATGATGTCATGCGCACGATTTAACTGACCTTTACCGCCATCGATAAAGATGATGTCGGGAATTTTCTCTACGTCCAATTGCTTCGAATAACGGCGCTCCAACGCTTGTCCCATTGCTGCGTAATCATCACCACCGGTAATCCCAGTAATGTTGTAGCGACGATACTCTTGCTTTACGGGGCCTTCGTTGTTGAACACAACACATGACGCAATCGTGCTTTCCCCCATCGTATGAGAGATATCAAAACATTCCATTCGAGCTATAGACTCCAAATTCAATGTTTCGCGAAGCGCATGAAAACGTTGATTAATCGTCATTTTGTGATTGATTTTGGTGGTAATCGCCGTTAGTGCATTCGTGTTCGAAAGCTTGAGATACCTTGCTCGAGAGCCAGTTGGCGACGTATGAAAATGAACCTTACGGCCTGCCACTTCACTTAACGCTTTCTGTATTGGCGCAATATCTTCTGCCAACTCTTGATTCAAAATAATACGAGAAGGAATTGTACGTGCTTCGTTATGGCTCAAATAGTATTGAGTCAGAAAACTATCGAACACTTCCTGCTGGCTTGTATTTTGTGGGATTTTCGGAAAATGGCTACGGCTACCAAGCACTTTGCCTTGGCGTATCATCAGGATATGGATACACGCGATACCATTCTCCTGAGCAAACCCGAGTACATCCATATCATCCATGCTGTCTTCTGAGACGTACTGCTGCTCTTGAACACGCCTAATCGCTTGGATTTGATCGCGAAATTTAGCGGCATCTTCAAAGCGCAATTGCTGACTGGCAACTTCCATTTTCTCAATCAACTGTTTGAGTACTTGCTGATCTTTGCCTTGCAAAAACATGCGCACAAAGCCAACCAACTCTGCATATTCTTCATCAGAAATGATGGTATTAACGCATGGTCCTGCACAGCGACCAATTTGGTACATCAAACATGGGCGCGTTCGGTTGGAATAGACAGTGTCTTCACACTGGCGCACAGGAAATATCTTTTGCAGCAAATGCAATGTTTCTCTTACTGCACCAGAATCTGGGTAGGGGCCAAAATATTCACCTTTGCGCTTCTTGGCGCCACGGTGGATAGAAAGCCGTGGGTGCTTATGACCGCTAATAAAGATATAAGGGTAAGACTTATCATCTCGCAGCAACACATTGTATTTCGGTAAATACTGCTTGATGTAGTTATGCTCTAAGATCAGCGCTTCTGTCTCAGTATGAGTCACCGTGACGTCTATTTTGGCGATATTACTGACAAGCGCGCGAGTTTTCTCACTGTCTACTTTTTTTCGAAAGTAGCTTGAAAGGCGCTTTTTAAGGTCTTTGGCTTTACCTACGTAGATTACAACAGCTTCGGCGTTGTACATTCTGTAAACGCCGGGCTGATGAGTTACTGTCTTGAGAAAGGAAGCCGAATCGAAAGGAGGATTCACGCTAAAGGGTCTCGGTGTCCAGCATTCCGTGGCGAATCGCTAAGTGAGTTAACTCAACGTCACCATTAATGTCCAATTTACTAAAGAGTCGGTAGCGATAGCTGTTGACTGTCTTTGGACTTAAATTAAGTTGCTCAGAAATATCCGTTACCTTTTGGCCTTTGGTGATCATAAGCATGATCTGCAATTCACGTTCGGATAAGTCTTTAAAAGGGTTCTCAGAGGCTGGAGAAAATTGACTCAATGCCATCTGCTGCGCAATCTCTGGCGAGATGTAACGCTGCCCACTATTAACTACACGAATCGCATTCACCATTTCGTCAGGGCCAGCACCTTTGGTTAAATAACCAGACGCACCTGCCTGCATCACCTTGGTTGGAAACGGGTTTTCTGTATGAACGGTAAGTACGATGATTTTCACATCAGGATTCACGCGAAGAATTTTTTTAGTGGCTTCCAAGCCGCCAATTCCTGGCATGTTCATGTCCATTAAAACGACGTCAGCATGATTACTGCGACACCATTTTACTGCATCTTCACCGCTGTCAGCTTCTCCTGCTACGTTCATTCCACGGACGTCTTCAATAATACGTCGTATCCCTGTGCGAACCAGCTCGTGATCATCTACAAGGAAAACATTTATCAAACTTGTATCTCCACACTTTGTATTGGTTCTGCACCCACATAACCATTATTTGTTAAATATTTGTTAAATGTGGATATCAGTATGACTGCCTATATACTAACGTAATCGACAAAAAATTGCTTTCTATGAATATGTGCTGAAACGCAAACTTTAGCAAGAACTTATTCATAAACCACTCTATTATTTTAGAGCGTGATGAGCAGAACCGAAATCTAAGAAAAGACAATTAACAACATTAAGTACAATAAATCAAGTAACTAGGTTTCATATTGCCCAGAGAAACACGCTATAACTTAAAATGACACTGTCCCTCTTGCACCAAAGACTAACTTGTAATCACTAATTCCAGCAAAAATTTGAGACGCTTTCTTTACTGGTTATTTTTACAGTTCTTAGTGTTAAACTAACGTTCTTCAAGTTTTCTAAGGTTTCTCACATTTGAATATTCAACAAGGCTTCCTGCTAACTCGACATGCACGAGACATCAAAGGTCAAACTCAAATCGAGCTGTGGCTTTCGACAGAAGCAGGCCCTACTCAGTTACTTATTAATGGTGAGAAGCCAGTATT
This sequence comes from Vibrio sp. YT-19(2023), assembly GCF_033337395.1. Classification (NCBI taxonomy): domain Bacteria; kingdom Pseudomonadati; phylum Pseudomonadota; class Gammaproteobacteria; order Vibrionales; family Vibrionaceae; genus Vibrio; species Vibrio sp. YT-19(2023). The sequence goes on along the minus strand of NZ_JAWOQN010000012.1, from coordinate 55,878 downwards.
TTTCATCGCTCAGAAACACTCAGAGCAAGCAAAGACACTCGCACGAGAAAAAAACATATTCGTCGACATCCGCCTTTTGGATCTCAAAACGTTTGAACATACGCCTCTTGCTGCCTGCTATACCAATGTAACCAGAGACACTCTCGCACTCAAAGACACATTCGCTCAAAAAGATATCACTACGTATGAAAGTGATATTCGCCTCGCCGATCGCTACCTAATGGAACGTTTTATCAAAGGCAGTATCGAGTTTACAGGCAATGTGACTCGCACCAATGGCTACCAACACGTCCAGAGCGCAAAATGCCGTGCGGGGCAATATGAGCCGAAGTTAAACGTTGTCTCGTTAGATCTAGAATGCTCTGAGAAAGGCATTCTTTACTCAATCGGATTAGACAGCGTCATGGATTCCCGCGTTATAATGATCGGAGAACCAGAACCTTCGGAGACACCGATACAATGGGTTAAGGATGAAAAAGCGCTTCTAGAAGCACTCATCGTTTGGTTTAAACAATTCGACCCCGATGTCATTGTCGGTTGGAACGTCATTGATTTTGACTTTCGTCTGCTACACAAACGAGCAGAATGGCACAACATGAAGCTAATGCTTGGTAGAGCAGACCAAGCCAGCTTTTTCAGAAGTTCATCTCAAAGCCAACAAGGGTTTATTTCCATTCCAGGGCGAGTTGTAATGGACGGTATCGATACGTTAAAAACGGCGACTTATCACTTTCGGTCTTGGTCATTAGAGTCTGTATCTCAAGAACTCTTAGGGGAAGGGAAAGAAATCCACAACGTTCATGACCGCATGGATGAGATCAATCGTATGTACCGCTCCGACAAACCATCGCTGGCTAAATATAATTTACAAGACTGCGTGTTAGTGAATAAGATTTTCAATCACACTCACCTGCTAGACTTTGCAATAGAGCGCTCTCGTCTCACTGGTGTCGAACTGGATCGTGTCGGCGGTTCGGTTGCAGCATTCACAAACCTATACATGCCTCAGATACACCGAGCAGGCTACGTTGCTCCGAACCTACACCCTGAAAATTGGATTGCCAGCCCCGGAGGTTACGTGATGGACTCCATCCCTAACCTATATGATTCTGTTTTAGTATTGGATTTTAAGAGTCTATATCCATCGATTATTCGCTCTTTCTTGATTGATCCTATGGGTTTAGTTGAGGGGTTATTGCTCGATATTGGAAAAGAAGAAAATCAGGCTGTACCTGGCTTTCGCGGTGGGCAGTTCCATCGTACGAAACACTTTTTACCAGAAATGATTGAAAAGCTTTGGGCAGCACGTGATGTTGCAAAGAAGAACAATGAAAAAGCTTTTTCTCAGGCAATCAAAATCATCATGAACTCCTTTTATGGCGTACTGGGCTCATCGGGATGTCGTTTCTTTGATACTCGGTTAGCTTCTAGTATTACCATGCGCGGACATGAAATCATGAAGCAAACTAAGGTGCTGATTGAGGAGCAAGGATATCAAGTGATTTACGGCGATACGGATTCCACATTCGTGTCGTTGAATCGACCATACAGTCAAGTAGAAGCTGACGCTGTTGGAAATCAATTAGTTGATTACATCAACTCTTGGTGGCAAAAACACCTGCGTTCTGAGTACAACCTAACATCTATGTTGGAAATCGAGTATGAAACCCATTATCGCAGATTCCTTATGCCAACGATTCGTGGCGCGGAAACTGGCTCGAAAAAGCGCTATGCGGGTTTAATCGGTGAAGGAGAGCAAGAACGGATTGTATTTAAAGGGTTAGAAAGTGCCCGTACTGACTGGACCTCGTTAGCACAGAAATTTCAAAATACACTCTATAGCATGATTTTCCATGGTGAAGATCCAAGCGACTATGTCCGAGAGATGGTTGAGAAAACTAACAACGGTGAATTTGATGAACAGTTGGTGTATCAAAAGCGACTGCGAAGAAAACTGCATGAGTATCAGAAGAACGTCCCGCCACAAGTGCGTGCAGCTCGTTTAGCCGATGAGATAAATGCCAAGCTTGGCCGCCCATTACAGTATCAAAACAAAGGGCGAATTGAATACATTATTACCGTGAACGGCCCTGAACCTTATGAGTACCTCAATAGCCCGATTGATTATCAACATTACATTGATAAACAACTCAAACCCGTTGCGGATGCGATTCTCCCTTTCATTGGGACGGACTTTGACAGGCTTTCAGCGCCACAAATGGGGTTGTTTTAGCCGATACGAAACTCTGTTTTCTGGTACTGTTTGACTAACCAATCACCAAACGCATCAATTAGCCCGATAACAGAACGCTTGGGAATACCCCGGCCAGAAAGTAAAATTTCTAGCCGCTCGATCTCAAGCTGCTTTTCAGGATGATAAGTTAAGAATACCTTGCCACATTGTATAGGGTCATCAAACCAACGTTTATCTCGATACATCACCAAAGAGTATGACGCTCTTAGTAACTTTTTTGCAATCACGCGCTGGGCGGCCACCTGCTCTTCTATCGTCTTCGCTTGTACGATTTTTTTGCGATACACCGTAATCCAATCTTCCACATCCATATTCCAGTGCTTAGCAATTTCCCAACTTGGGACGTAATCACCGAAGCAGTCTGCTAGATCATCACCATAAACACAGACACAGCAATGCTTAAGCATAAAGCCCCAAGTAAAAATACTATCTAAATTAGCCACTTCGCTCACTAAGGCTGTACGGACCGATACACCATTAACGTGAGGGTAACTCTGCTGCGCACGCCACTTAATTGTGTTGAGCAAAGTCGCGCGATTGTGCTCAAAGGATGATTGAGTAACGACAACCAAGTCTAAGTTCGACTTCCCAACGATCGCTGTTTTGCGAGCAACACTACCGTATACATAAACGCTGTGTAAGTTTTGCCCCAGTCCACCTTTGAGACAAGCGGTGACTTCCCTAATTAAAGGCGCAAACTCTGGTTGAAATGGTTGTTTAGGATCGATAACAGGCAGAGACATGACTTAAAACGTGTTCTCAGATGGTTCAAGAAGTTGGACTATATGTTCTCTTAGCCGACTCACTGAATCAAGTCCATTCAGGTGTTTAGTCATGGGAGTAACAACAAATTTCTGCAATGAATTTTAATGCTAGGCGGCTAACTTAGCGCTATAATCACCGAGTTTTGCTTAATAAGTATGAATAGGAATATACAATGCCAAAGGCAAGTGAAATCAAAAAAGGCTTCGCAATCGAGTCTAATGGTAAAACTCTTCTAGTTAAAGACATCGAAGTAACGACTCCTGGCGGTCGTGGCGGCGCTAAAATCTACAAAATGCGTTGTACAGATCTAAACACGGGCGCACGTGTAGATGAGCGTTACAAGTCTGATGACGTTGTTGAAACGGTAGAAATGAACAAACGTGCAGTTGTGTACTCATACGCTGACGGAGATGAGCACATCTTCATGGATAACGAAGACTACTCACAATACACATTCAAGCACAATGAAGTTGAAGACGACATGCTGTTCATCAACGAAGATACACAAGGTATCCACATTATCCTTGTTAACGGTGCTGCAGTGGGTATTGAACTACCATCTTCTGTTGAGCTAGTGATTGAAGAAACTGACCCTTCAATCAAAGGTGCTTCTGCATCTGCTCGTACTAAACCAGCACGCTTCGCTTCAGGTCTTGTCATCCAGGTTCCTGAGTACATTGCAACTGGTGACCGTGTTATCATTAACACAGCTGAACGTAAATACATGAGCCGAGCATAAGCATGTCTGATTTGATTTCTTACGACGACGTCATCGACGCAGCGTACGACATTTTCCTTGAGATGGCTCCAGATAACCTAGAGCCTGCTGACGTGATTCTGTTTACTGCGCAATTTGAAGATCGTGGTGCCGCAGAACTTGTTGAAACCGGTGATGACTGGGTTGAACATGTTGGCTTCGAGATCGACAAAGAAGTATATGCAGAGGTTCGTATCGGCCTAGTAAATGAGGAAAATGACGTTCTTGATGACGTATTTGCTCGTATGCTAATCAGCCGAGACCCTGAACATAAGTTCTGCCATATGCTTTGGAAACGCGATTAACGTTTCTTCATCATGAACAAAGATACCAGCCTAGTGCTGGTATTTTTTTATCTGCTGTTTTTGTTTAGCTGAGATATTTGTTTATCCAAAACACCCTGCTCTATATCGGCTTTAGATCCTTTTGTTATGTAACAGATAAGAAAAAGGCTTGCCGAATTGGCAAGCCTTTCTGATGTTTTGCTATCGATTAACGATGCTTGTTGCGTGCGCCTTGGTCACCAGCAGTCTTCTTCGGCTTACGACGAGAAGGGTTGTTGCTGCGACCTTTTGGTGTGTTAACACGCTCTTCATGGCGCTTAACTGCGCGACGAATTTTTTGGCTGCGTGCACGCTCACGTTTGCGTGACGTGTTGTCTTTGTTCAGATCAAGCATGGTTTCTTTCTCTGGACGAAGCTCTACAAGCTCACGCAAGTAGTTTACTTCTTTCAGGTCAAGCTCCATCCAACCGCCACGAGGCAGTTTCTTGTCTAAGAAGATGTCGCCGTAACGAACACGTTTCAGACGGCTAACGGTACACTCTTGCGATTCCCATAGTCGACGAACTTCGCGGTTACGACCTTCGTTGATAACAACGTAAAACGTGTGGTTCATGCCTTCACCACCCGCGTAAACAACATCTTCAAAGCGAGCTAAACCGTCTTCCAGTTCAACACCTTTTACTAGATTACGAACTTTCTGTTCAGTTACTTCACCGAACACACGTACTAGGTATTCACGTTCAACTTGGCGGCTTGGGTGCATTAAGCGGTTCGCCAGTTCACCATCCGTTGTGAAAAGTAGAAGACCAGAAGTGTTCGCATCCAGACGACCAACTGAAATCCAACGAGAGCCACGAATTTTTGGCAGACGATCAAAAACAGTACGACGACCTTCTGGATCGTGACGAGTACACAGTTCACCCTCAGGTTTGTAGTACGCAAGTACACGACAAATCACTTCTTCTTGAATCTTTGCAGAGACAATGTGACCATCGATACGAACTACGCTGCTCTCGTCTTCAAGTCTTTCACCAAGCTTAGCGACTACACCGTTCACGCTAACGCGACCAGATTTAATTAACGATTCAATCTCACGACGAGAACCGTGACCAGCACGTGCTAATACTTTTTGTAACTTTTCGCTCATTTATCTACCTATGTGTCGTCTTCACAGACGTCTAGACCAGGATTGGTCTGTATTTTGCTATTTACCCATTTCAGTGGGATTTTTCGGTCGGACATTATACGTAACTTTCTTAGTTAATGTAAGCTAAATCGGCGCCATTCTCCACACCAAAATTCACTTCAAAAATGACCGAAATATTTGTCCTATTCTGCAACTTTTTTACTACTTAAAGCAGGCATTGCTCAACGAGAATCCCACTAATATCGGTCTTCCTGAACCACTTTAACCACGCGGTACCTGATAAAATTGTCAGGGTTACAACAATAACCACTTGGGGTGTGTTTACTGTTCGTATTGCTAGAAAGCAACGAAAAATAAGCCGTCCCTGTTTGCTGCTAAGTAATACCAATCACCGCAGACAATGAGCGCTCATAGCAAAGCAAGGTCGTGGGTAACAAGACAAAAATTGTCTTTAAGTCATTAGTTCACATCAAAAATAACACTAATGCTATCGTGTACTCTGACTCACTAGGTTCGCTCTGCACTCTCGGCGATTGGCATAAATCAGACAAAAAGGAATAGAACAATGTCTATGCTAAATCTCGACCTAAATTGGATTTTTGGGACATCTCAAGATGACGATATGACAGGCACAAAAGGCTCTGAAACAACCGATATTTTCTTCGGCTTCTGTGGTGATGATAAGTTTGTAGGATACGGAGGTAATGATATTGTCTTCGGTGGCTGGGGAGACGATACCTTGCTTGGTGGCCGAGGTAACGACTTTGTTTCTGGCGGCTTTGGAAACGATTTCCTATCCGGCGGATTAGGAAACGACAAACTCTTTGGTGGCTGTGGCGACGACACAATTTTTGATTATTCAGGCAACAACTACTTGAGTGGTGGCTGGGGTAACGACACACTCGTTGTTGGTGATGGTGAATCAGTACTGAGCGGTGGCTGTGGAGACGACACCTTCGTGCTTACAAACCGCCTGGCTATTGGTGTACCTGATCAGCCAGTATCTTCCAACGATATTGATGTCAAAGCCGACATTGTCGATTTTAATATTTTCCATGACAAACTTGTCTTTGATATGGGCCGAGACACTGATAACGATGGCATTCGAGATACGTTCTTGGATTCAGCGGATGATCTGACTTTATCTTACAATGAATGTGGCTGGGCAGTATTCTCAAGTGATGAATACAATGTTGAAGTGACACTAAACGGTGTGAGCTCTGCATACATCAACTATGCAGAACAAAATGGTATCGACATTTTCGATTTCGCTTAACCTCAATCAGTTAAGTTCAATGAGATATTCGATATGACAACTAAAATAGGAGGCGCGATGCCTCCTATTTTGTTTGACGGTGGTGTGCGTCTACTATTCGAATGGTGCAGGGTCACCAGATCCCAAACGAACCACAACAGGTTCACCTTCGCTAAAGTCAATTACAGTCGTAGGTTGTTCACCTAGGTAACCGCCATTAAGAATCACATCAACCGCATGTTCTAGTTTATCGCGAATATCCTCTGGATCAGATTCTGTTACGTCACTGCCAGGTAGAATCAACGACGTAGACATCATCGGCTCACCTAATGCTTCCAACAAGTCCAAGGCAATTTGATTGTCTGGAACACGGATACCGATGGTCTTACGTTTTGCATTCATCAAACGACGCGGCACCTCTTTTGTGCCTTTGAAGATGAAGGTGTAAGGACCTGGTGTGTTATTTTTCAGCAGTCGGAATGCAGAGTTATCCACTCGCGCATAGAGAGAAAGCTCCGACAAATCACGACACAGTAAAGTAAAGTTATGCTTATCATCCAGACGACGAATCTGACAGATTCGTTCCAGTGCCTGTTTGTTCTCCAACTGACAGCCAAGTGCGTACCCTGAATCAGTAGGGTAAACCACAACGCCGCCGTTACGAATGATTGCTACTGCTTGATTAATCAAGCGAGCCTGTGGGTTTTCTGGGTGAACGTAAAAAAACTGGCTCATTGTAATTCCTCATTATCGAGCCTCTCGGCTCTATATTTTTATGGGTTCTCGACTTCGTATTACTGAGTATTATTCAACGAAGGATCTATTCCCCAATCTTTCCAAACTGGTTCGACGCCAGCAGGCAACCATAGGTTCCTTCCTAGCTCCATCCACGGTGATGGGTAGTGAAAATCACTGCCTTGAGAGGCTAATAGTTTGTATTGTATAGCATAATCAGCCAAGTTGCGCCTTTCTTGTTGCGCTTGCTGTGGCTGTGCAACTTCCATCGCATCACCACCCGCTTCGACAAACGCTGCTAGAAGACGCTTAATCCACTTCGCTGTCAACTTATATCTACCAGGATGCGCTAATACCGCCATTCCACCAGCCGCATGGATAGCATCAACCGCATCCTTCATCGAACACCAATTCGGTGGTACATAACCTGGGTTATTACGCGTTAGGTATTTTTTAAACACCATTTGCATGGTTTTTGCGTAACCATTATCTACCAACCATTTCGCGAAATGCGCTCTTGTCACTGGAGCATCACCGGCGATTTGCCTTACCTCTTCAAGCACACCTACTCGAGTTGCTTTTTGTAGTCGCTCTGCAATTAACTCAGATCGTGTTATGCGATGCTGCTTCTGCTGTTCTATGAGGGCAGATAATTGTTCATTTTCCGGATCGATATTCAGGCCGACAATATGAATGTCTTTGTTTTGCCAGACGGTCGATATCTCAATGCCATTGATGATTTTTATCGGCAAATTATTATCTTGAACGTATTGCTTAGCTAACGCCAAACCGTCAACCGTATCGTGATCAGTGATCGCCAAAACCTCGATATCAAAACTCAGCGCCCTTTCCACTAAATCTTTAGGCTCTAACCGACCGTCCGATGCAGTGGTGTGACTATGTAAATCAATTCTCATATTTTTATCGTTTTAATGCCGTTTTGGGGTTGACTTTTTACTCTCGCACTAGTTAACTAGTACACAAATACAAAGTACGTAATTTAAGGTTCACCATGTTACAAGAATTTAACCAAAACCAAAAAGCGAAAGTTGCGGTTTGTCTTAATAAGGCAAACTCATCAGATCTTGCTTGGTGGCGCACTTGGACTAGTTCTTGGTGGGCAAACGTATACTTCTAGTTTATAGAACCAAACGTTGTAAAGCCCGCTACTTAAGCGGGCTTTTTTGTTTTGTTGCTCATTTCACATTCAACTGCCTAAACATTAATCGAATATAGCCAACTCTAGATTGGGAGAACGTTTGCTTTATGCGACTATGTACGGCAGGAAGATTTAAACAGCTACAAGGAGGTCTTGTGAACAAGGCCATTGAAATTAAGAAACTTGGACAGCTTGAAGTGCTAACGGCTTCCGTCCCTTATACTCAAGACCCGACTCGCTTGTTCCACACACTATGTGAGAACAAAACTGACAGCCTATTGCTGGAATCTGCTGAGATCGATTCAAAGCAAAATTTAAAATCCCTGCTGATCGTAGATTCAGCGGTTCGCATTGTTTGCTTCGGCCATACCGTTAGCATGCACGCCTTGACCAATAACGGTAAAAACCTACTGTCTCACCTAAACCAGAACATCCGTGGTGACGTTGAGAGCAAGTTCGATGGCGAAACGCTAACTTTGCAGTTTAACCAGCCATGCGACACGTTAGATGAAGACTCTCGCCTACGTGAAGCCTCTTCTTTCGATGCGCTGCGTTTGGTTCAGCATAGTTTTGATATTTCACAGCAAGACAAACACGCAATTTTCCTTGGTGGTCTGTTTGCCTACGACTTAGTCGCAAACTTTGAGCCGCTTGGTAATGCCGAAGCAACAAATCAGTGTCCAGATTACGTTTTCTACGTCGCGGAAACACTACTTGTTGTCGACCATCAAACGGAATCTTGCCAGCTTCAAGCGACGTTGTTTGTTGATGGTTCAGAGAAAACAGCGTTAGAGACTCGTATTGCAGAAATTAGCGCCCAATGTGCAGCGCCAAAACTGTTGCCGAGTGCAGAGCAAATAACAGATGTAACGGTAGAACCTAGCGTGTCTGATGCAGACTTCTGCCAAACCGTTCGCGACTTAAAAGAGTTCGTAGTGAAAGGCGATGTATTCCAAGTTGTACCGTCTCGTAGATTCACTCTACCTTGTCCTTCTCCACTGGCTGCTTATAAAGAACTGAAACAAAGTAACCCAAGCCCTTACATGTTCTACATGCAAGATGAGCTGTTCACTCTGTTTGGCGCATCACCAGAAAGCGCGCTTAAGTATGAAACCGATACCAACCAAATTGAAATCTACCCAATCGCAGGCACTCGTCGCCGCGGTAAGCGCCCTAACGGCGAGATTGATTTCGACCTAGACAGCCGCATCGAACTTGAACTGCGCACCGACATGAAAGAAAACGCAGAACACATGATGTTGGTTGACTTGGCACGTAACGACGTCGCTCGTATTGCTCAAGCTGGTACTCGCCACGTAGCAGACCTTCTAAAAGTCGACCGCTACAGCCACGTAATGCACTTGGTGTCTCGTGTGGTTGGTCAACTGCGTGAAGACCTAGACGCCCTGCACGCATACCAAGCATGTATGAACATGGGTACGCTCACCGGCGCACCTAAGATTCGTGCCATGCAGTTGATTCGCGATGTAGAAGGCGCACGACGCGGTAGCTACGGCGGCGCTGTTGGCTACCTCACTGGTGAAGGCACACTCGACACCTGTATCGTGATCCGCTCAGCGTACGTTGAGAACGGCATTGCTCAAGTTCAAGCTGGTGCTGGCGTGGTGTTCGATTCTGATCCACAAGCAGAAGCAGACGAAACGCGCGGCAAAGCACAAGCGGTAATCTCTGCTATCCAAGCAGCGCATAAATCACAATAAGGAATAGGGTTCAGAGATGGCTAATATCATTTTTATCGACAACTTTGACTCGTTCACCTACAACCTTGTGGATCAATTCCGCTCGCTAGGTCACTCAGTCAAGATTTACCGAAACAACATCCCAGCAGAAACCATTGAACAAGCGGTAAACGAGCTTGAAAACCCAGTGGTTCTGCTATCGCCAGGCCCAGGCGCACCGTCAGAGGCAGGCTCAATGCCAGAGCTTATCCAACGCATGAAAGGCAAAGTGCCGATGATCGGGATTTGTCTTGGTCACCAAGCGATTGTTGAAGCATACGGCGGCACCGTTGCTGGCGCAGGCGAAATCATTCACGGTAAGGTCTCTATGATGGAGCACCAAAACCATGCGATTTACCAAAACCTACCATCACCACTTGCGATTGCACGTTACCACTCGCTGGTTGCGACCAAGGTTCCTGAGAGCCTAACCATCACAGCAGAAGTGGATGACTTGGTAATGTCTGTTGTACATGAAGAAGATAAAGTTTGCGGGTTCCAGTTCCACCCGGAATCTATTATGACGACCTACGGAGCAACACTGTTGGCCAATGCCATTGAATGGGCACTTGAAGAACAAACTTCAGCTAACCCACTCACTGCTTAAAAAGCACTGGCACATAAGAAATTTAGGAGAGGAAATATGGAAGCAATCATCAACCCTATTATTACCAAACTGTACGAGCAAGAATCGCTTACTCAAGAAGAGAGCCAACAGCTATTCGACATCATTATCCGTGGTGAGCTAGACCCAATTTTGATGGCATCAGCGCTGACTGCACTAAAAATCAAAGGCGAAACACCAGATGAAATAGCAGGCGCGGCAAAAGCGCTGCTGGCAAATGCAAACCCATTCCCTCGTCCAGATTATGATTTCGCGGATATCGTAGGTACTGGCGGCGACGGTCACAACACCATCAACATTTCAACCACTGCGGCGTTTGTTGCTGCAGCATGTGGTCTAAAAGTAGCGAAACACGGTAACCGCAGCGTTTCAAGCAAATCGGGTTCTTCTGACCTTCTTGATTCATTTGGTATCAACCTAGCTATGAGCGCAGACGATACGCGCAAAGCGGTCGACGATATCGGTGTTGCTTTCCTATTTGCACCTCAGTACCACGGTGGTGTGCGCCATGCGATGCCAGTGCGTCAAACCATGAAAACGCGCACCATCTTTAACATTCTTGGCCCACTGATTAACCCTGCTCGTCCTAACATCGAATTGATGGGCGTTTACAGTGAAGAACTGGTTCGTCCTATCGCAGAAACCATGCTACAAATGGGTATGAAGCGCGCCGCTGTAGTACACGGTAGTGGTTTGGATGAAGTGGCGATTCACGGCGAAACAACCATTGCTGAAATCAAAGACGGTAAGATCACAGAATATAAACTAACGCCTGCAGACTTCGGTCTAGAAGCGCACCCACTAGAAGCGATCAAAGGTGGCGATCCTGAAGAAAACAAGGCGATCATTACCAATATTCTGACGGGTAAAGGTACAGACGCACAATTGGGTGCAGTGGCGGTGAACGTTGCTCTGCTAATGCGTCTATTCGGCCACGAAGATTTAAAAGCCAACACGCAACAAGCGATTGAGGCAATGAATTCAGGCAAGGCGTACCAATTGGTACAACAACTTGCCGCACACGCTTAAGGAATTGAAGAAGATGACTGACTTCAACACTCAGCAAGCTGACAACCTGTCTGAGCACGTTTCTAAAAAAGAAGCAGAAATGGCAGAAGTACTGGCGAAAATTGTCCGCGATAAATATCAATGGGTAGCAGACCGTAAGGTGTCTCAACCGCTAAGCACATTTCAGTCTGATTTGCTGCCATCGGACCGCAGCTTCTACGACGCTCTGAGTGGTGAAAAGACGGCGTTCATCACCGAATGTAAGAAGGCATCTCCTTCTAAAGGTTTGATTCGTGATCACTTCGACTTGGATTACATTGCATCGGTTTATAACAACCATGCTGATGCAATTTCAGTATTAACAGACGAAAAATACTTCCAAGGTAACTTTGACTTTCTTCCTCAAGTGCGCGGTCAAGTCAAACAACCCGTTCTGTGCAAAGACTTCATGGTAGATACCTACCAAGTTTACCTAGCACGTCATTACAGTGCTGATGCTGTGCTACTGATGCTTTCTGTCCTGAATGACGAAGAGTATAAAGCCTTAGAAGAAGCAGCACACAGCCTGAACATGGGTATCCTGACCGAAGTCAGCGACGAAGAAGAGCTTCATCGTGCAGTTAAGCTAGGCGCACACGTTATCGGCATCAATAACCGTAACCTTCGCGACCTAAGTACTGATTTGAATCGTACAAAAGAACTGGCACCGACAATTCGCGAACTGGCTCCTAACGCAACAGTAATCTCAGAATCTGGCATTTATACCCATCAACAAGTTCGTGATTTAGCAGAATTCGCAGACGGCTTCTTGATTGGTAGTTCGCTGATGGCGGAAGACAACCTTGAACTTGCAGTACGTAAAGTGACGCTGGGTGAAAACAAAGTCTGTGGTCTTACTCATCCAGATGACGCAGCGAAAGCGTATCAAGCTGGTGCGGTATTTGGTGGCCTGATTTTTGTCGAGAAGTCGAAGCGTGCGGTTGACCTTGAAGGTGCTCGCTTAACCATGAGCGGTGCTCCTCTGAATTATGTAGGCGTTTTCCAAAATCACGATATCGATTTTGTTGCTTCTGTCGTGACCTCTTTGGGTTTAAAAGCGGTGCAACTGCACGGTCAAGAAGACCAAGCTTACGTAAACCAACTCAAAGCCGAACTACCAGCAGCGGTAGAAATTTGGAAAGCTTACGGCGTGACTGATGCCAAGCCAGAACTGCTAGCAGACAACATTGATCGCCATTTATTAGATGCGCAAGTTGGCACTCAAACTGGTGGAACTGGTCAAGTGTTCGACTGGTCACTGATCGGCGACCCAAGTCAAATTATGCTAGCGGGCGGACTGTCGCCAGAAAATGCTCAACAAGCAGCGACACTAGGTTGCTTGGGATTAGATTTAAACTCTGGTGTAGAAAGCGCACCAGGCAAAAAAGATTCACAGAAGTTGCTCGCGGCATTCACTGCTATTCGCAACTACTAAAGCTGGATATCAGCTAAAAAATTTAAAGCTATTCGTAGCGAAAAATACGAGAAGGAATATAACGATGGCAAAACTGAATGCCTACTTTGGCGAATACGGCGGTCAGTACGTTCCGCAAATTCTAGTTCCAGCACTGGAGCAACTAGAGCAAGCGTTTATCGACGCGCAAGAAGATCCAGAATTCCGCAGCGAATTCATGACGCTTCTTCAAGAGTATGCGGGCCGTCCAACGGCTTTGACTCTAACTCGTAACCTAACCAAAGGTACGAAAACCAAACTGTACCTAAAACGTGAAGACCTACTTCACGGTGGCGCGCACAAGACCAACCAAGTGTTGGGTCAAGCGCTGCTTGCAAAACGCATGGGTAAAAACGAAATCATCGCAGAAACAGGCGCAGGCCAACACGGTGTAGCAACTGCACTAGCGTGTGCGCTGCTTGGCCTTAAGTGTCGCGTTTACATGGGTGCAAAAGACGTTGAGCGTCAAAGCCCGAACGTATTCCGTATGAAACTAATGGGCGCAGAAGTTATCCCTGTCCACTCGGGCTCTGCGACACTTAAAGATGCATGTAACGAAGCGCTACGCGACTGGTCTGCAACTTATGAAGACGCGCACTACCTACTAGGTACAGCGGCAGGTCCTCACCCATTCCCAACCATCGTGCGTGACTTCCAACGCATGATTGGTGAAGAAACGAAGAATCAGATTTTGGCACGTGAAGGTCGTCTTCCTGATGCGGTTATCGCATGTGTGGGCGGTGGTTCAAACGCTATCGGCATGTTTGCTGACTTCATCGAAGAAGAAAGTGTTCGCCTAATTGGTGTTGAACCAGCAGGTAAAGGTATCGATACTGACCAGCACGGTGCACCACTTAAGCATGGTAAAACAGGCATCTTCTTCGGTATGAAAGCGCCATTGATGCAAGATCCAAACGGTCAAGTAGAAGAGTCTTACTCGGTATCTGCTGGCCTTGATTTCCCTTCAGTTGGCCCACAACACGCACACCTAAACGCAATTGGCCGTGCTGAATACGACAACGTGACAGACGATGAAGCGCTAGAAGCATTCCAAGAGATTGCACGTCACGAAGGTATCATCCCTGCTCTTGAATCTTCTCACGCCGTGGCACACGCACTAAGTATGGCACGTGAGAATCCAGAAAAAGAGCAATTGTTGGTTGTTAACCTATCAGGTCGTGGTGATAAAGATATCTTCACTGTACATGCCATCCTAGAAGAAAAAGGAGCAATCTAATGAGCCGTTATGAGAAGATGTTTGCGCGCCTAAACGAAAAGAGCCAAGGCGCATTTGTACCGTTCGTAACGGTTTGCGATCCAAACGCAGAGCAATCTTACAAAATCATGGAAACACTGGTTGAGTCTGGCGCAGATGCCCTTGAACTTGGTATTCCATTCTCAGATCCACTAGCCGATGGCCCAACCATCCAAGGCGCTAACATTCGCGCGTTAGACTCAGGCGCAACACCAGATATCTGCTTCGAGCAAATCGGTAAGATCCGAGCTAAGTACCCAGAGTTGCCTATTGGTCTTCTGATGTACGCGAACCTTGTTTACTCTCGTGGTATCGAGAACTTCTATGAGCGTTGTGCAAAAGCAGGCATCGATTCTGTTTTGATTGCAGATGTGCCAACTAATGAAAGTGCCGAATTTGTTGCTGCTGCAGAAAAGTTTGGTATTCACCCAATCTTCATCGCACCACCAACGGCAAGTGATGAAACACTGAAGCAAGTATCAGAGTTAGGTGGCGGCTACACTTACCTACTCTCTCGTGCAGGTGTTACTGGCGCAGAAACCAAAGCAAACATGCCTGTAGGTCATATGCTGGATAGACTGAACCAATTTGATGCACCACCAGCACTACTTGGTTTTGGCATCTCAGAGCCAGCACAGGTGAAACAAGCACTAGAATCTGGTGCGGCGGGGGCTATTTCCGGTTCGGCTGTCGTGAAGATCATTGAAGCGAACGTTGAGCAGCCACAAATTATGCTCGACAAGCTAGGTGAATTCGTTTCTGCAATGAAAGCTGCCACTCAAAAATAATTTCAGTTTGATATGACACAACAACGCCCGCTTAACATTATGTTTAGTGGGCGTTTTCTTACTATCGCGTTTATACCACGTCATTTTTTGTTCAACGCCCGCACTTTCCAAATCTATCTCAAGCAGAGCACTCAAAGAGTGTTAAGCTTGGGTAACTTAACTAACTCAATAAAGCAATGTGCAGTAAGGTTGCTACATGGAAGAAGTCAAAACACTGCTAGCCAAATGTCCTGTACTATCAGGGCTGCCAGATAAAGGGCTTAGTGAAGCAGCGCAAATGACTAAGGTTCGCTGCTTCGACGAAAAAGCACTGATTTGCAATAAAGGTGCGCTTCAATCTTCTCTTATGGTCATAGCTCAAGGTGCAGTGAGAGTGAACTCAATTAGTTCAAAAGGCAAAGAAGTCACACTGATGATTTTCGAAGCTGGTGGTTGGTTTGGAGACAATGTTTTTTCTCCCGGCATGCCTCGTATTTTTGGTGCGACCGCTCATTCTGACGTGACTGTAATGGAGCTTCCTGGAGATAAATTTCGCCAATTACTCGCCAAATACCCTCAAAGTTACCCCACTATACTCGACTTACTTAGCCGCCGCTTGTGGTCTGCTATTTCTGTTATCGAAGATGACGCGATTAGAGGAATTGAAGAACGAGTCGCCAAAAGGTTGCTGCTGCTTGCTGAATACCAACTTAATCAAGCGATCGATACTCGACCATGCGTTGTCAGGGTAACAAGAGAACATATCGCTAACATGATGGGGCTAACTCGTCAGAGCGTACACAAGATACTAAAACGATTAGAAAGTATCGGGATGCTAGAGCTAAACTATGGCTCAGTAACCATTACCAATCCGAAACGCTTAGAAGAATACTTTAAAGAACTCGAGCAATAGATCCATTCAGCAAACGGTAAGTATTGTCTAACGATAGCTAAAAAACTTATGCATCTAATTGGTCAAGAGCACAACACCATTTGCGCTTAGGCAAGTGGCGCTGTGACACAAAAACCATTGAATTGACTAAGCTATATTCAATTCAGATTTCAACTCACGTTTCAAAATCTTTCCTGTCGCACTCATCGGGAGGTGTTCACGAATTTCGACATAACGAGGATATTTAAACGAGGCTAATTGCTCTTTACCCCACTTTTGTAATGAATCGGCGTCAATGTATTCTTTTGGTTTAAGTACAACGTAAGCTTTTATCTCTTCGCCATACTCTTCATTTGGAATCCCTATCACCGCGACCATTGAAACTGCAGGATGAGTCATGAAAACTTCTTCAATTTCTCTGGGATAAACATTAAATCCACCTCGAATGATCAGATCTTTCATTCTATCGACAATAAATAAATTACCTGAACTGTCAAAGCGGCCCACATCACCAGTATGGAACCAACCATTTTGTAGCGCAGATTCAGTAACTTCTGGACGGTCAAGATATCCCTTCATAACATTATGACCACGCACAACAATCTCACCTTCTTCGCCTATCGGTAGTGCATTGCCTTCAATGTCGATAACTCTTACTTCGACGCCTTGAACCGGTTGACCTACCGAGCCTGGTATACGCTCCTGATCCAAATGATTAAAACATGCAATAGGACTTGTCTCCGACAAGCCGTATCCTTCTAAGATCGGCACATTAAATGTTTCTTCAAAGGTTCGAAAGATTTCGGTTGGCAATGACGCACCACCGCTTACTGCAACACGCAATGACGAGGTATCAAATTGATGCTGCACATGAAGCAGACCGATATACATCGTTGGCACACCAGCAAATATCGTCACCCTATGTTTTTCCACCAGCTCAAGAACATGTTTAGGCTCAAACCTAGGCACTAACACCAATGTTGCCCCGCCCAAAACACTAGCATTTAAGTGGACAGTTTGACCAAATGTATGAAATAAAGGCAAAGTTACTAAGTGAATATCATCGGCCTGGCTGCCCATAATATTTTGTGCCACCAGAGCGTTCATTATGATGTTCTGCTGAGTCAGCTCAGCGCCTTTTGGTAAGCCTGTCGTCCCTGATGTATACAAAATCACACAAGTATCATCCGCATTACGCGGTATATAATCCGGCAACGGTTGGACATCAGCTATAAACGCATTGAGAGTTATTACACCATTCCAATAGCTTTCATCTTGAGATTGAGTCAATACGACGATGCCTTCGCATGTATCGACTTGTTCAAAGGCTTTGACACCCTCTTTTGCCATTGGCAGTTCTTTCGTCCCTTCAAAGCAGAAATAAAACTTCGCTTTTGAATCTTCTAAGTGATACTTAATTTCTCGCGCTTTCAAAAGCACATTTAATGGGACTGCAACCGCGCCAGCTTTTTGTATTGCATAATAAACAAACGCGAAAAAAGGAATGTTTGGGCATGAAATCGCAACGCGGTCACCTGGCTTTACGCCTTTATTGATTAAAGACGCTGCGATCTTGCCGGCGATCGCATCAAACTGCGCATAATTTATCTTTTCAGCGCCACATATCAACGCCGTTTTATCTGGTTTACTCGCAGCATTTCTTTGTAACGCAGCAGCAAGATTCATCATAGTATCTTTACCTCTTACTTGTCTTTCTCGTCTAATCAGCTCAGGAGCATTAACTAAGCAAGTTATCCTTAACACTGGATCGTCAGCATTTGAGTCTCACTAGTCATTACCATTTAACATTATGTTTACAACGCAATTAGAGCCAAGAATGTAAAGCAATTAACATTTCAGAAGGCAAATTAATAAAAGTGTGAGCTTGAAAGAGATGAATTGTTATAAATATCAACCCAAGCCACTAAAAACTCTGACTGCAATAGCAAATACAAAAGCGGTTAAAATTAACAAAAAGAAAACAAATAAAGAAAAATAAACTTGAACAATCCTAAGCGCGATCCTTATAAGAAAAATCAATAGCAAACGTTTGCCATTGAACAAAACTTTATCGTTCGTCAATAAAATATCGATTAATCCATCAATAATACCTTGCTGCATATTGCCAATTGTAAACGATAAGTGTAAAAAGCAAGGCGAGATAATTATCCGTAAATCCATTTATGGTTAGTGGGTAATTTTAGGATTTTACATTTTATTAGCACAGAGGTTATGGAAGTGTTAAAAGAAAAGAGTTTGCTAAACAACATTGGCGTACAAGTCGTAATCGCCATGATCGTGGGCACAGCCGTTGGTGCCATGATGGGTCATGATGCGACAGTGTTCGCTCCTTTAGGTGCTATCTTTATCAACTTAATCAAAATGTTGGTTATTCCTTTGGTCGCTGTAGCCTTGATTTCTGGCGCCGCTGGTCTTGGGAACAGCCAGTCAGCAGGTAAAGTTGGCATCGTCACTCTAGGTTATTTTGGTTTAACATCCGCCCTAGCCGTTGCGCTTGCACTATTTATGGGTGAAGTATTCCAACCAGGCATGGGTATCGACGTCTCTGGCGTTGAAGGCATGTTCTCAGCAGAATACGCTTCAAAAGGTGAACTACCTACTTTCTGGGCAACCATCACTGGTATGATCCCAACCAACGTTTTCCAATCACTAAATGAAGCAAACATCCTACAGATACTCGTTTTCTGTATGTTCTTTGGTATTGCGATTTCTAAGCAAGCAAAAGAACGTCGTGAACCAATCATCAATGGTGTTAACTGCATCGTTGACGCAATGGTTTGGATGATCAATAAAGTAATGATCATTGCACCTATCGGTGTATTTGGTCTGATGGCAGAAGCCGTCGGTACGTTCGGTTTTGGTGCGCTAATGGTGGTGTTTAAACTGTTCGTTGTTTACGTTGCCGCCATCCTAATCTTCGGTTTCGTTGTTTACCCAGCAATGGTGCATGTATTCACGAAGACATCTGCGAAGAAATTCCTGTCTTCAATGAAGAAACCGCAAGCAGTTGCGCTTTCAACAGCGTCTTCTATGGCAACACTGCCTGTCACAATGGACACCTGTGAAAAAGAGCTGGGCGTAAAAAATTCAACTGCATCATTTGTTCTGCCTCTAGGCGCAACGATCAACATGTCAGGTAATGCGATTTACTATGGCTTGGTTGCTATCTTCTTTGCTCAACTGTTCAATATCGATCTAGGCATGGGCGCTTACATTGCAATTATCGTAACGTCTACATTGGGTGCGGTTGGTCAAGCGGGTGTTCCTGGCCCTTCTTTCCTAGTGGTTGCCGTGCTTCTTGCCGCTGGCATTCCAATTGAAGGTCTACCGCTGCTATTCGCTCTTGACCGTATTTTCGATATGATTCGTACAGCACTGAACATCACAGGTGATGCTGCATGTGCAGTTATCGTTGATGCGCTAATTGAAGAAGAAACGGCAGAAGCTGAGCTAAAAAAGCAAGAAGCCTAACCCTTTCTTGAATAGACCAAAAACCGCTCATAATGAGCGGTTTTTTTGTCTTTTCTTGCATTACGTAACTATACAAATAGAAACCGATGGCATAAATTTTTCAAAATGATATAAACCATTACAAAATATAACAAAACGTTAGAGCTAGGTTATATCATGAGTCTTGAGCAATCTTTGGAATATCTCACCAAAATAAATTTGCCGATCGAATCAAAGCAGCAGGCCCTGGTTGACTCAGTTATTCTTACCCTAACGAAACAAAAACGAGATGCTCTTTTTCAACAGGTTGCTCTGTATCGAATAAAACTGCTTAAATCTCTCTTTCCTAAACACGCATCAAAAAGTCTTTCTGCACTATTTGAGTTAATGGATTATCGAGATTTAGTGCAACAGTATCCGACAGGTTTCTCCAAAGAGATTCGTTTACTTGAACAACTTGCCGCAGATTGTTACCCGCATTGGATGGTTTTCTGGTGTCAATGCGAGATCGAAGCAATCAAGCAAAAATATCCTTCAAACGAAGCGGCGATTCCTACTCCGCTTCCGTTTGACGACCACAGCTATACTAGCGTGTTAATTGAAGATATCGCAGATTTCGATCTTGAGGTAATGCTGCCAAATCATGCAGCGTTAATGCCGATTTCCAAAGCGATCACACTGAGTAATCTTGAGCTTTTCGTCCAAACTGAACAATGGTTTGAAATCTTGCCTCTTTTATCACTCTCGCAAAAAGGGCAGCACTTTGCGCTCTTGCTCAAATCGTCATCTTCACCAATCATGGTCTCCTCCGCTTTAGTGCAAGGCTGGCATCAGCGAAATAACTGGCTCAGTTACTCACCACAGTTTAGTAACGAACAATGGCAGTTTTGCTTTCCTAATCATGGGTACAGTGTTCTCAATCAACTGGGTATTTTGGAGTGTCGTGCTCTAACTCATGAGCACACTCTTATTGGGTTTGATGCTCAGTTTCAATCTCATGTAAAGAACACTGAAGCGGTTTGCGAAGTGCTGCGCCTTACGGTGGGAGGCAACATCCAACAAAAGCTGTATTTTTTGTATCTGGCGCAAAAAACTATGATGAGCGAGCTCTATAAAGCAGGCTATAAGCTCGGCTTTACCATTATTGAGCAAGTATTTATGTTAAATTTCTATCAATCTATTGATTTAAGTGCCTACTTTCACTCAGGATACCGCGACATTAACGGTGACGGTACCAAGACATACCGCGGTTTCTGGAATTTAGGTATAATGGTTGAAGCATTTCAAGACATACAATTTCGCGACTACAAACATTGCGTACGAACAAAAAGAATGGATAAAAAGGTGAATGAGCATGCTTGATGTTCATTTGCACGGTCTCTTTTACCCAAAAGCAATGGCATTGTACGCGACTGTACTAATAGTATTCGCTTGGCTACTGTATTACTGCTATCGCCTAAAACAGAAGAGTGAATCAATCTTAGGCTCGCATCACGCGCCTTACATCGCTTATTCCAGCTGTATCATTGTTTGGATAAGCAGTAACGCCTATTTCCATACCGATTTATTGCCAGAATTAGGCTCTGTTGGTGGCATTTTTATGGCTAAGTTAGCGAACTTAGCGTCTTTTTTCGCCTTTGCGTTTGCATTCTATTTTTCTTGCCAGTTAACCGCAGATGTTAAAAAAACAGCGGTCAAAGTCTGGCAAAAAGTCGTCTTTGTCGCACTAGCAACGTATTCACTGTACATCAACTTAGTGCCGAATCTTACTGTCGAAAATGTCACCATTAGTGGTCCAAGCCAGTTCGTCATTGAATTTGGCCCACATACCTCATATTTTTTCATTAGTTTGCTAGCTTTCGTGGTACTAACGCTGCTTAACTTGATTGCCATGCGCGCGAACAGCAGCAAGCTCACGCTAGCAAAAAGCAACTATATGATCGCTGGCATTTTGGTATTCATGTTATCTACGGCAGTGATACACCTTGGAATGACGTATTTCCTTGGCGACTTCTCCCTAACTTGGTTACCACCAGCACTTTCAATCAGCGAAATGTTGTTTGTCGGCTATGCTCTACTTACCTCTCGCTTCTACAGCGCTAAATATCTCACGTACTTAACGGTAAGCGCGCTCTTAGTCTGCGCCATTTTTGTTCTGCCGCTAGGGGCGATATTTATTCCTATCTCTGAAGATAACCAATGGCTTGTTGCGGTACCTTTATGTGCGCTTATCGGTATCACTTGGCACTTGCTTTTTAAGCGAGTCAGTCGTTTCGCTTCGTATTTTATTTATGGGAAACGACACACTCCCGTTCAGCAAATCCTTGGGTTAGAGGAAGAGTTTAAACGCTCAATAGATGATGCTATGCATCAGTTGGCATCGTTACTTAACATACCAAACAACAAGCTGCAGCTAGTCACTAGCAATTACACAGAAACGTTTTACGAAGAGTACCTGCCGTCAAGCAAGTCAGTTCTCGTGCTTGATGAGTTGTCTGAAGAAATTGATTATGCCTCCTCTTCTAAAGGGTCGATGAGAAAGCTCTACGAGCGCATGCGCTCAAGCAATACTGCGCTCGTTATGCCTCTCTTCGGTCGTGGAAAGTCTGTTACTCACTTACTAATTTCTTCACATAAAATAGATAATAAGCTGTTTTCTAATGAAGAAATCTCAGCTCTGCAAACGTTATTAGTTCGCATCCAGAGCACCATTGAAGCCGATAGAAAGGTACGCCAAAGCCGTGCGCTGGCTAACTCCATTGCACATGAAATGCGTAACCCTCTCGCTCAAGTACAATTACAATTTGAAGCTTTAAAACAACATATAGAGTCAAACGCCTCACTGGATACGCTAAAAAGAGAAATTGATAAAGGTGAAGCCGCTATACAACGCGGTAGACAACTTATCGATATTATTTTACGAGAAGTTAGCGACAGTTCACCAGAGCATGAGCCTTTAGCTCTCACTTCCATACATAAAGCCATCGACCAAGCAGTAAGCCGTTATGGTTTTGAAAACGATCAAATAATAGAGAGAATTAACCTGCCACAGGCACACGATTTTGTCGCGAAGTTAAATGAGACCCTGTTTAACTTTGTCATTTTCAATTTGATTCGTAACGCTATCTACTATTTTGATTCTTATCCCGACAGTCAAATTGAGATTCGTACCCAGACGGGGGCTTACGAAAACATTCTGATCTTCCGAGATAGTGGGCCAGGTATAGATAGCAGTATCTTACACAAGATATTTGATGACTTTTTCTCGTATCAAAAAAGCGGAGGCAGTGGCTTAGGTTTGGGCTATTGCCAACGTGTTATGCGCTCCTTCGGAGGACGAATAGAGTGCCAGTCTGAATTGAACGAGTTCACAGAATTCTACTTGTATTTCCCAGTCGTACCAAACGCACCAAAACCAGAGACATTGAGAGCACCGGACTTTGATAGCTGGAAAGCAACCCCATCACATTCTGAAAATCATTCAGCTCAACACGTACAAGTATGTAAAGATGCACCAACAGTGCTCATTGTTGATGACAAAGAGGTGCAACGCACCTTGGTACAGATGTATTTAAAAAGATTGGGAGTCAACAGCTTACAAGCAAATAATGGAGCCTCTGCGGTAGAACTATTCCACTCTCACAAGATTGATCTCGTTCTTATGGATGTCCAAATGCCGGTAATGAATGGATTTGACGCAAGCCAACGGATTAAGCAAATCACATCCTCCGTTCCAATCATTGCCTTATCTGGTGAGTCTGGAGCTAGAGAGTTGGAGCTAATTTCGAAACTCATGGATGACAGACTCGAAAAGCCCACCACGTTAAATGCACTTCAAGTCGTCATCCAAAGATGGTTACAGAACGAGAATTTTGCACCTTCCAACACTTTTTAATCTGCAAATATAGAATTGGCACTAGATGTGCATTATTGGAGTAAATCGAATTATCCAGAAGGTCAAGCAGGCTGCAAAAGAGTAGCGTATGAGCTTGATAAGGAGATCGCCATGTTACTTCATCGACATACATACTACGGCTTGATTCATCATGGAATCAAAACACTGTTACTTGATCGCTTAGGCCACTATACAGAAGAAGAGTATCATCAATATCTGAGCCTGATGACTGGTAAATCCACTTGCTTCACGATGTCTCTCGAAGAGCTAGAAGCAACGGTCGATAACTTACTACGGGAAGGCTATTTAGAAGATGTAAAAACGCTTATTTCCCAATATCAACGTGTTGCTTAAGGTTTAAAACTCTCAACTCTATTGCCGCTTCACGCGGCAATTTTTATTCCTTCCATTTGCTGTTTCGACGTGGAAGAAGCTTGCGGGCTGTACGATATACTAAGCGTTACTATTCTTACCTTAACTTCCTCAGTATTCACATCTTGTCAGATTCCGTTAGACTGTCTTCAATTCAATAATTAGGTAGATTTTGCCATCATGAAGCAGATCCTAGACTTTATACCACTCATCGTTTTCTTCGCTTTATACAAGCTGTACGACATCTACGTGGCGACAGGTGCACTGATCGCAGCAACAGCCATTCAGCTTGTCGTCACCTATGCGCTATATAAGAAAGTCGAAAAGATACAGCTAATAACATTTGTTATCGTCACTATCTTCGGCGGCATGACCCTTTTCTTCCACGACGACAATTTTATAAAGTGGAAAGTCACCATCATTTACGCGATTCTGGCGATTGGCTTAGCAGTGAGCCACGCATTGGGAAAATCAGCCATCAAAGGTATGCTAGGCAAGGAAATTACGTTACCTGACGCTGTTTGGGCAAAGATTAACTGGGCTTGGGTTGGCTTCTTCTCATTCTTCGCTGGCCTAAACATTTATATTGCTTACGAATTGCCGTTGGATGTTTGGGTTAACTTCAAAGTATTTGGAATGTTGATCGCGACATTTGCCTACATGATTGCGACTGGCTTTTACATTTATAAACACATGCCAAAAGAACAAAAAAATAACTCATCCGATGTGTCCACTGATGATTAAAAACTCAGTTTTGCTATAATCCGCGACTTCATAGCGACCTTAGGGTCGCTGTTTTGCTCCATGTATCAGTAAACCGCTCAAACAACGTACCGTTTTCAGACCATTCTTGCTGCTGTAAATCAACTTTCTCTGGTCCGGTATCTGCGGTTTTTTAAGGACCTTTGGTTCTAGGTATTTACTATGTTGGCGCTTAGTTTGAGCGCCTTTAAGATTTAGGATGTCACAATGAGTCAAGAAATTAGCTCTCCGAAAGGTCAAATGCTGCTTCGTACCCTTGCAATGCCTGCAGATACAAACGCCAATGGCGATATTTTTGGCGGTTGGATAATGTCTCAGCTCGACTTAGCGGGCGCGATTCTGGCAAAAGAGATCTCTTGTGGTCGCGTTGTCACCGTTTCGGTATCAAGCATTACGTTCAAAAAGCCTGTTGGTGTGGGCGATGTCGTATGCTGCTACGGCGAATGCACTAAGATCGGCCGCACATCCATGAGTGTCGATTTGGAAGTATGGGTCAAACCCGTCAAAGCTCACGGTGTTGGCGAACGCTTCATGGTTTGTGATGCGACCTTCAACTACGTAGCCATTGACAGTGAAGGTAAACCACGTCCGGTTCAGAATTAGTCAACCTACAACGCT
Organism: Vibrio sp. YT-19(2023); assembly: GCF_033337395.1. Taxonomy (NCBI): domain Bacteria; kingdom Pseudomonadati; phylum Pseudomonadota; class Gammaproteobacteria; order Vibrionales; family Vibrionaceae; genus Vibrio; species Vibrio sp. YT-19(2023). Next base: position 30,626 of record NZ_JAWOQN010000012.1, on the reverse strand, counting down.
AACAGTTAGAAAGGATCTCACATTTTCTGTTGTTCACTTGTGAGAGACACAAAAAAGGCGTTAAATTAACACTTTACCCTACCAATTAAGGAACTATGCTATGTGGTATGTCATCTTTTCACAGGACGTTGAGAACTCGTTGGAAAAACGCATGAGCGTTCGCCCACAACACTTGGATCGCTTACAAAAGCTACAAGACGAAGGTCGCCTTCTTACAGCTGGTCCGATGCCTGCGATAGATTCTGACAATCCTGGTGAAGCTGGATTTACGGGCTCAACTGTCATCGCTGAATTCGCCTCTCTAGAGGATGCTAAAGCGTGGGCAGAAGCCGATCCTTATGTAGCGGCTGGTGTTTACGATCATGTAATCGTGAAACCGTTCAAAAAAGTGTTTTAATTTATGAAAAAATTACTGTGTCTTTTCTTGGTATTTGGTGCTCTGGCTGGCTGTTCATCAACCGATGATAATCAGCGCCAACTTGAGCTTATGGCATCAAACCGAGCAGGAGTCTTGTCTGCGGGCCTCCCTTTAGAGTACGGTCCACTGCAAATAATGCGTGTCTCATCCAACAAAAATGTTGTAGAGATGATGATGATTTATAACGATGGCGCACTCGGTGCAAAGCCGTTAAATCAAGTACTGAATACCAGTATCTATACCTACTGCAGCAACCCAGAAGTTCGCAAGCAAATTGATATGGGCTTGATGTATCGTATTAAGGTACGTAATTCTCGCGGTCAGTTGATGGCAGATGAGTTGGTTTCCGCACAGACTTGTACTCAGGTGAAGTAGCTACAGTAATTTTTGTTGCTTTCGGCATGAGACGATGATTCGCTATTATTGGATAATCTGAAAACGAAAGTTAACAATTAAGAATAGAAAAACGGAGACCACAGTCTCCGTTTTTATTTGCTGTAACGATGTGTTACGCCAGCTCAGCACGGAGCTTCTTCGCCGCTGAAACCAGATTTGCCAATGCGGCTTCTGTCTCCTTCCAGTTTCGTGTTTTCAGACCACAATCTGGGTTTACCCACAAACGTTGAGCCGGAATTTTTTCTGCCGCTTTCTTGATTAAACCTTCAATCCATTCTTCCGTAGGAATGTTTGGTGAGTGAATGTCATAAACACCAGGGCCAATTTCGTTCGGGTAATTGAACTCTTCAAATGCTTTCAGCAGCTCCATATTTGAGCGAGATGTTTCAATGGTAATGACGTCCGCATCGAGTGCCGCAACCGAATCAATGATTTCATTGAACTCGCTGTAACACATATGAGTGTGAATCTGAGTTTCTGGTTTTGCACTTGCCGCAGAGACCTTAAACGCATTTACGGCCCATTCTAAGTACGCTTTGTGATCGCGTTTTTTGAGTGGTAAACCTTCTCGAATGGCTGGCTCGTCAATTTGAATGATATTGATGCCTGCATCTTGCAGGTCAGACACCTCATCACGTAGTACCAAAGCAAGTTGCTGCGCAATTTCTTGACGTGTGATGTCTTCACGTGGGAACGTCCAACATAAAATCGTTACTGGTCCAGTCAACATGCCTTTCATCTGTTTGCTGGTTAGCGATTGTGCGTACGTCGACCATTCAACTGTGATCGGTTTTTCACGTTCAATGTCAGCAACTACAATGGCAGGTTTCACACAGCGAGAACCATAACTCTGTACCCAACCAAATTTGGTCGTTTGAAAACCCGCCAAGTTCTCAGCGAAGTATTCCACCATGTCGTTACGCTCTGCTTCACCATGAACTAGCACATCTAGGTCGAGCGCCTCTTGACGTTTTACTGCGTCAGCAATATGTCCTTTAAGTGCTTGGATATATTCAGACTCAGATAATTGACCTGTACGATAAGCACTGCGCTGAACACGAATTTCACCCGTTTGAGGGAAAGAACCGATTGTCGTGGTTGGCAACAGAGGCAAGCCCAATACTTCAGCTTGATGCGCAGCACGCTCCGCGTAAGGTGCGCTGCGCTCGGCAAGTGATGCAGTAATACTGTTTAAACGTGCTTGAACTTGTGGCTTATTCACATGCGTTGCCGTTTTACGTGCTTTGATTGGCTGGCTATAGGTATCACAAGCGAGAATCGCATTTTGATCACCATCGAGCGCTCGGCCAAGCAAGGCGACTTCTGCCACTTTTTGTTTTGCAAAGGCAAACCAACTTTTTACTTCTTCGCTCAGTTCTGTTTCCAGTGCTAAATCAACAGGGCTATGTAGCAGAGAACATGAACTGGCAACCCAAAGTTTGTCGCCCAGTTTCTCTTTGACTGGCTGTAGACGCTCGAGTTGGGCACTTAAATCCGAACGCCACACGTTACGACCATTCACAACGCCAGCAGAAAGCACCCACCCCTCCGGTAACTTGGCAACCACATCGTCAAGCTGCTGAGGGGCGGCAGATAAATCGATATGCAAACCATCCACCGGTAGCTCTACAATTTTGTCTAGCGTATCGCTTACGGAGTCAAAGTACGTCGTTAGCAGCACTTTTACATCGCTTCGAATCACTTGGTAGGCTAGCTTAAACGAATCAGCCCATTTGCTTTCTAGCTCCAGTGACAAAATTGGCTCATCAATCTGAACCCACTCAACACCTTGACTTGCTAGCTTTGCCAAAATAGCTTGGTAAGCAGTAAGTAAGCGTGGTAGCAGGGTTAAGCGGTCAAACCCTTCTTCGACCTCTTTGCCCAAGTAAAGGTAACTGACTGGACCAAGCAAAACAGGCTTCACTTGGTGGCCAGCTTGAAGCGCTTCGTTGACTTCTTCAAACAGTTGCGGCCAGCTCACTTCAAACGTATCGTCCTTGCTGAATTCAGGGACAATGTAATGGTAGTTTGTGTTGAACCATTTGGTCATATCCGATGCCGCAGCGCCCGCACAGCTGCAACCCGCCTGAGATTGACCGCGACCCACTTTGAACAACGTATCCAGGTTAGGGAAACCATCAGCGTGACGCTTTGGCACATGACCCAATAGCAACGTGGTCGTCAGTACATGATCGTACCAAGCGAAGTCGCCAGCGGTGGCAAAACTCAGACCAGCATCCGTTTGTGTTTGCCAGTTTTTGGCGCGTAGATCTGCCCCAACCTTTTTAAGCTCAGCTTGATCAATTTCTCCTCGCCAGTATTTCTCCTGAGCGAATTTTAAATCTCTTTTTTCACCAATGCGTGGATAACCTAGTATGTGAGTCGTTGTCGCCATGTCCCTATTCCTTTCTCAATTTTGTTCAATTTGTTTGGATCAGAGCATCTTTCGGTAAAGAATAAGATGTCTGGATGGCTAAACTATCGCTCTCATCTGATATTAGAACAACGTCCATTTATTCAACTTGTTTATTAAAAAAATTCATCATGAAGCGACATGATTCGCAAATAAAAACAACAAATAGACGTCTAGACGTTTACATATCCATTTTTTGTCGTTAAGTTATTTACACGATTGCTATTCTGTTCATAGCGAGCAACAAAGGATGAAAGGAATTCATGATAGAGCTAAAACATTTGCGGACACTCACTTCGCTTCGAGACACTGGCTCTCTAACGGCGACAGCGACCGCTTTGCATCTCACTCAGTCGGCACTGTCTCATCAGATCAAAGATTTGGAGGCGCGAATTGGAGGGCAACTGTTCCTGAGAAAGACTCGTCCGGTGAAGTTCACTTCTGAGGGAGAAATCCTATTGCGTCTTGCAGAAGATATCCTTCCGAAACTCGCAAGAGCAGAAAATGATTTAGCGAGCTTGAAAGAGGACGTCAATGGCCGATTACATATGGCCATTGAATGTCACTCTTGCTTCCAATGGCTAATGCCTGCACTTAGGGAGTACCAACTTGCTTGGCCTAGCGTAACATTGGACTTTTCCTCTGGTTTTGGCTTTGAACCACTCCCAGCTCTATTGGCAGGCGAACTCGATCTCGTTATTACTTCCGATATCCAACCTCGATCCGAAGTCCACTACGAGCCTCTATTCGACTTTGAAATGCGTTTAATTACCGCAACCAACCACCCATTGGCGGAAAAAGAAATTATTGATCCGCAAGATCTCGCAGATCAAACCATGCTCTCTTATCCTGTTCAAAAACAACGGCTAGACGTCGTAAAACACTTTCTTCAGCCAGCAGGAATAGAACCTGCGAAATGGAAGCAAGCCGACAACACTCTCATGTTAGTTCAGATGGTCTCTGCTGGATTGGGGGTGGCCGCACTACCCAATTGGGCGATTTCTGAATTTTCTCGCCAAGGTCTTATTACCAGTAAACCTTTCGGCCAAGGCTTATGGCGTCGCTTGTTTGCTGCAACGCGTCACTCAGAGAAAGAAAAGCGTTACTTACAAGCTTTTTTCGCAACCGCGAGGCTACAATGTAAAAGCCACCTTGACGGAATCAAGGTGGCTTAAAAGATTTGGGTTATGAAAGGCTTAGCGTTGATATGCTTTAAATTGGTTAGTCAATGGATCGTACTGATAACCGAGCATATCAAGCTTGCCGACTACAGACTCTACATCCATCTCATACACTGATACTAACTCGTCAAAACTGTCGCACTCTAAACGTAGCTTTTCGTTGACGATACCTAGCAAAATAGTGCTGTCCAGATTACCTACATTGCTTAAATCCATCGCGACTCTCCTCTTCGACAAGGTATATAAACAAGCGTAGTAGTAATCACGCGAATTTAAAGTGAGTGAGATCTAAAACGTGATCACCTTATACCCAAGCATCAAGAAAGCACTTGGATATAAGCCGTCTAGCTTTGTCTTTAGAGTAGAGGTTAAGCCGCGAGAGAGAATAAACCTTGGAGGCTCGTCATCGACGCGAGTGCTAGCAACAAGGCAACGCTCAGTTGCACCTTTTCTGGTTTCTTATGCGTAAAAATATGCCAACACCACACAATAATTGAAGAAATTAACATAGCTAAAGACAGCAAGATTGGCTGTGTTGCAGCGTTCAGTGCAGCTTCATTTAACTGGTAAGAAGCAAACAACGTTGCGATGACTAATAGCATTCCAGACACAATGCCCGTAACTGGTAAAATACGGTGAAATGCCTGTAATCTGCTGCGAGCTATCGTAAGCAGCAATTGAGAAAATGACGCCCCAAGGAAAAATATCATTAGCGCTATCGCTATCGATGCTGGCCAGCTTGATTGCTCAAATACTTGAATACTCACATACGCAAAGGCCAAACCATTCGCTAAATACATCGCCCATAGTGGCCCTTTTTCACGCGTTTTCTTGGTTTGAACCTGAGAATAGAAGTAGAAAATAGCAAACACGATCATAAATGCTTCAATGCGAAGTGACGCAACAGCGAGCCACAATACAGCTACTGCTGGCAACATTTTATGAAGACGTCCTCGCTGACCAGGACAAATATCGCCCTTGATTAGAAGCAAAGTCAGTAGCGCTTGTGCGCCAAATAGCATCGGAGGGAAAGTAACCAGCAATTGTTGAATCATGTTGAATGCACGCTCAAAAGTCATTTTGGGGGGCGATAATATCAAATCAACTATCGCCAAACCACCGAAAGTCGGCCCCCAAATGAGCTAAAACGGTAAGACAATTTTATTCACAGAGAAGCAAGATACTTCAACGCGTCTTCCTGCGTTAAAACTCCACGGTACTCTTCTTTGGTATTACACAGTACCCAAGGGAAACGAATGCCGGTTTTAACCAACTCTCGAATAACAGAGACAGGTAAATCCTCATCAACCAACACAAATTCGGTGCTCATTATCTGATTAACAGGACGTTTCCAAATTCGGCTTTCTCGTTCAGTTTCTCGCTCTGTTCCCATCGAAGGCGTTAGGTGTAAATTCACCGTCTCTTTCGTAATTAACCCAACACAACGATTTTCATTGAGAACAACTAAAGGCGAGCTTGGATTCAAATTCATGTACTCCACTGCCAAGGAGAGCGGTTCTCCAGGGTCCATAGACCTGACTTGTTCATGGCTCACAGATTGCAACACATCACTTTGCTTAGACTCAATCGCGATGTCAGAGAACAGATGCTCATAACTGTCCGCTTTATCCATCAAATCGACAGGCACGGCAGCAGAAAATAGAAAGCCCTGCATGTAATCGACACCGATTTCTGCCAATACTTGAAGTTCTTGCTTAGATTCCACGCCTTCAGCAACCACTTTTACATTCATTTGCTGTGCAAGCTCGGTGACCATTTTCACAATGTTATAGCTGGTGCTCCCTTTATGAATGTTCTTGATGAATTTTCGGTCTATTTTCAGTAAATCAAACTGCCCTTTTTCTAGATAAGAAAAAGAAGAATACCCAGTACCGAAGTCATCAATCGCGATCTCAATGCCCTCTTTCCGCACTTCCTCTAGAGCTCGAGTATGCTCCTCATCTTGTTCAAAATACGCGGTTTCTGTTAGCTCGATAGTTACTCGCTTAGAGTCTACACCACTGGCTTTAATCAAATCATGCGACCGCTGAAGGATCTGAAGAGAATCCAATTTCGTATTGAGGGAGCGATTGATGGTCACACCCACTTCCTCGCCATAAATTTCTTGTAAGCGCGGAAAGTGCTTCAACGCAGCTTGGCAGACCACATCATCAAGTGCCGCTATGAGTTCTAGATCTTCAATAATAGCGATCATCTTTTGCGTACAATACGCATCATTTTCATCATAGAAGCGTGCGAGAGCCTCGAACTTAACCACTCTTCCGGTTTGAACGTCGATAATCGGTTGAAAGTAAACGTCCACTAGCCCACTCTCTATTTGCGCCTCCAAAAACGCCTCGAGATGTTGGCGCTTCACTAATTCAGAGTGAAGTTCACTGTCGTAAAAGTTGAAATAGCTGCCTTCACCGGAAATAGAGGACAACATCGCTTGCGCTGCATGTGCTAGCGCTTGTCTTGGTCGGTTCGTATCATAGCCAAGGATTGACACACCAGTTTGGCCTTTAACGATAGTGGCATGCATTTTTGTGCCCATTTCATTTCTTAGCTCATTAAAGAACCCTTTCATGGCAATTTGGATCAAACGAACCGGGCTCAACCATTGACAATGAGGGGTCTGCAAGCATACGACAAACACGTCCCGAGATAACTGCCCCGCAATACTGGTGTAACGACTTCGCATAATAAAATCTGCAAAACCTAATTGCTGTTCAAGCAAGTATCTCTCCGAAAACTTGGGTCTGAGTGTCATAACAATGTTGAGTTCTTTATTTCTGCTTTCATTCGCTAAGGTAGCTAATTGGAGTTCAAATTCTTTCCTCGTCGGTAAAAAGGCAGCCTAATCATGCTGTTGTTCACAACGATTTTTCATCCACAACAACGAAGCAGAAATATCCGTAGAAAATCCCAGATAAAGAATTCGTCCAGAGTGAAACGTAAGTCGGTAAATACAAAGATGATGAGCTTGGTTGCTACCGTTTGCTGTTTTGCTCAGCAAGTTACCACACCAACATCCTTCATCATTAATTTGCTGCCACAGCTGATCATAAAACGCTTGGCTATGGTGAGAGGTACTGAATATATGAGTTTTAAGCCCAACCAGATCTCGGTTTTGATAGCCCATTTGTAACTCAAAGGCACGGTTACAACCTAAGATGCGCGTATCTTCATCGGCAACTAAAACGCCTACATTTGGCAAATCAAAAATCGTTTCGAGAATTTTCGCTAACTCCTCGCAACCAGTGATTGTTAATTGTGGAATGATAGTGCCTTGGATAATGCGCTTATTGAGCCTTTCAAAACTAATAGTAACGTGCACTAAGTTAACGTTTTTTAGCATCATGCAACAAGAAAACCGCCCCCGTCCGCCAAAGAGTCCCACTTCTAGAATTCGTTGTTTTAGCGTTTCTTGTTGCCCCATCAGCATATGATCAAACAAGTTATTTAGGCTGGTTATTGGCGTACTTATCCCAAATGCCTTTGCCATTCCTTGCTGATCACATTCGAACTCGCGAGTATCAATATCGTAAGACCACTCTATAACAGGAGTTAGACTGGAAGTCGTTTGCATTTTTGGATGCACTGTTGTCGTAGATTCACTCATACCCTAGCCCCTTTTTTTGTAATTAGCCCAAGGCTCAAAATTCACAGTCAATTCGCGACATTCCAGTTGGGACCTGCCGATCCTCTTTATAGATGGATTGTGTCAACGATAAGCCTATCGACTTAGAACTATTTCCAGAGCAGCTCAGCCTTTTGTATTTAATATGCACCAATTTGATTATAGGCTTTACCCCATATAAGCACACCATTGCTTATACTTTGTATTAAGATTGCGACATTTTTCATGAACCGATCTATAACCATGAGGCTTTCAAGGTGAAATTAGACAGAAAATCGCCGATAGAGCATTGATATTTTTACAAACCAAATAAAACTCGATGAACTAAGCTGGAATAGATGAGTTTGTTATAGATACCTGATAATCAAATCGCTATAATTCGCGCTCCCTGGAACAGAGAGCAAAATATGACCAATAACATCACTCCTATTCATGAGTACAAAAAATACTGGGCAGAGTGTTTTGGTACGGCACCTTTCTTGCCGACCAGTCGCAAAGAAATGGATGCCCTAGGATGGGATAGCTGTGACATTATCATTGTAACCGGTGACGCTTATGTGGATCACCCAAGCTTTGGTATGGCTATCATTGGCCGCCTGCTAGAAGCACAAGGTTTCCGTGTCGGTATCATTGCTCAACCAGAATGGCAAAATAAAGATGCGTTCATGCAACTTGGTAAGCCAAATCTGTTCTTCGGGATCACTGCGGGTAACATGGACTCCATGATCAACCGATACACCGCGGATAAAAAGCTTCGTCACGATGACGCGTACACACCGAATAACGAAGGTGGTAAACGCCCAGACCGCGCGACTTTGGTATACTCTCAACGTTGTCGTGAGGCTTACAAAGAAGTACCTATTGTTTTAGGTGGTATCGAAGCCAGCCTACGCCGTGTGGCACACTACGATTACTGGTCAGATAAAGTTCGCCGTTCTGTACTGTTTGATGCAAAAGCAAACATCCTACTTTTTGGTAACGCAGAGCGCGCACTTGTCGAAGTAGCACATCGCATCGCAAACGGCGAAGACATCAGCACCATGACCAATATTCGTGGTACTGCCGTGAACTTGCCAGCGGCGCCAGAAGGCTACACGGTTATTGATTCTTCTCGCATTGAAAAACCTCGTAAAGAAGCGTTCGTACCAAAGAACCCATACGAAGTAGAAACTCAGTGTGAAACTAAAAAAGACGAGCCAGTTGCACAACCAATCACAATTCGCCCATCACGCCACGATGCTGCGACGACTGCGGTCCGTTTACCTTCGTTTGAAAAGCTAAGAAACGATCGCATTCTTTATGCGCATGCAAGCCGTGTACTGCATTTAGAAACGAACCCGTACTCTGGTCGAGCGTTACTTCAAAGCCATGGTGATCGTGAACTTTGGGTAAACCAAGCTCCAATTCCATTGACGACCGAAGAGATGGACTTTGTGTTTGGCCTGCCTTACGCGCGTGTCCCTCACCCTATGTACGGGAAAGCAAAAATTCCTGCGTACGACATGATCAAGACGTCTGTAAACATCATGCGTGGTTGCTTTGGTGGCTGTTCTTTCTGTTCGATTACCGAGCATGAAGGTCGAATCATTCAAAACCGTTCGAAAGAGTCTATCATCAACGAGATTGAAGAAATTCGCGACAAAGTTCCAGGCTTTACCGGCACAATTTCCGATCTTGGTGGCCCGACTGCAAACATGTACCGCCTGGGCTGTAAAGATCCAAAAGCGGAAGCGAACTGTCGTCGTCCTTCTTGTGTATTCCCGGGCATCTGTAACAAGCTAAACACAGACCACAAACACACGATCGATTTATACCGCGAAGCGCGTAAAGTTGAAGGCGTGAAGAAAGTGATGGTTGCATCTGGCGTACGTTACGACCTTGCGATTGAATCACCAGAATACGTGAAAGAGCTCGTGACTCACCACGTGGGCGGTTACTTGAAGATTGCACCGGAACATACAGAGAAAGGTCCTCTTGATCTAATGATGAAGCCAGGTATGGGTACGTACGATCGCTTTAAAGAGATGTTCGAGAAATACAGTGCAGAAGCAGGCAAGAAGCAGTACTTAATCCCTTATTTTATCTCTGCGCACCCAGGCACAGAAGACGAAGACATGCTGAACCTTGCTCTGTGGCTGAAAAAGAACAACTTCGAATGTGACCAAGTACAAAACTTCTACCCTTCGCCAATGTGTAACGCAACGTCGATGTACTACTCAGAGACAAACCCTCTGAAACGCGTGAAGTACAAAAAACGTGAAGATGTACCTGTAGCAAAAGGTGAACGTCAACGTCGCCTGCATAAAGCGCTGTTGCGGTATCACGATCCAGCAAACTGGCCAATGATCCGTGAAGCCCTAGTCAGTATGGGTAAAAAACATTTGATCGGTGACAAACAAGGCTGTCTCGTTCCTGCGGAAGACATTGAAGCACAAACACCTGCGCAACGTCGTAAATCTGGTCGTCACGGGGCAAACCGCTTTGCAACCAAACATACCAAAAACCAACCAGGCTTCGGTGGTCATTTGAACAAACGTTCTGAAGGCGGTTCAAAAGATGGTAAACCATCTGGCAACCGTAACGGTTCGGGTAAAGCTACAGGTGGTCAACGCCCTGCAAGCAACGGCCAACGTCCTAGCGGCAACGGTGCAAACCGCCCGGCAGGTAGCAAGCCGCAAGGCCAAGGTCGCCCACAAGGACAAAGCAAACCAGCTGGTCAACGTAAACCAAAGCGTCGCTAACTCTTTAGCACTTAAATACTAGAAAGGGCTCCAGAGGTAACTCTGGAGCCCTTTTGTTTTGTCGGCTCATTGAGGCATCACTCACAACTAAAACTTTGATTCAATCAATACAAAAAATGGTAAACACCAACCAACTTATTGGAAAAACAAACAATTATTTGATTGACGCAAAACCATAAAAATCTAACTCATTGATTTTTAACTGCTTTATTTTTGGTGCGATATTTGCGTAATAGAATAAAACTCTTAAACATGGGCTAACGATGAATAATCCACTTCCCCCAAAAACTTCTATGTTCTGGTATGACAACAGCTATACCTATGAGGAGGCCGTTCAGGCATTTGAAAGCGATGGTACACTGAAATCGCTGAATATCGTTCCAACCACGGAATCCGATGATCTTGCTGGCTCACCCCCAGAGCGCAGTATGTTTTGGGAGGGAGAAACAAAAAAAATCGATCCGCCACCGCCGTCTGAACCAGAGCCTCTCAATTTAAAAACTGAGAAAGAAGCAACGGAAGCATCACCTGCGCACTTTATCCCAGTCCGCTATGCCATCGATCAGCTAGAAACAGAAGAGACACAACCTTTTGGTTTGCCTGAAGAATGGAAAGGGCAAGGCCCAGCCAAACTCAATACCGTTGGTTACACCCTGCGTCAACTGCGCGACGGTTGGCTGTATGTCTATGATGCAATCAACAAAAGCTTAGACGAATACGAAATCAAAGGAACGCAATTCACGCTCTATAAGTTGGGAGAATCAGAAAGCCCAAAATCAGAGCAGCGTGGGACACCACAAGATGCAAAGCCCTTCCTTACTTACGTCAACGGAAGCGTACTATCGATTTGCTTCTCTGAGCACCGGTGGACATGGCACACGTTCATGCGCGTACTTAACAATCCGAGTAATCATATCGATCGCATGCAAACCATTGTTCTGTCCTCAAACGAGAATCAGCACAACATTGCACCAATCGATAAGTTAACCCAAGTCGCTGATATTGAATCTTCTGCCGTCGATGATGGTCGCTTTGCGGATTCTGGCGTCGCCACCAAAGCAGATGAAGATGGTTCTGTCTTTAAACCTGTCGCAGTCGAAAGCGATTTAACCTCTGCGATTCCAGAAGAAGAATCAGGCTACTTAGTCGCGATAAAAGATTACGCCGCAGACATTCAAGATATGTCGCTGCATTTTGTTGGCGCTGCAAGCCCCTACCGTCTTTTCACTGACCAGTTTTCAAACCAGTGGAACTTGATGCAGACCGCTATGCAACTGTGCATGTTCGGGGCAAGTGACGAGATAGACATGCCAGCTAGCGTTAAGCGTAACGGCGAAGAGCTGTCGTTTTATACCGACATGGCAGAATATTATGACTCCTCTAGTCAACTCGACTTGGCAGAACAAAACAAAAGCTCAGTTCAATCAGGCTATCCTGCTAAATTTTCCGCCGGAGCGATTGAATCACACCAACATACCCAAAGCGACATTGCCAAAGCAATACAGGACAAATATCGAATTTCTGCAAGCCGATTTGGTAAATACGAACAATGGATAGCGACTGAACGCTGGCGTCAGCAGCTCAACTGGAAGCAAATGCTGAGCGAGATGCAAGAGCTGTCAGAACAAAAAGAAACCATGCTAGCCCAAGTGGTTTCGGTCAAACGCGACTTTATCGCAGTAATGGAGTCCTTAACGCCGCATCATCTCGAAAGAACCTTCGACCTATACAGCGAAGACACGCAGTACAGCTTGTATCAACTACACAAGCAAGCGGTTGAGTCATTTACTTTGGTGATACAAGAAGAAGACCGCCAATGGGCTGAAAGCCAATGGGAGAAACCAACCAGTTTACTTGCTCTCTATGCCTCTGGGTTTAGTCGTAGTTTATTTAAAGTGATGGAGAAGAATATTACAGAGGCGCTTGATGAACAGTCGATCGTCTCAGAAAATCCTGATCCTGATAATCAGTTGATGGACCAGATATCTGATACCAGCAACCGCGTGAATATGTACTCTAAGATCATGGACTTTGTTTCCAACCCAAACACTGCGGAAACAGCCTTTCTCAAAGATATCGCCAAAGGTTTCCAAGAGCTGGATATTATTTTTAAATCTGCAATAGGTGCGCTTGCAAAAGGCGTTGTAGAGTTTGGCGTTAGCATGACCTCACAAGTATCAATTTCGCTGATGCCTGTTTTCGCTAAACCTCTGAACCGTCATAGCTATTATTTATTTGCCGTTATTGCAGAACATATGGCACACAACATGCCCGTAACAATAAAAGAAGGTTACGCTCGCGATTTTAAAAAATGGAAAACACGCGTAAATGATTATCTGATTAAGCTCGAAAAAAACGATGCAATCATTGCTGACTTCCAGAAAAATAACCGCAAAGCTGACTCTAAATACACAACAGCTTTAAAAAATAAAAAGACTATTAAGAAGGCTCTCGCTGTAGCTACATTGGAGTACCCGCAGTACATTGAGTTACCTGATGATCTACCTCAAAGAACCATCGAGCTTAGAACGCGGATCGTGATGAATAAGCTCAATGATTTGAATAAACTGTTCGAGAATGCCGGTGGTCTAGGCTTTCTGGCATTAATATTTAACTGCATCGCGCTTGGTGATGCCATGAGCAGTATTCAAGACACGGGGTTAATGTCCTCAGATGAATTTTTGGATATCCAGCAAAAGTTATTTTACACAGTCAACGCTTGGACAGGTGTTCGTACAGGTAAGTTATGGGAGAAAGTGAAGGGTGAACCTAGGTTAAGGTCACATTCATATAATGTCTTAAAAAAGTTAGTGAATAGAAACGAAGATACCTTTAAAAACTTAAACCTTGATGACCTAAAGGTATTCAATAAATGGCTAGCAATCACAGGGGCTTTAGGTGCGTTAGCTTCGGGTATTGAGGCTTACCGTTCTTGGCAGAGTGCTGACAAAGTTTATGGTCAAGAAAAATATCTGCATGTAGCAAATACCCTAGTATTAACAGCAATGTCAGCTGTCGGTATATTCCAAGTATACGGAGGGTTAACTGGACAATTTGCATTAAACTTATCCTTTGGCGGGCCTATAACGGCCGGCCTGGTTATTCTCACGATTGCATACCTGGCCATCAATTATAAGTTGAATAAACTGAAACAAGATGATTTCCAAAAATGGTTAGATAAACTGCCTTGGGGTTATCACCCGACTCGCACTCAGTGGAGCCAATCTTCGAGCTTACCCGAAAGAGAGAAGCATAATTCAGCATTGGTTCAGCAAGCGCTGTTTGACTTACAATCTATTATTCAACAGCCTACGGTATACCATCAACCTATTGAAAAAGTACAAGCTTACCCAGGTTACACACATCGTGAGTTAATCGGTTTGGAAGTGCATATTCAACTGCCAAGGCGTGCTGCAACGAATGGTATTACGTTGAGAACTAACAGCAAGGCAACAGAAGATGATTTGATGTCAGGCTCGTGGCATCAAAACGCAGATTTAGTCACGCTACAAACTCAAGATCAAGCGAGCAAAGAATCACTGGTGTACAAAGTAACCTTGCCAATTGAAGAAGCAGATCATTACCTTGCAATGCAAGTAGCTTACGATGTGGAAGATGATGCCCCTGCTAAGCGTGAGTATTGGTTCCAAAACGGCATAAAACAGAGTGCAACTTATGGCATTATTTCAGACAATATCAAACAAGACATAATTAAAAAAACACTCACCCCCGCTGTTGGCACACTAGGTTTTCAGGAGTAACCCTTGGCATATTCACCGTTTTATATCACCCCAGAAGAATTGGCGGTTTATCAAGAAGCACAAGAGCAAGAGATTCTCAAAGGGGACAATTTAACAACATGGCATAAGTATGATGTAGAAGAGCCATTTCGCTACCATTACAAGTTAACGGCTTTGCCATTTATGAGCTTCTTATTTGTAATTGTATTTTTGACACACTCAAGTGATACGCTTGTCGTGACCTTTTTTGGCCTTATCTTGTCAGTAATGATGGCCGGGATCTTTTATCTTACGATTGGCCTCGACTATCGCTATGACTATATCTTTTCTGACAAAGGCTTTGTGATGAAGAAGCGTCGCAACATGCCTAAGTGGGCGAATACCGCCACACAAGCCGTTGGCTGGATCGGTGCGGTAGTTTGCGTTTTGATGGTAGCGGTAGTTGGCCCGATGGCGTTAGCTGGAGCGGGCGCTCTTATTTTATTCTCATTTGGTATGTTAAAACGCAAGCCCGATGAACCAACAGAAGTGAGAATTGGAGAGCGTGAAGATTGGTTGTTTGCCGACTACAACAAAAAGCGCAAAGTGATCCAGTTCTACTTTAAGCACGATAAGTGTGAATATATCGATATGGAACACAACACTATTGTCCGTTCACATAGTAGATCTGATTGCTACGTATTTTTCAAAACTGAAACGGACTTAGAATCGATGGTCAATCAGCTAGCCACGGAATATAAGCTTGACTGTACAGAAGTCGCCGACCACAAAAAGCTATTTGAAGCTAAGCCAGAGGCTAGACTGTTTGGTACGCCAGTTTGTTATAAAGAATATCAAACCGATGAGGTATTTGATTTAAGGGCGTCAAATGCCCCGCTCCCAGAGCGAGAGTACCTATATAACGGCAAGTGGCAAACCGAGTCTGAAATCGAACAATCAAAATCTGAACTAACGGCAGCCAAGGTATAAACCTTGGCTTGTTTACCTTTTTACATCCCCCCATGAAAAGCTTTAGGTTTACTCTGATGTACAAAAAGAAAAATTGGTTCAGATAACGAATTTTTAACTCGAGGATAGGATAGTAAGCCCGAACCTTTCTATCCTCAACTAAACACCCATTTTGCACTGAGTAAATAGTTACTCACCATGCCTGCCAATATGCCTAAGATCAAAGCCAAATAGACCATCACCCCTTGCGTTCCTAGCGCGAGCGTTACGCCTTTGAACACAATAAAGTTAGGCAAAGCACTGATAAAGGCACTCGCCATAAATTTTTGCCATTGAGCGAAAGGGTTGGTTTTTTCTGCTTGAGAGAAAGTCAGACAGCGATTGCCAAGCCAAGTCGTGGTTGCCGCAAACAAAAATGCAATCCCACGAGCCAGCATCAGCTCGAGACCAAACCAATGGAACAACACAGAAAAGATAAGGGTGTCGACCATAAAGCCGACACCACCTACTAGAGCAAACCTTGTTAACGAAGCAAACCTTTCCAGCGAAGTAAATTTTGGTAATTTGCGCATTCCGTTATCCAACCACACAGGTGTAGAGTGAGCGTTTCGATTTTGCTGTGAACTCGTTGGTACAACTCAACGCATTTTCATGAATCATGCTATCCACTTGCTGCGATTTACCAATCAGGTGGAATTTCTTCAGATTGTTTAAGTCATTCTTATCTTCAAGCTTTTTCGCATGACCATGACTATAGAACTGGCCTGAGAACGGGCGCTTACCAATATAAAAGACCGGAGCGTTGTCATTAATTTGCGCGAAGATGATGCGGTCGCTGCGACTGTCTGCTTTGCCCATATTCAAAACCAACATCGCAATCATAAGCAGGGCTGGCAACACCGCTGCCGTTCCGGTCAGCCATTTGAAATCGTGTTTATCCACCAGCATTGCAATCAAGATCCCCAATGCAGGCACACCCGGTAGTACGTAAGCAGGCAAAATATTCCCAGCCATGGTGAACAAGATCATTGGTGAAATCAGCCAACACATCAGGAAGCTAAACAAACCTTGATGATCGGTTTCAATGGCTTTGAGCACCGTACGACGTTTCCACGCCAAGATAGGCAATACGATTGACCAAGGCGCAGCCGATTGTAGCCAGAATACCCAGATCATCCCACGTGGTTGATCATGAGCAGAGCCATACAGGTCCCCTTCCCAACCGCTGACAACAAAACGCTTAAAGTGCTCGCCAACAATGAAGTAATCAATAAATCCAGGCGTCGCCATTTCAGCCATGATGTACCACGGTAGAGCAATCGCCAGCATGAGCGCCAACCCCGACACAATTGGAAAACGCTGCCACAAGGCTTTGAAGGCACCGAAGAAACCATGCTGAATCACGAGCCAAGGAAACACTGCGATACCCATAATCACGATCGCCACTGGACCTTTTGCTAACAGCCCGCAAGCCAAGCCAAAGAAACCGAGGTAACACCATAATCGGCTGTGTTTGTCTTTGCCAAGCCAGCAATAGTAAAAACCAACCATCGCCATCGTCATGGCCAACGTCAGTGCCATGTCGGTCATCACCGCACCCGCCGCAATTGAAAAGATGCCACACGTCGCCAGTACCAACGCTGCGATGCCAGCATTAAAGCCAGCGCGATACGCCATGAAAGCAACAAAAACAATCGTCGCAACACCCGCCAACCAATGAGGCGCGCGCACTGCAAATTCATTCAATCCAAACAGCTCAATGCCGTAAGCACTCATCCAAGTGAACAGGGGTGGCTTCCCCCAGAAAGGCACGCCGTAATCAAACTGTGGGGTAAGCCAATTGCCGGTTTCCACCATTAAGCGCGCCATTTCGCCGTAGCGGGCTTCCGTGGTGTCCATCAAAGGGTAAGCGGCAAGTGAAATAAGACGGAGTAAAAGAGCAAACGCCAACAACAACCACAGATGGGTTTTATTAATACTCATGATTACGCGGTTTCTCCCAGTTTAAACTTCATGGTTTGGATGGATTGATGTTTTGCAGGCTGCTCGTAAACAGACTGAACAAGATAAAGAGGGCGTTGCTTGGTCTCGACAAAAATGCGGCCAATGTATTCGCCCAAAAGGCCAATCGACAGCAGTTGCACACCGCCCAAGGCAAGTTGGACGACCATCATGGATGGGTAGCCAGTGACAGGCTCACCAAACACAACAGTTTTCATCACTATGAATGCGCCATAGATAAAGGCACTGAACGCCACCAATGCACCGGCAAGTGTCGCTAAACGCAAAGGACGAATGGAAAACGAGGTGATGCCGTCCATTGCAAGGCCAATCAGCTTGAGGTAGTTCCATTTGGTTTCACCACAGAAACGAGCGTCACGCTCAAACTGAACCGTCACTTGCTTGAAACCCGGCCAAGAAAAGATGCCTTTCATGTATCGGTTACGCTCTGGCAACGCATTGATGTGTTTAACCACTTTTGCGCTCAGTAGACGGAAATCGCCCACGTTCTCAGGCACATCCAATTTCGCCATGCTGTTAAGCACTTTGTAAAAGCAAGCGGCCGAGAAGCGTTTGAACCAAGTTTCACCGTGGCGCTCGCTGCGCTGCATGTTCACCACGTCATACCCTTCACGCCATTTTGATACCATTTGCGGGATCAACTCAGGCGGGTCTTGCAAGTCGGCATCAATCACGATCACCGCTTCACCTTGACAGTGTTCCAGACCCGCACTCATGGCGGACTCTTTGCCGAAGTTACGGCTTAGTGCAATACAACGAACGTCGCTAGAAGATTGAGAAAAGTTTTGCGCGATCATTAGGCTCTCGTCTTTGCTGCCGTCGTCCACATAAACGATTTCACAGCGTTCTGGCATTTCATCCAAAACGGCGGCTAAACGACGATGAAATTCAGGTAAGACTTCTTGCTCGTTAAAGAATGGCACCACAACAGACAAAACTGTTTTAGGCTCAGTGTGTTGGCTCACCTTTGAAAAGGTTGCAGCGTGAATGTTGAAGGTTGACATGCTACTCTTCCACTAAATCCGATGAATGAATCCAGTCTACAAACATCAACGTGAAAGAGATGTTATTGACATCTTTTTCACGTCCTTAGTGAATAATGTTCGGTTAAGACGAAGTCTTATTTTCGAACACCTGCCCACTTGGAGAGAAATACATGAAACGCGTACTTTTAGTCGAAGATAATCGAGAAATTGCAGGCATGCTGTTCGATTATTTTGAGTGTGCAGGTATGGAACTCGATTATGCAGACAACGGCGAACTCGGCCTGAAACTAGCGATGGAAAACACCTTCGACATCATCTTGCTCGATCTCATGCTGCCACGCATGGATGGCCTGACCATGTGTAATAAACTTCGCGACGCGGGCAACAACACACCGGTACTTATGCTGACGGCGCTCGATAGCCGTGACGATATGCTCAAAGGCTTCCAACACGGTGCGGATGACTATCTGACCAAACCTTTCGATCTGGATATTCTTGAAGCGCGCATGATGGCACTGATCCGCCGTTACCGTGGCACTGTCGCATCGAGCAAGTTGGAATACGGTGAAGTGTCTATCGACCAAAAAACGCGTAAAGCTTACCGCCAAGATAAACTGCTGGCGCTAAACCCCACCACTTACACCATTCTGGAAATGCTTGTAAAAAGCGCGCCAGATGTAGTGACACGTGAAGAAATCGCCTTCCAACTTTGGCAAGAGAACGAGCCAAACAACGACGTTCTGCGCAGCCACATTTACCAACTTCGCAACCAACTTGATAAGCCATTTGAACAACATGTGCTTATCACCGTGCCGAAAGTTGGCTTCCGCTTGGAGACAGGTGCATGATCAATCGCTTACTTGCTAGCACGCAAAGCACACAAAGTATGACAGGGCGACTCGCTCTGTTTTTCTCTTTTGTGTCGGTCGTGATTGGCATCTTCTGCTTTTTGTTGATTACCGGCTCCCTGCTTTGGTCTGAAGACCGCGTGGGCGAGCGTCGTATTATGGTCGACAAAAAAGAAGCGATTGAACATTTCCAGTCCCACCCAGAGCAAGGCAGTATTCAGCTTGACCTGCTCACCACTGCATACAACGACATCTCATTGGTTGCCGAGCGCTACCAAAAATACCTGATTGGTCAAAAGCACTTTCTTGATGAAGTAGAAGACGGTGAATACTCGCGCATGGTTTACATGAGTACTTACACCTACAAAGGCGTTGAACATCCTGTGATCCTGGTTTCCTTGATTGATGAAATCGAGATCACCTCAGAGGAATTCATTCTCGTCGTCGCTATGGTGCTGTCCATTGTCGCCGTGCTGGTGTTCCTGTTTGGTAGCCTGCTACTGCGCTTATCACAACGCTTGATTGAACCCGTCAATGCGCTCAAAACTCAACTCGACCATCACCAAGGAGATGCCACGCAAACTTTTAGTGTGCCTGAGGGCTCGGCCAAAGAGTTCCAAACCCTCGCGGATGAGTTGAATGAGTATCGCCACAAAATCAACCAAGTCATCAAGCGTGAGCAAGCCTTTGCACGATACGCAAGCCATGAACTGCGTACACCGTTAACCGTAATGAAAGGCTCAAGCAGCTTACTGGCGAGAAGTGCGAACACGGATTTCCAGACCCGACAAGTGAACCGAATCCAGGATGCAACGCAGCAGATGTCGACCATGGTAGATGCCCTACTCGGCTTAGTGCGTTACGAGCGTAATGCAGATGATTCACCAGTACGAAGCATCACCGAAGAAGAACTCAACCAAATCATCTTCCAAAGCCAAGCTCAGGCGGATGAGAAAGCACTCAACTTTGATGTACAGATAGACGGTAACCCAAGAACGCGCGCGACCAATGCCGTGCTAACCATTATTCTTGGCAACCTGATTCGCAACGGCATCGCCGCGACACCATCGGGATCAATTCATATCAACATGGATGAGAACACCATCTCGGTGCGTGATGAAGGTGAAGGCTTTTCGACCATTCCGCACTCTGATGGGCACGGATTAGGTTTGATGATTGTGGATGATTTGTGCCAACGCTATGGCTGGCAATTTAAGATTGGTACACATCCAGAGGGTGGTTGTGAAGCAGTAATTGACCTTACGTCAGAGCATCAAGAGGCTTGCTCAGAGTAACTTCCCCAGCGCCTAATTCAATTGAGAGGTATCTACTTTGCTCAGTATCAAACGAGCAATTCGATACCTCTTTCTAATTTCGATTGAATGAAATCTTATGCTGCAAGTGCTGCTAGTCGATTGAATGCTTGCGATGCCGATTCCGACGCGTCACACACAGAAAACATATCTTCGATAAAGTACTTCAACGCTCTAGATTCAATGGTTCGGATTGCCGCTTGCTGTTCGTCCGATAAGTAACCGTAAATGCTCGCCGCACCAAAATCGCCGAAGATCATCTCACCTTGCTCATTCACCAAAGTATTGTGCGCATACAAATCGCCATGGCACACCTTGTTGTCGTGCAGGTGATTAAACACGTCCACCATCTGCTCAACAATGGAATTGACTTGCTCGACCGTCAACGTAAAACCTTGTGGGAATGTATCTCGGGTGCAAGTTTCCAACGTTGGTGGCAAACCCAAGTTGTAGTAACAGTTTGGGATCAGCTCCATAACCAAAGCAAGCTCATTACCGTCATCCACTTGCGCGATGGATTTCACCAAGTTGTTGTGATGCCCGGCTTGCAAACATGCTTCAAGTTCATCATGTGGGTAGCCGTCACTGGTCACTTCACCCTTGAACACTTTCACCGCAACTTCGTTCGGGAAGTCGTATTGAGCGTCAGTCCAGTTAGCATGAGAAATCACGCCACTCGCACCTTGGCCAAGAACATGGTTAAGTGAGTAACTGTTTGTGGTCACTTTAGGCACGCTGTCTAGCGAAGATGGATGTTTGCAGAATGGGTTACCTGCGAATGCAAACCATGCCAATTTAGGCAGCTTCATCAACACATCCGGGAAATGCTCTAACTGGTTTGCAGATAAACGAATCAATTCTAAATTGACCAAGTTTTCCATGCTGTTTGGCAGTTGTTTGATGCGATTGCCCGCCAAAGCAAGCTTTCTTAGGCGCGGTCTTTCACCCAGGCTGTTTGGCAGAACTTCAATCTCGTTGTCGGTCAGAATCAACCAACGTAACTGAGTTGGTAGTGAGGCTTCACTGACTACTTTGATCTTGTTGGTTTTAAACCCAACCATCTCAAGGTTTGGCAGCTTGCCCAACACCTCTGGCAGATGGGTGAACAGGTTGTTGGAAGCAAAGATGATTTTTAGCTTGGTCAGCTGTTCCAGTTCTGGTGGTAAATCTGACAGTGCGTTGCCAGATAAATCTAACACTTCAAGCGTTTCTGCAAGCTCTAATATTTCCATAGGAAACTCAGTTAGCCCTTCCGCCAACTTCAGTTGTTTCGTTCCTACTAATTGTCCTGTTTTTAATTGTTCTAGAGTTTGCAAAACCAAGCCTTCTGATTGAGTTGAAATAAGCGGCGTAGTGTACGTGGCTTAAAGCAGAAAGGCGAGCCGTGGAATTGAATCCCCTGAAAACAAAGCGGCAAAACATCAGGAATAACGAAATGGATGTACTGAAACCCAGACTTTTTATCTGGGTTTAATGGCGTTACACTACGCGCCCTTTTTAACGGCAAGGTCGCGTGGTTGGACACGTCAGCAGCATGAAACTCTCTGAAAGCCCGATAACTCAACACAACTTCAACGGTCATACGTTTTTTCTTAAGCGTGATGACATGCTGCATTCTCACTTTTCTGGGAACAAAGCACGTAAGTTTATGGCGTTGATGAAAACGCAGAACAGCGACATCAAAACCCTCATCAGTTATGGCTCTGCTCAATCCAACGCGATGTATTCGCTTGCCGCTCTGGCGCAAATCAAAGGCTGGAACTTCGAATTCTACGTTCAACACATTCCTTCTTGGCTTAAAGACTCCCCTATCGGCAACTATCGTGGTGCGCTTGATTTGGGTATGAAAATCACCGCCATGCAAGACATCGGTAGCGAACTTCACCCTAGTGAATACATCCACCAGGTACGAAGAGTAGATGAGTCGACATTGCTGATTCCAGAGGGTGGACGTTCCCACCTCGCTGAAGCTGGCATCAAACAGTTAGCACGAGAAATTCTTGATTGGACGCGATTGAGAGGTAAAGAGCAGTTTACGGTCGCCCTGCCATCAGGTACTGGCACGACGGCTTTATATCTTCATAAACATTTAAGCCCACACGGCATAGAAGTGCTAACTTGCCCTTGCGTAGGCGATGCAGATTACTTAACTGAGCAGTTCAACCAGCTCGGTGAAAACAGCCACCCAACCATTTTAACCGTGCGCAACAAACACCATTTTGGTCGCTTGTACGAAGAAGATTACATCACATGGAAAGCACTCTTTGAGCAAACCGACCTCGAATTTGACCTGTTATACGACCCGTATATGTGGCAATGCCTCACCCCTTGGTTGGAAGAGAACACAGATAAAACGGTGATTTATATTCACCAAGGCGGGTTACTTGGCAACGAGTCGATGTTGCCAAGATATCAACGAGAATTTGAATAGCGTGTTCAAATAAAGTTGTTGCTGATTACAGTGATTCCACTATTTGATGAGCGCCAGAATTTCTTTGAATTCAGGTGCTCGGCAATCTTCGACCATTTCATACAAACACATTTCTAACCCAGTGAGCACCACACCGTTAGCGGTTAACTTCGCAAGAGCGAGCGCTTTATTGGCAGCGGTTCGGGAAGAGACACAATCCGTGACTAATTCAACGCGATAACCGGACTGGCGCAGAGAAACCGCGGTTTGATAGACGCAAATGTGGGATTCAATACCGCAAACCAACCAGGTATCAACTTTCGCGTTCTCCACCGCGACCTTAAACGTCGCCTCTTTGCAACCATCAAACGTGTACTTGGTAATAGGTAAATGCGTGCTTTCAAGCACTTCACGAATCGGCTCCGCGGTTGGGCCCAACCTTTCTGGATTCTGTTCTAGCCACAGAATAGGCAAATCTAGTGCTTTGGCGCCCTTTACCAGTTTCGTGATATTTTCAATCAGTGCGTCGCTTTCATGCATTAATGTAGCGAGTTTGCCCTGAACATCCACCACAATCAGGCCCGTGTTTCCTTTCGATAACATTTCCATCTCCTATCTTGTGCGACCACAAACCATACTCAACAAGTTGAGCAAAAGTTAATGTATCAGAACCCTTTCATGTTAGAGCAATAAAACCTAGAAAGATGACCTTCGCTCACACATTTGCCCTTAGGTAAGAGTGGTTTGAACTGGCTATTTAAATTTCTCTCGAATTAGTTCAATCAAGGCTTTGACTTTATTGGGCAGAAATAAGGCCGAGGGATAAATCAGAGTAAGATGCTGCTTCGGATGCGCGAATTGAGGCAGCACCTCGACCAACAAACCGTCTCTCAGTGCAGGCTTGGAATGAATTTGAGGAATAAACGCGATGCCGTTTCCTGCTATCGCCATCGAGCGCAGCAAGTTGAGGTCATCCGAACGCAACGCCACATGCAGATCTGAATCGAGCAAATCGGCATTGTAACGATTAGTTAAAAGGCGATGCTGCTTAAGATCTTCCACCGTTTTTACTGGCGGATGCGATTCTAGATAGGCTTTTGACGCAACAAAGTGACTACGATAAGGCAAAAGACTGAACTGCACATAGCTGTCATCGGTGACTTTGACCACGCTCGGAAGAAGCTGTAAATCAAACGATTGACGCTTGAGATCGACACTCTCTTGATGGTTTTCGATCTCGACCGAAATCTCCGGATACCGCGTTGTGTACTCAGTGATGATCGCGTTAAACGCGGCAGAGCTCATCAATGCGGAAGGAATGGCTAAACGCACCTTGCCCGTCAGCTCTTGTTGATATTCGTGCATGGCATTTAAACCTTGCTGAATATGGTCAATAGGCTGCCCCACCAACTCAAACAAGCGTTTCCCGTGCTCCGTCAACTCAATGCTGCGTGTTGTGCGAATCAAAAGCTGTACCCCGAGCGATTTCTCTAATTCTTGCAGACGACGACTCACTTTTGAGCGTTGTAGTTGATTCGCCTCTGCCGCTGCACTTATACCGCCGTGAACCACCGTCTGAGTGAATAGGTAAATATCATCAAAATTAACGTTCATTGTCCTATTTTTAGGTCATTTATGTTCGTATTATCATTCTACTGAATTGTGAGTGACTTCTCTATAATCCGCTATCCAATATGTTTAACGGAACTTGTAATGACGGCTGACCAAAAATTCAAACACTGGATGCGAACTTTGATTGTCCTGTTCATCGTACTATTTTTGTACATTATCATTGCTGACCGCCACGCCCCCTTAACGACCGAAGGACGAGTGCAAGGATACGTTGTCCAAGTCGCACCCGAGGTATCTGGTAAAGTGACCGACGTTCTCATCGAGAATAACCAGTCCGTTCAAAAAGGCGATGTGTTGTTTACGATTGATGATCGTAAATACAAGATAGCGCTTGAACAGGCGGAGCTGTCTCTGCAATCCGCCTATGAAAAAGAAGCAACACTGTATTCTCAACGCGAAGCCGCTCTTGCCAATATTGCCCGCGCACGAGCGACATTTGATAATGCACACCGCGAGTACAACCGCTTACTGACACTATCGAAGCAGAAAGTCATCTCTCAATCGACACTCGATAATGCCTTTGCCCAAAATCAGGTATCACGTGCAGCGCTTAAAGCGGAACGACAAAACTTAAAAGTCATTGAGGCGCAATTAGGCGATCAAAAAGGTCAAAGCACCGCCGTTCGAATTGCCAAAAACGGCATCGAAAAGGCGCAACTTGATTTGGCAAATACCGCGGTACTCGCTCCCAGTGATGGTGTCGTGACCAACCTGCAACTAGAAGTTGGCACGATGGCAAACACCAACATGCCATTGCTGACGTTTGTACCAACAGGATCACTCTGGGTAGCCGCTGATTTTCGTGAAAAGTCCGTCGCGAACGTAGACAAGACTTTCCACGCCTTGGTCACATTTGATTCCAACCCAGGTTCGGTGTACGACTTTGATTTAGCTAGCCGCGATTACGGTGTAGCAGCCGCACAACAAACGCCTAATGGCGCACTGACCAAAGTGGAAGTGAACAACCGCTGGGTACGTGATGCGCAGCGTACACGAGTGAACCTAACCAGCAGCGAAGAGTTACCACCAGCACTGTTTGTCGGCTCTCGCGCTACCATTGTTTTGTACCCAGACAACAGCATTTTCTGGCAGTTGATGGCGCAAGCACAGATTCACCTCGCAAGCTGGTTCCACTTCATTTACTAGGCGGCGACAATGAAAACCTTACGAATTTGGTTCGGCTGCTCTTTAGGGCTCGCGCTAAGCATGATCTTCGGTTGGTCTTACGGATTTTTTGCCATCATGATGCCGCTGTTTATATTGGGCAAAATGGACAACTTTAATATTTCGGCTTTATTGATCGTGTTTTTCTCTGCGGTGTGGACAACCATACAAGCCACATTTTTGCTGGAATACTTGCAGTTTCATCCAACATTAATGACCGTTGCCGTCGGAATTATGATGCTGTTCAAGTGCATTGCAATGATGAACCAGAAAACCTATTTGTTTGGTTACATGGGGCTGTTGGTGGGTTCAATTGTGTTGAATTTTGCCAGCTATAACTTCATGGATATTGAAGAGTTCAACGTCAACATGTGGGTGATGGCGTTCAGCAATATTTTTGTTTGCGCATTCGCGTATTGGTTGTTCCCGGAGCCAAAATCCCCCGCCGAGCACCTTGAGATGTCGACCCCAGTAAAAAGCGATATTGACTACATCAGCCAAGTTGCTATGGGTTGGGTAGTGGCGATGGCTGCGTTTATCGTATTCCAAGTAGCGGACTTATATGACTCGCTATCCGCACAAGCTTCCATTTTGATCATCCTAACCCCAATGACTTTAGCGGGCTCGCTCGCCATGGCAAAAATTCGCATCATCGGCACCGCACTAGGCTGCATCGCAGGGATGGCTGTTCAGCTGATATTGGGCAGTTGGTATGGGCATGGGCTACTCTTTTGGCTCGCCTTTACCATTGCAATGGGGCCATTCTGCTTGTGGCTCACCAAGGGGCAAATTAAAGCGGCTATCGCGTTTTCTGCCATGTCTGCCCTATCGGTTCCGCTGACGACCTCGTTGGTGCCAGAACAAAAAGACGCGTTCTTTTCGATCTTGTACCGTTTCAGCTCGATTTTCGTTGCGGTTCTGCTCACCGCGATGGTGATGTGGGTGGTGCATCACTGGATTCGTGTGATGTTGCTAAAGCATCCTGAGATTAAGAACGTAGAGTTGAATTAAATCTGGCCGAGGCTGGAAACGGGAAATGTATGCCGCTCACTTTACTGTGAGCGGCATTTTTATTTAAAACGGTCACCCTGAACATCGAGGAACGAGCGTGGTTCAGGATCTACCCACCGAGTGCTTTGAAGTGCGAAAGTTATCGCTATTTCCTAGCGTGCTGTAATCAGATTCCTAGTCTCGTCTAGACTCGCTGGAATGACCCTACCTTAGAGCTGCTCTAATACCTGAGGGATGGCGAGCAATGTATCTTCCAACATCCATCATCCTGAACAGTGAGGGACGAGCGTGATTCAGGATCTACTCACCGACTGCTTTGAAGTGCGAAAGTTATCGTCATTTCCTAGCGAGCAGTAAACCGATTCCTAGTCTCATTTAAACTCGCTAGAATGACCCTAATTTTAGTTCATGGTGCGGAGCCTAAGTATTAATATCAACCCACCAACTCTTTACGAATGATCTCCGCACCCGCACTTAATGCATTGAGCTTAGCGGTCGATACTTCACGAGACAAAGGCGCCATACCGCAGTTGGTACATGGGTAAAGCTTGTCGGCATCAACGTACTTCAACGCCTCTCGCAGTGTGTTCGCCACTTCTTCTGGCGTTTCAATTTCGTTGGTAGCGACGTCAATCGCACCAACCATCACCTTCTTACCGCGAATCAACTCAAGTAACTCAATAGGCACTCGTGAGTTATGACACTCAAGCGAGATAATATCGATATTTGACTGCTGCAATTTAGGGAATATTTCTTCGTATTGTCGCCATTCAGTGCCTAGCGTTTGCTTCCAATCCGTGTTCGCTTTGATGCCGTAGCCATAGCAGATGTGCACTGCAGTTTCACATTTCAGCCCTTCAATCGCACGCTCTAAACACGCAATGCCCCATTCGTTCACATCATCGAAGAACACATTGAACGCAGGTTCATCGAATTGAATAATGTCGACACCCTCCGCTTCAAGCTCTTTCGCTTCTTGGTTGAGGATCTTCGCAAATTCCCAAGCCAGCTTTTCACGGCTACCGTAATGATCATCATAAAGTGTGTCGATCATCGTCATAGGGCCTGGCAGCGCCCACTTGATAGGTTGCTTAGTTTGCTGACGCAAGAACTTGGCATCTTCAACAAACACGGGCTTTGTGCGGCTTACTGGGCCAACCACAGTCGGAACATTTGCTTCATAACGGTTGCGAATGGTCACCGTTTTGCGGTTTTCAAAATCTACGCCGCTTAAATGCTCAATAAAGGTCGTCACAAAATGTTGGCGAGTTTGCTCGCCATCACTGACGATATCAACGCCTGCCAGTTCTTGTTCTTGCAAAGCGACACGTAGCGCATCGCGTTTGCCATCAATCAGTTCTTCACCTTGCAGTTTCCACGGTGACCAAAGTTTTTCTGGTTCGGCCAGCCAAGAAGGTTTCGGTAAGCTGCCAGCCGTTGAAGTCGGTAATAGTGTTTTCATCGTCATTCCTTTCTAGATTCTCGTTGTCGATTACGCGTAGTTTGCAGACCATTGTTCAAGCACAGATTGATAAGGTTTGATGAAATGCTCCTCGGCAAATTTCCCTTGTTCAATCGCCAGTTGGCTGCGCTCTTCTCGGTCGTAAACGATTTGAGTTAGCGAGTGGTCTAGGTTTTTTAAGTTTGGCTGGTAGCAATTACCGGCAACCGCGTTGGCATTGTAAATCTCAGGTCGGTAAATCTTCTGGAATGTCTCCATCGTGCTAATCGTACTGATAAGCTCTAGGTTTGAATAATCGTTCAACAAGTCACCGAAGAAGTAGAATGCCAATGGTGCAACACTGTTTGGCGGCATAAAGTAGCGCACCTGTAAGCCCATCTTTTTGAAGTACTGCTCCGTCAACGAAGATTCGTTCGGCTGATATTCAAAGCCCAAAACAGGATGTTGGTTTTCGGTGCGTCGATATACCTTGTTGTCCGATACGCTCAGACAAATCACTGGCAGCTTTTTGAAATGCTGTTTGTAAGACTCAGAATTAACGAAAGCTTTGAACAGTTTGCCATGCAAATCACCGAAGTTCGCTGGGATACTGAACTGTGGCTGGTTTTTGTTGTGGTCCAACAGCAAAACGCTAAAGTCGTAATCACGCACGTATGAAGAGAAGTTGTTGCCCACAATGCCTTCGATACGCTCGTTAGTGTTGTGGTCAACAATGTTAGTTTTGAGCACTTCAATCGATGGGAATGCTTCTCCACTACCTTGGATATCCATATCAACAGAGATGATTTCAAGTTCAACTGAGTAGCGGTCACCTTGCGCGTTATCCCAATATGCCAACGCATTAAAACGATTATCGATCATTCGGAGCGCATTGCGCAGATTCTCTCGGCGGTAGTTTCCGCGAGCCAGATTAGCAAAGTTGGTAGTGATTCGCGTGTTGTCTGATGGTTGGTAATTCTCATCAAAGCGAATGCTTTTGATAGCAAATGTGAAATCGTTATTCATCGTGAGTTGGTATCCTATTTCCTTAGATAAAGCAGACTTTTCCTAACTCTGTGCATGGGGACATTTTTTGTTTTTTGGTTTTCCCAATCGTTAGGTTGCACAGCACTTACGACGAACGGTTCGTACAAAAAACGACCGTCGCAGTGCCTAACACCAGAGCAGTCCTTTTTTATACTTGCTTCACGAGTTGAGTAATATTGGTATTGTTTCACATTGAACATGAAGGAAATTCATAGTGGCAGTTCCAACCCTGAGAGAGCTATCGTAGATACTGTTTTTCATTGACACCAATACACGTAACTTGGCGAGCATATTGCCAATATGTGTAATTAAGAAACGGATAAGAGATTAGCAGTACGTAAACCAGTTTAAGCCGAGAAAACGCATTGTATGAACAAGGCACCAACTGGAATATAGGGCAGCGTAACTTAAATAGCACTTTTCACACTCCATCGTTTATTCAAGCATTCGTTTAATTAGAAGTACGTTACATTTTATATTCTCGAAACATGATTATTTATTTCTTTTTCTATCTTTACCATCTTAAACGTAAAGTTTAATTTCCTGCTGTAAAAGCACATATAACTTCATACACGAACATGGCAACTTCATTGACGGACTTTATCACTAAACTATTACATTAAGCTCTAAAAAAATAATAACAAAAAAACATAAGCCACTGTTTTAATTTGAATTAAACCCATAAACCCGAGATAACCACATAACGATACTTTACTTAATTTGGTATAACAAAAACCCTAAAAATAACATGGCTAACATTTATAAAATTCACTTTTATCAATAGAAAATCTCAACACAACATTAGAAAATTAAAATTAAGCAATAACTTAAAAAGACAAGACTTAATAACCAAATTCTTATTTATTATAGTTGAGTGGTGAATTTAAAAACTATGAGACATTAATCCCACGAATCTATCCTTTTTCTTTTTTTAATAAAAAACAAGATGCACTATTTCACCGCTCATTTATTGAGCTTGAATTTATAACCTGTCCATAATTATAAAGTGCCCATCAAGATGGTTTAAAACAAAAGTCTTTATGGGCTGACTAATAGGAAAAAATAATGGAAAAACAGCATCTTTCCGCGAGTATTATCGCACTCGCTTTACTTGGTTCTTTAGCACCAGCACATGCTGAAGATACATTGAAATCTTACACTTCGACATTGCTTCAGCTTGATGATGGTGATGCACGCTGGCTTTGTTGCGTAATTCGATGGAACTAAATCAAGAAACTACGATCTGAGCGGCTACGCCCATCAATCGTCGTAGCC
>NZ_JAWOQN010000128.1:0-1173 GCF_033337395.1 Vibrio sp. YT-19(2023) | reverse complement strand
TTAATGGCGTATTACTTGAGCAACGCGACGGCTTGTTTCACTTGCTCTGCAATTTCTTGATTTACAATCTCACCCGACTCCAAGTCAAAGTTCTCGTAAAAACTTGGTACCGAAACCGACGCTTTAACGTCCGCTCCAAAAAATGGCGCTGAACCCGTTGCCGCCGCTAGTACGCTTTGTGCACCACCAGGGCCCGGTGACGTCGCAAGGTAAACGACCGGTTTATTTTGGAACACATTGCGCTCGATACGCGTTGCCCAATCGAACAAGTTTTTGTAAGCCGCAGCGTAAGAACCGTTGTGCTCTGCAAATGATACAACGATGGCATCAGCTTGCTCTAGCTCGCGTAAAAAAGCGATTGCGCCTTCCGCTTGGCCGATTTCTTTCTCTTTGTCTTCACTAAACATTGGAACGTTGTAGTTGTTTAAATCCAACACGTTCACTTGCGCGCCTTCTACTTGTTGAGCGGCGTAAGTAGCAAGCGTTTTGTTGATTGAGGTTGAGCTGGTAGAAGCACCGAATGCGACAATTTTCATGGTTATATTCCTTTGTTCACGTTTTATGCTTTGCAGAATAAAAGTTAAACAGGCTGGCAACAACCACAAAAATCTTATGGAGAGATTCGAATATTTCGAAGGAGTTGATTTCAACTAAAAGGCGGGATAACGATAGAAAAGATATGCTCAGAAATAGCCAAGAAGCACGCCTAGAATAAGGTGACGTTTGATATAACCCGTTGAAAAAATAGTCACAACAAGGTTAACAGGCTTTCATTCAGTTACACTGAGCACTCATTTACAGCAATTCGTAGATATTATGCTTGTGATTGTAGCTCTTGCCATAGATCACTAACAATCACGCGATCCGCAGGCGTCAGTTCTGCACGAGCTTCTTCTAGGCTGTTCGCGATACGAGATTTTAGCTCTTCAACATCGTTGATGCCGTCTTCTTCACAAGATGCGGCAGACAGAGAGATGTGACCACGTAGATAACCACCAGCAAACAGTTCATCATCAGATGCGTTTTCAATACGAGCATCAATCAGTTCTAGTAGTTTTTCTTCAAATTCAATAATCATGGAGTTTCTCTGAGGTTATTTGGGTTACTTAACGCTAAAATCAGACGCTGCCAGCGGCTTAGTTTGGTAAAACGCACGTAAGGCGTCCGAAAGCA
>NZ_JAWOQN010000127.1:0-1176 GCF_033337395.1 Vibrio sp. YT-19(2023) | reverse complement strand
CGGACTTTTGATAAGGAAACCAATAATGAATATTAAGGAAAATAGCTATTTTGCAGGCGGTGTAAAGTCACTAGGTTTTAACCAGCACGGACAGGATGTTAGTGTCGGTGTGATGCTTCCGGGCGAGTACACATTTGGTACGCAGGCTCCTGAGCGCATGACAGTCGTTAAAGGTGCTCTCGTGGTGAAACGCGTAGGTGAAGCCGATTGGACAACCTACAGCAGCGGTGAGTCGTTTGATGTTGAAGGTAACTCATCATTTGAGCTGCAAGTGAAAGACGCAACGGCTTACTTGTGCGAATACCTATAATCGGTACAAATGCTGAATTGCTTTAAGCCACCTTCGGGTGGCTTTTTTAGTTGCGTAATTTCCTTGAACTGGCGCACGAGATATCGCTTAGAATTCGGTATCTTGGCGCTATTTATGCGCAACTGTGTATATACTTAGTATAAGTACACCCATCAACCAAGGAGGAAGTGATGGCAGTACAACGCAAGCATTCTGATCTCCCTCCTCGCTACGAAGCGAGCGATTTAACGAATGAACAGCGACACCGCTTTACTGAAGTAGCGAACGCGGCGCACAAAAGACGCAAGTTTTACAAACAGGCGATAGAAAAAAGCTTGGTCGGAAAAATGAAGGAGCGAGCTTTTAAGCCAGTGATTGCAACACAACAAGGAAAACCAAGCCGGGCGCGTCAAGCCTTCTGGTTGATCGTGTTTTTAGCGCTTGGGTTGTGGGCGATGCACTTTTTTGCATAATCGGGCGACTCACAGAGGCTTAGCACGCCTCTGTCATCTCAAGCATTGATTCTTGTTGTTTGCGCAGCTCACCAGCATGAGAACAATGTTCGTAAAACGCGTACTGATTTTTACCCGTGTGTTTCGCGGCATACATCGCTTTGTCTGCGCAGCGGGTAAGCTCTGACAAATCGTTGGCGTCTTGTTTATAGATTGCGGCTCCTACGCTCATCGTCAGCTCATTATAGGTATCGTAGTTTTGATATCCCTTTGGGAACAAATTAACGATGCGATCCAAAATGCCATCTAGGTCTTGTTTACTGCGCACATCGTAAAGCATTAACACGAACTCATCGCCTGCGAAGCGCGCAATGGAGTAGTCATGTTTATCGGTTTTTCGGTCGCTGTTACGAATGCTTTTCTTCAATCGAGTTG
>NZ_JAWOQN010000126.1:0-1177 GCF_033337395.1 Vibrio sp. YT-19(2023) | reverse complement strand
GATTAGTGTTGTGAGACTGGAATGGGGGCGTAAAGCCTTACTCACAGCGCAGGGCAGCCCGAAAGGGAAGAGACTTACCCAATCTGAAAGCGACCAAAAAGATACCCAAATCACTCATAAATTTGAGTTGAAATGGGTAGGGGTCGGCGCAGCCGAAAGGGTGGTTTGCGCTAGCTTGGCTAGCCTCCTCTTTGCTCTTACTGTCATTGTTTGATACTTCATGATTTCCCTTATTTGCATTTCTTTATCTTACTTTCTATCTTTTGTTAAGCACATAAGCAAGGCTACACAAAGACCCCTCCACTTCGTTACGTTGTCATTGTGCCTTGTAAGGGACGCTACGCTCCCTTAACCCTAGTTAAAAGCACTCAAATTAAAGGATTGCCATGACTGAAAAGAAGAAAGTGATACGAGAAAAGTCCATCAAGATCAGAGTCACTGAGACTGAACTTCAAGCTCTGAAAGATCGGTGTGATTGTGCGGAATTAGCTCCTTGGGTGAGAGAGACTTGTCTTGGGGAACGGACTCTTAAAAGAGCCAATGTTCCTAAAGTAGACCCCGCATTATTGCGCCAGTTATCTGGACTTGGAAATAACTTGAATCAGATCACTAGAGTAGTGAATACCCAGAATTATGATGTCGTGAATGTGGTTCAAGTATTGGCTCAACTTTCAGCAATCGAGCGTCAGCTTGGGCAAATAATGGCACAGTATGAGATCTCAGTATGATTGTTCAGTTCGCTCGTAGAGGTAAGGGCGTTGGGAGTGGCCCTGTTGATTATCTCTTAGGGAAAGATAGAAATCGGGAGAGGGCGACACTCAATCAAGGCGATCCTGATTTAGTTCAATCACTCATTGATTCGAGTCCTTACGCCAAAAAGTACACATCGGGCTTTCTCTGTTTTGCTGAAACGGACTTATCACAAGAGATTAAAGATCGCCTCATGGCTGATTTTGAAAAGGCTTTGTTACCAGGCTTAGACAAAGACCAATACTCCATTCTTTGGGTAGAGCATCTTGATAAAGGGCGGTTAGAGCTGAATTTTGTTATTCCAAATATTGAGCTTCATTCTGGCAAGCGACTTCAACCTTACTACCACTTTGCAGACAATCCTCGTATCGATGCGTGGCGCACCATTAAGAATCTTGAACTAGGGCTTCATGACCCAGATGACCCT
>NZ_JAWOQN010000125.1:0-1187 GCF_033337395.1 Vibrio sp. YT-19(2023) | reverse complement strand
GCTGTACGTGCAAAAAGCTCAAGATGCTTTGTCCGGCGAACAAGAACAACATCAAAATCAACAAGGCAAAAATCAGCTCGCGGATGAGCACCTTACGACGACGTTTGGGATCGATGTGTTTAAGAATGGACAACACAATGGGCAAATTGCCAAGAGGGTCCATGATAAGAAACAGCATGGTCGCTGCAGAAAGAATATCCATGTTCTGGCCTCAACGAAAAAAATAGCGACCAGTGTATAGTAAGGAGATTGTGCGAGTATACGGCTAAGGGCGAAATCAGATAATTCGCCCTCGATTACCGAAACAACCTCAGACGCCGCTTAATGGTTGCAAATACGCGCCATGTTGACGACGAACTTGCCTTCGAGTTCGCGAACCTTATCGCGCTGTAATAAAAAGGTTAGCAATGCATCTAAGTCTAGATCATTCAACTTACAGGTATGAAAGCGTACGTCTGCGCCAAAATGTTGTGCGAGCTCGTCGCGGCTCATTGGGGTTTCACGTAGTAGGTTTAGTAAGTTGTGAGCATGAATGTCACTCATCATTAACTCCAGTTAGCAAATAGAACCCGACCAGTGTACTGAAATCGTCGAGCACTGCTTTGACTTACGTTAGTAAATGATAGAAGCAACAATGAGTGCATGAGCAAGAAAGTAGCTACCACTTACCCAAACATACGCGCGCTTCATTGGTTTACGGAATCCGTGTATGGCGTAAGCGAGCGCAGAATACGTCATGATGACGGTGCCACTAAAGCCAATGGAATTCGCGTAGCTAGGCGTTTGTAGCCAAACCTCACCCGCCGCCCAAGCGAGCTGCACTAGCATTATGCCCATAGTCACAACGGGAAAAACGAGCGAATCTAACTGCGGTAAAAGAAGGAAAAACGCCACGATACTGGCGGCAAGCAACAAAGCCAACAACCACCACACGATATCGCCATTGAGCTGAACCCAAAAAGATTTGCTGTAGCACACTTGCGCTGCGAGATAGGCAGCAAAATAGATCAGCTTGCGTGTTTTAAACGAATGCAGCGTATCGGCGAACATAGAAACCACCAAACCACCAGCAATCCAGTAGCTGTGATCGGCCGACGGCCCTTGGGTTAGCACCAAAATAAGAAGAAGTAATAGCGTAAAGATTTTAAACACTAAGGATTGTGTCGGGTTCGCTTGCTTTGCACCCA
>NZ_JAWOQN010001262.1:0-500 GCF_033337395.1 Vibrio sp. YT-19(2023) | reverse complement strand
AAACGCTTTTCAAGGGC
Source organism: Vibrio sp. YT-19(2023) (assembly GCF_033337395.1). NCBI lineage: Bacteria > Pseudomonadati > Pseudomonadota > Gammaproteobacteria > Vibrionales > Vibrionaceae > Vibrio > Vibrio sp. YT-19(2023). The sequence goes on along the minus strand of NZ_JAWOQN010001262.1, from coordinate 483 downwards.
AGAATTGAAAAAAAGCGTATTTTTTATGAATTAATTGATTTCTTTCAAGCTTGTTGGGAATGCATCACATTCCAGAGACAACTTCCAAAGTAAACATGATGAAAAGCGGTTATTTTTCTGTGACATAAAAAAAGCGAGCTCAATAGCTCGCTTTTTTGTTGGAATTTTTTCAATTATTCAGCAGAAGTTTTCTTTTCCATGAAACCCAGCTTTTTACCAATCCATGCCAATAGGATCATCGACACCATGATTGCGAAGAAATTTGAGCCTGCTTCTGGGTATTGCGCTTTGATAAACGCAGAGTGACCAAAGGCACCAACAAAGAAACACGCTAAGCCCACTAACGGAATATCTTCCGATACCGGGTTGTTTAAGTACTCTTGATAAAGAGCTTGTACAGCCAGTACGAGTGCAATCAATGGGAAGATTGAGAAAGACACTTCACTCATGGTCAACCATGACAATAAAGCATCACCACACATA
>NZ_JAWOQN010001261.1:0-500 GCF_033337395.1 Vibrio sp. YT-19(2023) | reverse complement strand
CAAGATGCTGCGACAAACAAGGGATTAACATCTGAGCGAGTCAATGGCTACCTTTGGATAACGTTAGGAATTATTGCTGTTTGGATACTCACCGCACCGCTTTGGAACAGCTTTATAGCCGATGTCATGGGGATAGAGAACCCAGAATCAATCACCAGTCTAGTTTGGCTAATGGTTGGGTTCTATGTCATTTTCAGTTTAAACAATGTCATCGACAGTTACTTTTATGGTATTGGACGCACGGATTTAATGCTGTATCAATCACTTATCGTAAACACCTTGTTTTACGGTTGTGCTTTTGTGCTTTATCAAATCGGTATCTTTGTACCTACGCTTGAACGAATCGCCATAATGTTCGGCTTGGGCATTACTGCTGATGCACTAATCACTTGAGTGTTGTACCTTGCCTTACGGAGCAAAGAGAGCATGAATCAACAACCAGTAAGGCATTGATTTATATATTTATCATAGATATAAATGCCCACTAACCTCCACCGTTA
>NZ_JAWOQN010001260.1:0-500 GCF_033337395.1 Vibrio sp. YT-19(2023) | reverse complement strand
CTGAATCTATCTCCCCTCTTATTGGTAAGCTATATCGTCAAAAAGGAATCGAAGTGGTTCTGTTTGGTAAGACGCTTATCAACGCCACTACTATCGACATTCTCAAAACTCACCGCGTAGCAAGACGATACACTGGAAACCCTCTTTCTCTAGAGCACACAATGCCGATCATCCAAGCATTGTGCGAAATGAGCATTTCTTCATGTCGCGTTGATGTTGGTCAACTGGCAACTAAGTATTGGAATGAGCACGAAGATACAGCAGCACTAAACGATTTCCTACAAACTGCACTTCAAGGCGCGCGTGATGCCGACTCTTCTCTAGCCGCTCGCGATGTTGTGCTTTACGGTTTCGGTCGTATTGGTCGCCTACTGACTCGTCTTCTTATTGAAAAGAGTGGCCCAGGTTACCCACTTCGACTGCGCGCAATTGTTGTTCGTGGCGGTAAGAAAGGTGATTTAGAAAAACGAGCTAGCCTACTTCGTCGTGATTCTGTACAC
>NZ_JAWOQN010001259.1:0-500 GCF_033337395.1 Vibrio sp. YT-19(2023) | reverse complement strand
GAATGTGTCAGAAGAGTCGATATGCTGCAAAATGTTCATGTTGTACGTCAGGGACGGCAATCGTTGCAGCTCCTCTTCGCCTCCTTCCAGCAAATAGTTCCACGATGCCCATGCAGATTTTCGTTTCGGTAATACACTCGTGTCAGTGTGAAGAACCACATCATTTGCTTGGTAAGTCATATTCGACAAAATGTCGTTTTCACATGACGAGGGGTCACTAAGCATTGCTAAAGCCTGGTCGCTATGGCAAGAAAAAATGACTTCATCAAACCATTCACACTGCCCATTTGCATAAATCGCTACACCTTGTTCACTGCGAACGACTTTTTCAACCGGACTATTCAATCGAATCTTGTCTGCAAATCCTTGCGTTAAAGGTGGAATATAAGCACGTGAACCACCCTTGATAACGTACCATTGCGGACGATTCGTCACGTCTAACAAACCGTGATTGAGGAAAAAGCGTAAGAAGAACATCAATGGAAATGCACGCATGTCAG
>NZ_JAWOQN010001258.1:0-500 GCF_033337395.1 Vibrio sp. YT-19(2023) | reverse complement strand
AGATCATCGGTATGAACTACAAAGATGATCGAAACAAAGCGATCGGTTGGTTGAACGATTTAGGTAACCCATACCTAATTAGTCTGTTCGATGGCAGCGGTATGTTGGGTCTGGATCTTGGTGTGTACGGCGCACCGGAAACCTTCATTATCGATGCGAATGGTGTCATTCGTTACCGTCATGTAGGTGATGTTAACCCTCGAAATTGGGCTGACACGTTAGCACCGATGTACAACCAGCTGGTTGAGGAGGCGAAGCAATGAGAAAAGTGATTTTAGCAGTGTTTGCAGCCCTAACATTCTCGTTGGCGGCACATGCTGCAATTGAAGTGTATGAGTTTGACAACTTAGAGCAGGAGCAACAGTTCAAAGAGCTAGGACACACATTGCGCTGCCCTAAATGTCAGAACAACACCATCTCTGATTCGAATGCCGAACTTGCTCAAGACTTGCGCCACAAGGTCTACGAAATGACGAAAGAGGGCAAGTCAAAAGAAGAGA
>NZ_JAWOQN010000124.1:0-1190 GCF_033337395.1 Vibrio sp. YT-19(2023) | reverse complement strand
TGTCTAAAGAAAAATTTGAACGTACGAAACCGCACGTTAACGTTGGTACTATCGGCCACGTTGACCACGGTAAAACAACTCTAACTGCAGCTATCTGTACTACTCTTGCTAAAGTTTACGGCGGTGTAGCTAAAGACTTCGCATCTATCGATAACGCTCCAGAAGAGCGTGAGCGCGGTATCACAATCGCAACTTCTCACGTTGAGTACGACACTCCATCACGCCACTACGCACACGTTGACTGTCCAGGACACGCTGACTATGTTAAAAACATGATCACTGGTGCTGCACAGATGGACGGTGGTATCCTAGTTGTTGCTGCGACAGATGGCCCAATGCCACAAACTCGTGAGCACATCCTACTAGGCCGTCAGGTTGGTATCCCATACATCATCGTATTCATGAACAAATGTGACATGGTTGACGATGAAGAGCTACTAGAACTAGTAGAAATGGAAGTTCGTGAACTTCTATCTGAATACGATTTCCCAGGTGATGACCTACCAGTTATCCAAGGTTCTGCACTAGGCGCACTAAACGGCGAAGAGCAGTGGGAAGCGAAAATCGTTGAACTAGCAGAAGCTCTAGATACTTACATCCCTGAGCCAGAGCGTGCGGTAGATCAGCCATTCCTAATGCCTATCGAAGACGTATTCTCAATCCAAGGTCGTGGTACAGTAGTAACTGGCCGTATCGAGCGTGGTATCCTAACTGTAGGTGACGAAGTTGCTATCGTAGGTATCAAAGACACTACTACAACTACATGTACTGGTGTTGAGATGTTCCGTAAGCTTCTAGACGAAGGCCGTGCAGGTGAGAACGTTGGTGCACTTCTACGTGGTACTAAGCGTGACGAAGTTGAACGTGGTCAAGTACTAGCTAAGCCTGGTTCAATCACTCCACACACTAAGTTCGAATCAGAAGTATACGTACTGTCTAAAGATGAAGGTGGTCGTCACACTCCATTCTTCAAAGGCTACCGTCCACAATTCTACTTCCGTACAACTGACGTAACTGGTGACATCCAGCTACCAGACGGCGTAGAAATGGTAATGCCAGGCGACAACGTACAGATGACTGTAGAGCTAATCGCACCAATCGCAATGGACGAAGGTCTACGTTTCGCGATCCGTGAAGGTGGCCGTACAGTAGGTGCTGGTGTTGTTGCTAAGATCTTCGACTAATTCATA
>NZ_JAWOQN010001257.1:0-500 GCF_033337395.1 Vibrio sp. YT-19(2023) | reverse complement strand
CTAAATGCGCGAGTTCATTGTCATACGCCTCAACAAATACAAACTTGTCGGAGAATTGCGCCGCAACCTCTTCCAATTGTGCAGCCAAAACGGGATCACCCGTCCCAACAACAACAACTTGAACATCATGCTTCAAAAAATCCGCCAAAGCCGGCAGCAAGTAATGCACGCCTTTTTGCTGAGTCAAACGACAAACCATACCAAACATGGCTACATCTTTTTCAGCAAGGTTTAGCTTCTGCTGTAATGCGCGCTTACAAGTGTTTTTACCTAGAACCATACTTTGTTTGTCGGCACTATAGTTCATTGGTAAATAAGCATCAGTTTCCGGATTCCAAGCACTGTAATCGCAGCCATTTAAAATTCCGACTAAATCCCCTGCACGTTGCTGAAACTCCCATGCCATTCCATGACTGCCAAGCTCTGTCTTTAGCTCTTCAGCGTACGTTGGGCTGACTGCATTTATCTTATCGGCATTCATTACGCCAGCTTTGAGCATA
>NZ_JAWOQN010001256.1:0-500 GCF_033337395.1 Vibrio sp. YT-19(2023) | reverse complement strand
AAAGTCACTTCCCAGCGTTGACGCGACCAAGTTTGTCCGCCCTTGTGCTCCGTGAAGTTAGTGGCTAACTGATTACGCTGTTTGGCGATAACATTGGGCATTTCAATACTGCCAATTCGCGTCCCACCCGTAAACCAGCGCGGCGTTGCCACTTCGATGGTTAAAATGACTTGCTCGTTGACACTAAAACTTGGCGTTTTACGCTTTTCTCCAGCCGTTGGTTGTTGACCAACCCACGCTTGCAACTCAACACCATGATTGCGTTGAAGATCGTAAATATCCTGAGCGAAAACGTGACGACTTACGAACAGACTCAAACAAACCACTAACCATGCCACTATCCTTGCAGGAAGTGCAAAAGAGGTAACGCGATGGACATTCATCATCATTGGGCCGCCTCCTCTGTATTGTGTTCCGTTGTCGTAGTTGAGCTACCCGTTGTTGGCGAGCGTAATTGAATTTGAAATTTAGCGCGTAAGAAATACTTCGGATCCGCTTCG
>NZ_JAWOQN010001255.1:0-501 GCF_033337395.1 Vibrio sp. YT-19(2023) | reverse complement strand
GTTTAGATAATCGAGTTGAAGGTTGTTGGGTAGATGACGACCTAACGAAGCCGCTAGGCGATACATCCGAGGGCATGCTATCTGCCGCACTCAACTACATGGATACAGGAACTTGTCCACAAGTGTCGCCTGCGAGTTTCAACACAATGCCACTTAACAGCGACTCTCCAGCACTTAAGGATCACCGTTCACCACTAAGAACAGAGGCTATACATGTTGAGATCAACTAGATCAAGGCGCGCAACAGCTATAAGACTTTGTGCTTGTCTTGGACTAACTCTGCCGATTTTGGGGTGTGAAGCAATGTCACGAGAACCTGTTGAAGCCTTAAGCATTAAAACCACGCCGGAGGCCGTAACGGAAGTACAAGCTTCGATTGCACAAATTCAAGGTACGCCAGCACCGAGAATCGCAAGCAACGTATTTGAATCGTCTCCGCACTTGTTGATTGAGAAAGGCAGAGTTAAAGGCAAGGATAACGTGCTACTAGACGGTAGCTAT
>NZ_JAWOQN010001254.1:0-501 GCF_033337395.1 Vibrio sp. YT-19(2023) | reverse complement strand
ATAAAGCCCATAACCATTGTCACTTTAGTCAATGCATTGCCTTGCCGAAAAGAACTCTTAAACTCGCCAATTTCTTTATCAAAATTCATGCTCAATCTTACCCATCCTGCCTAACGCCGCGTTAAGTGGTGAACAACGCCAACCACCAAACTTAAACCATTGTACCTTAAACACTTAAGCTAACTTGAACTGAAATCGCCAAGCGTTGTGAATCCGCCTTAAACGCCTTGTTAGGCGAAGTTTTCCAGTAGTGGTTAAGTTGTTTTGAAAGCAGATTACCCGAAACCAAATAAGCAACCAAACACCCACTTATTTTTTGTGATTCAAGAACCACAAAAGTCACTATGTTACAGCCTCACTTTTAACAACCACGAAATGGACCTTTCAGCGACAAAGTAGCTTTTAAACCTGATAAACCTAAAGCTACGAAATGACAGCAAAAGCCAGAGCCTCGATTAACTTGCCTTTGCCACACTTTGAGCCAGTAAAACTCGCCACCAA
>NZ_JAWOQN010001253.1:0-501 GCF_033337395.1 Vibrio sp. YT-19(2023) | reverse complement strand
GCCTTTTCCGAGTACAGCGTTTTAAAAAAAGCTAACAATGAGCAAAGTATCAACGTCAATAATATTGCAATTAAATAAAACTCGATATCAGACCATGATGGCTGATTGATTAGAGTATTAGTTAGCTCACCAACCGTCTGCTCTTTCATTCATTTACCTCGTAACACATAACGCCCAATTAAGGTGTGAAGCACGCGGCTACGACACTCAATTTGACTACCGTAAACACCGAACTCAACCCAAACCAAAAATGCCAAGCGTGCTGAATCACTCTTAAATTGTTTGTTAGTTGCCAAACCCAATTTACTGATTTTAGGACAGTTTAGACTTTGCGAACAAAAAACTACGTACTTTGATGCCGTTAAGTCAGGCGTAGTCTCAAAGCGGCTAGTCAATGAAACCACTTGGGCCATCCAACGCCGCAGAAAACGGACTGACAACACCAACAAAACCTTTTGGAAAGACAATCTCACAGCACGGGCTTTCAACAAAGTCACTGAA
>NZ_JAWOQN010001252.1:0-501 GCF_033337395.1 Vibrio sp. YT-19(2023) | reverse complement strand
AACCAGATTCAAGATCACATCGACTATCATTTAGGTCGCGCTCGAATGGCGGGTTCCATGAACATCCTTTCTGTCAAAGCCAATCCAGCAGAGCGAGTAGATGCTATCTCAATGGCGTTCGATAAAGTCTATGCCGAGCGAGACATCACCTTAATTAATGAGCTTGATTCTGAGTTGAATGTTGCAGTCGAAAAAACCGACCTCGACGAAATGATCGGTAACTTGCTTGAAAATGGCTATAAATGGGCAAATAGCATGATTCGCGTCCACTCTACTCAGGATAAGGATAGTATTCACCTGATTATCGAAGACGATGGGCCTGGAATCCCTCAAGCGCAATTAGGCCAAGTCATCAAACGTGGTGTCAGATTAGACGAAACAACGCCAGGTTCTGGGCTCGGTTTAAATATTGTGAGTGAAATGGCTCACAGCTATCGAGGCCAATTGGCTTTGGAAAAGAGCAAAATGGGTGGCTTAAAAGCCACATTAACATTGCACCGT
>NZ_JAWOQN010001251.1:0-501 GCF_033337395.1 Vibrio sp. YT-19(2023) | reverse complement strand
TATCTTCCCAAGTATCAAAAATGGCGATGAACTTACCTACGTCACTGATGGAGATAAGGGACAGATCATCTATCGCCAAGCAGGAACTAAAACGCAAAAAATGGTTGGCGAAATAACGGACGAACGTATGAATGATGCATTCCTGTCCATTTGGTTGTCACCAAAAACGGAATTTCCAAAGCTGCGTAAACAACTTATAGGACAAGTCAGACCGTGAACATCTTTAAAACATTATTGCGATACTTTGCTGTGTGCGTTGCTATGACGTTGACTGCTTGCTCGGCGGATATAGACAATTACCAAGCATCTACGCCGCCATTTAATTTATTTGAATATTTTGATGGCAATGTGAAGGCATGGGGAATGGTGCAAGATTATTCCGAGAAACAAACACGCCGCTTTGAGGTTGATATTGTCGGTACGATAACGGGTGATGAATTGGTTCTTGTTGAGGACTTAGTTTTTGACGATGGTGAAATCGACCAGCGTGTTTGGACTATT
>NZ_JAWOQN010001250.1:0-501 GCF_033337395.1 Vibrio sp. YT-19(2023) | reverse complement strand
TACAAAAACCGTTTGATTGCTGCCGTTAAGATCAACGGTTGTCATATCTATTCCATTCTGTTTGAAATAGATACCTGAATCGTCTGCGCTAAATGAGGTCAGCTCACTGCCATCTGCACCATAATTTAAGTCGCCTTCTACAGGGTCTTGGAACAGTTGAACGGTTCGCGTTCCCTGCCCTTCAACACGAGTGATGGAACTATCGTAAATCGTTGGAACATCATCTGTGATCGTCACAGGAAGATTGATACCTGCGGTATCGCCATCCACATCCGTCGCAAAAACAGGCAGATTGAGCGTCAGTAAATCTTCGCCCTGAACACCATGATCCAGTACGCCTTCTAGCGTGAATTTGTATGTTCCGTCAGCATTTATCACCAGAGTAAATACCGACTTTCCATCTGGCGTTTGACCTTGGTAAGTGTAGTTGTTGTTATTCACACCAGTTTGTACGAGCGTGACCGCTTGGCCGCCTGACGTTACCCCGCTGATTGGGTTGCC
>NZ_JAWOQN010001249.1:0-501 GCF_033337395.1 Vibrio sp. YT-19(2023) | reverse complement strand
TAGTAAGACACGAACAGGCTGCGACACACATGGCTGATGGCTACGCTCGCGCAACAGGTAAGCCGGGTGTGGTACTGGTATGTTCAGGGCCTGGCGCAACCAATACCATTACCGGTATTGCAACGGCGTACATGGACTCCATTCCGATGATCGTGATTTCAGGGAACGTGCCAAACAACCTGATTGGTAACGATGCTTTCCAAGAATGTGACATCGTGGGCGTCTCTCGTCCGGTAGTAAAACACAGCTTTTTGGTGAAAAAGGCGGAAGATATCCCTGAAACGATCAAAAAAGCCTTCTACATTTCAACAACGGGTCGTCCTGGGCCAGTTGTGATTGATTTGCCAAAAGACGTAATGAATCCGCAAATCAAACTGCCTTACCAATATCCAGAAAGCATTTCGATGCGTTCATACAAGCCAACCACTTCGGGTCATAAAGGCCAAATCAAGAAAGCGCTCAAGTCTTTGATTGAAGCGAAAAAACCGGTGCTTTATGTCG
>NZ_JAWOQN010001248.1:0-501 GCF_033337395.1 Vibrio sp. YT-19(2023) | reverse complement strand
GTATTCAATCCATTGCGAAACAAAAAGGCGCAGGCCTTGTGACGTTTGGCGGGGATGAGTATGCGATTACTGCAATTGACACCAGCGATGCGCCTTGGATCGTTATGGTGTCGGTTCCCAGTAGCTTCCTTAAAAAGAACGTGGATGACTACGAGCGATGGAGTGAAGAACAAAGTGCAGAAGCTCTTGAAAAGGGAGTGTGGGCAGGGATTATTGCGGCTCTGATTGGTATTGTTGCGATGACGATGATAGCGACCTCGTTGGGCAAAGTGTTAACTAACTTAGTGGAGCGTTTTAAAGACGCAGCACAAGGCGAGGGCGACCTAACTTACCGCATTGAGGTGAAAGGTAAGGACGAAACCGCCCAACTGGCGCACTGGTTTAATACCTTCCTCGCTCGCATTCAGGAAATGCTTTTAACCGTAATGGCGACGGCAGACCAAGTTGATAAAAACGCAAGTGAAGGCCAAGCTCGTGCGGCGGCTTCGAGAGATCAACTGA
>NZ_JAWOQN010000123.1:0-1202 GCF_033337395.1 Vibrio sp. YT-19(2023) | reverse complement strand
CGCACAAAACCCTGACAACGTGTACAAGTACACAGCGAAAGGCAACATGGTTGCGGTTATTTCAAACGGTACCGCTATTCTTGGTCTAGGTAATCTTGGCCCACTTGCCTCTAAGCCTGTAATGGAAGGTAAAGCGTTACTGTTTAAGCGTTTTGCAGGCCTTGATTCAATTGATATTGAAGTGAAGCATCGCACGATCGACGAGTTCGTTGATACGGTTGCGAACATTGCTGACACTTTCGGTGGTATCAACCTTGAAGACATCAAAGCACCAGACTGTTTTGAAATTGAAAAGCGTTTGATTGAGCGTTGTGACGTACCAGTATTCCACGATGATCAACATGGTACGGCTATCGTGACAGCTGCAGGTATGCTCAATGCTATCGAGCTGCAGGGTAAGAAGCTTGAAGATTCAACGATTGTTTGTCTTGGTGCTGGTGCTGCAGCCGTTGCGTGTATGGAGCTGCTTATCAAGTGTGGCGCAATGCGCGAGAAGATCTACATGCTGGATCGCAAAGGGGTGATCCATACTCGTCGTGATGATCTGAATGAGTACAAGCAACTGTTCGCAAACAATACAGATAAGCGCACACTAGAAGATGTGATCGAAGGTGCAGACCTATTCCTAGGTGTATCTGGTCCAAATCTATTGCCACCAGAAGCGTTGAAACTCATGGCTGACAAGCCTGTTGTATTTGCTTGTTCGAACCCAGATCCTGAAATCAAACCTGAGCTAGTACACGCAGTGCGTGATGACTTAATTATGGGTACTGGTCGCAGTGATTATCCAAACCAAGTGAACAACGTGTTGTGTTTCCCTTTCATTTTCCGTGGTGCGTTAGATGTACGTGCGAGTGAAATCAATGACGACATGAAGCTGGCGGCGGTTGACGCAATTCGTGCATTGGCAAAAGAGCCTGTACCTGAATCGGTACTAAAAGCTGCAGGTGTTGAGAAGCTAGAATTTGGCAGCGACTACATCATTCCTAAGCCAATGGATCCACGTCTGCTACCTCGCGTAGCAAAAGCGGTAGCTCAAGCGGCAGTAGATTCCGGTGTTGCTCGTATCGAGATGCCAGAAAACTACATGGCAGAGTAATTTACTCAGCCACATTGAACACAAAAATGGGACGCATTGACGTCCCATTTTTTATATCTCCAAAAACTGCCCCCGGCGCAGCTCCTAAAGCGGATGAATTTGT
>NZ_JAWOQN010001247.1:0-501 GCF_033337395.1 Vibrio sp. YT-19(2023) | reverse complement strand
ACAAAATGATGGGCGGTGTGAGCTACCAAGCTGAAAGCGGTAAAGGCAAAGACTGGAACGTTGCACAAGGCAAAAACGACCTAAAAATCAGCCTAACTGACAGCTTTGGTCAAGAGCAAGAAATCAACATCAACGCGAAAGCGGGCGATGACATCGAAGAGCTAGCAACGTACATCAACGGTCAAACAGACCTAGTGAAAGCGTCAGTAGACCAAGATGGCAAACTGCAAATCTTTGCTGGTAACAACAAAGTAGAAGGCGAAGTGTCATTCTCTGGCGGTCTGTCTGGTGAACTAGGTCTAGGCGACAACAAGAAAAACGTTACGGTTGATACTATCGACGTAACTTCAGTTGGCGGCGCACAAGAATCAGTAGCAATCATTGATGCGGCACTGAAATACGTAGACAGCCACCGTGCAGAGCTGGGTGCATTCCAGAACCGTTTCAACCATGCAATCAGCAACTTGGACAACATTAACGAGAACGTGAACGCGTCGAAGA
>NZ_JAWOQN010001246.1:0-502 GCF_033337395.1 Vibrio sp. YT-19(2023) | reverse complement strand
AATCGGTATTATTGGCTTAGGCGACATTGCGCAAAAGGCTTACCTTCCTGCCATTACTCAACTTCCTAATGTTGAGCTAGTCTTTTGTACCCGAGACGCCAAAACCCTCTCTTCACTAGCTCAGCAATATCGCATTAAGGAAAGCCGTCAGGACTACCGACAGCTTCCTGCGTTTGGTGTAGATGCGGTGATGATTCATGCCGCAACTCATGTTCACTTTCAAATCGCTGAATATTTTCTAAAACAAAGCATTCCTACTTTTGTCGACAAACCACTGGCGGACAGTGCCCAACAGGTAGAGCAACTCTATGAGATTGCAGCTATCGCCAATCAACCACTTTATGTTGGCTTTAATCGCCGACACATTCCGCTCTACAACGACTATTTGCCAAACGTACAAAAAGGCGATGTCGCTAATTTGAAGTCACTGCGTTGGGAGAAAAATCGCCACAATCTGCTGGGAGAACTCCGTACGTTCATCTTTGACGATTTTATTCACCCA
>NZ_JAWOQN010001245.1:0-502 GCF_033337395.1 Vibrio sp. YT-19(2023) | reverse complement strand
TTGATCTTCCGCTTCTGATTGGTGGAGCTACCACATCCAAAGCGCACACCGCCGTTAAGATTGATCAGAACTACAAAAATCCGGTGGTTTACGTAAACAATGCGTCGCGCGCAGTAGGGGTTTGTTCGTCATTACTCTCCGATGAACGTCGACCTGCCTTTATAGAAAAACTGGATGCGGATTATGAGCGTGTTCGTGACCAACACAATCGTAAGAAGCCGCGTACTAAGCCTGTCACTTTAGAACAAGCGCGTGCAAATAAAGTCGCGATAGATTGGGATGCATACACGCCACCAGTTCCTGCAAAAACAGGCCTTCATATTTTCGATGATTTTGATGTCGCAACCTTACGCAAGTATATCGACTGGACGCCGTTTTTCATGACGTGGTCGCTGGTAGGAAAATACCCGACAATCTTCAAACATGAAGAGGTGGGTGAGGAGGCTCAGCGTCTGTTCCATGATGCCAATGAGTTGCTTGATCGAGTTGAACGTGAAGGATT
>NZ_JAWOQN010001244.1:0-502 GCF_033337395.1 Vibrio sp. YT-19(2023) | reverse complement strand
AAATATAACAAAAAAAGCCCGGCACTAGGTACTGGGCTTTGAGATCATAGAGCATGCAATTATGACTGAGTATCGAGTGGGATTTGTCCAGTCGTTACCTGTTCGACGTCAAACTCAGTTAATCCTTCAATGTAGCTTTCTACCGCTTGTTCTACTTCATCGTCGCTTTGGCTGAAGTATGCGAGGTGGAAAATGGCATCGCCTTCGTTCACTAATGGCAGCGTTTGCTGACCGATCACTAAACCACTTTTAGGTGCTTTTAGCTCTATTTCATCGTGACCGAGGGGTGAGCTGATGTAAGCTAAGGTTTCACCTTTTTCTACTTTATCGCCTAGGTTCACCACCGTGCGCAAAATACCGTTACCTGGCGCTCGAACCCAGCTGGTCGATTTCGCGATAACAGGTTCAGGCAGTTTTTTACGGCTGGCTCTCAACATGCCGATCGCTTGCATAACGCGTTGAACGCCTAAAACACCAGCACTGATAGATAGCGGATCAAAGC
>NZ_JAWOQN010001243.1:0-502 GCF_033337395.1 Vibrio sp. YT-19(2023) | reverse complement strand
TACCTTCAAGGTCCATATTCAGTTGATCGTATAACTGAACCAGATTAAACCCGGCTTGCAAGCCCAATTGATAATCATGTTCTAACGCTTCTGGTTCACTCAGGAGTGAAGAAGATTTCAAGCCCTCTTTGGGCGCAATTTGCAAAATAAACGTGTCGTCCGGTGGGTTTGATAAAAACGCCTGCGTTAGCTCAAAGGTCTGATAGTGAATCATCAGCATATCGGCCAAGCCAGAATCAAAATTCTCACCAATCAAATGGCTTAATCGATACAAATTATCAGCCCCAAATAACCAACGACCACCGTTGAGAAGCATTTTCCCAGTTAACTTAGACTGGTGCGCAGTATTAATTTTTTGTTGGAAGAAAGACGTCCAGTCAGACTTCCACTGGCTGACTTTTTGTTGCCAAGATTGCTGCACCGAGTTTATGGATTCGCGATACCATTCTACTGGCACGTCTCCGATTTCACTTTGCGCCCTCGCCTCTATCTCAGAGAAGGG
>NZ_JAWOQN010001242.1:0-502 GCF_033337395.1 Vibrio sp. YT-19(2023) | reverse complement strand
ACGGTTACTTTGCAAAAAATGGGCAATATGCTGCAATTACTCATTAGAGACGATGGCGTAGGGTTTGTCGTCAACCAAGCTGTGCATCGCCAAGGGATTGGTTTGCGCAACATGCAAGAACGTGTGGAGTTTATTGGTGGCGAGTTCGAACTCATGAGTGAGCTTGGTTTAGGCACGGAAATTACCGTGCTTTTGAATTTGGATGAATTAGTTTATGGACAAACCGATTAGTGTGGTGATCGTCGATGATCATCAAGTGGTGTTAGATGGATTTATCGCGCGTTTAGAGCTGGAGCTGGACATTGATGTGATTGGCACGGCAAGCAACGGCTTGGAAGCGATTGAGGTCGTTAAGCATTTGCGTCCGGATGTTGTGCTTATGGACATCAGCATGCCAATCATGAATGGCATCGAAGCAACGGGTGTGATTAAAGAGGAATTACCAGAGAGTAAAATTCTCATGCTTACGATGCATGATAACCGCGAATACATCATGAAAGTG
>NZ_JAWOQN010001241.1:0-502 GCF_033337395.1 Vibrio sp. YT-19(2023) | reverse complement strand
TTGCACTCATTATTGTTATACCCCTAGTTTCCAACCTAAAGTACGCATTACATCCGAGAATACGCCTGCTGCCGTCACTTCTGTACCGGCACCGTAACCACGCAGCACTAAAGGAATTGGCTGGTAGTAGCGACTATAAAACGCCAACGCGTTTTCACCGTCTTTAATTTTGAACATTGGATCATTTTCATCGACAGCGGCCCTGCTCACTGTGCACTTGCCATCATTAATTTCACCCACATAACGTAGCACTTTGCCTTCTTCTGCCGCTTTCGCTGATAACTCTTTGAAGTACGCGTCCGCTTCTGGCAAACGAGCCATAAATTCATCAACACTGCCTGAATCATCAAAGCCTGGTGGTAGCGCTTGGTCAACGACCACATCTTCAAGCTCTAATGACATACCTGCTTCGCGAGCTAGGATGAGCAGCTTACGCGCAACGTCCATACCAGAAAGGTCATCACGAGGATCTGGCTCAGTGAAGCCATTTTCTTTCGCAATA
>NZ_JAWOQN010001240.1:0-502 GCF_033337395.1 Vibrio sp. YT-19(2023) | reverse complement strand
ACCTCCGATACCAAATACCAGTGTTACTGCAACGATCACTAGGTTACGAGACTTGTGTAGATCAACGTTGTTTTTAATCAGCGTATTCAAACCGACGGTTGCGATAGAACCGAACAGAAGAATCATGATGCCGCCCATTACTGGCACAGGAATGGTTTGCAGAATCGCACCTAGCTTACCTACCAGCGCAAGAACAATAGCGGTAATGGCAGCCCAAGTCATGATTACAGGGGTGAAAGCTTTGGTCAGCATTACCGCGCCTGTTACTTCACTGTAAGTAGTGTTTGGCGGCGCACCAACCATTGATGCTGCAATTGTCGCGATTCCGTCACCCGCGATAGTGCGGTGTAGGCCTGGTTTCTTCAGGTAGTTTTTACCCGTTACATTAGAGATAGCCAACATGTCACCCACGTGCTCTACCGCAGGAGCGATTGCAACTGGGATCATGAATAGAATCGCGTTGATGTTGAACTCAGGCATGGTGAAGTTGGGCATTGCAAGC
>NZ_JAWOQN010001239.1:0-502 GCF_033337395.1 Vibrio sp. YT-19(2023) | reverse complement strand
AGCTTTTTTTCACTAGCCGTATTCCTCGTTTGTTCGCGATTTTGCTTGCTGGGGCAGGGCTTAGTATCGCTGGCCTTGTGATGCAGCAGATCAGCCAAAACCGTTTTGCTGCGCCTTCGACCACGGGGACAATCGAGTGTGCCATGTTGGGCTACGTAATGAGCGTGGTGTTCTTTGGCGATGGTGATCATCTTTGGTTGGTGTTTGGTATCTCCGTGCTCGGAACGCTTACGTTTGTGCATTTCATCCAACGTATCCAATTCAAAAGTGTGGTGTTTGTACCGCTCGTCGGGATCATTTTCGGTAACGTTATTGAATCGATGACCACGTTCATCGCCTACAAGTACGATGCGCTCCAAAGCTTGAGTGCTTGGTCGGTCGCGAACTTCGCCAACATTTTGCGGGGGGATTTTGAACTGCTTTACATTGCGGTTCCGATGGTGATTCTCAGTTACTTGTTTGCCGCAAGAATCTCTGCGGTCGGTATTGGTAAAGACTTTGC
>NZ_JAWOQN010001238.1:0-502 GCF_033337395.1 Vibrio sp. YT-19(2023) | reverse complement strand
TCTTGCATTCTCCGATCGGCAAACTCAGTGACGACGATTGCACCATCCACCAGCATGCCGACCGCCATGATTAAGGCAAACAGCACCACGATGTTTACGGTAAGACCAAAAACAGAGAGAACTAACAGCCCCGTTAAGAAAGATCCTGGAATAGAAATCCCAACCAACAATGCCGTTCTTACCCCCAAGATCGCGATAATAACGATGACCACCAAAATGATTGCCGAGAGAATGTTGTTTTGCAGATCACTAAGCATCAGCTTGACATCATCCGACTGATCCCAAGTGTATTTAACCTGCAAATTACTTGGCCACTCTGCACGCAGTTGCCCTTGAGCAATCACCTCTTTAACTAACGCGACGGTTTCAATAATGTTCTCGCCAGCACGCTTTTTCACGTCAAGCACAATGGCAGGCTCACCATCCAAGCGGGCAAAGCTTTCCGGATCACGAAACGCTCGGCGAACTGTGGCCACATCACCAAAGGTGATCACTTCTTTGC
>NZ_JAWOQN010000122.1:0-1202 GCF_033337395.1 Vibrio sp. YT-19(2023) | reverse complement strand
TACATGTTTAAGGGTAAGATGGGGTATCCGCTGTCGTGGTTGTAAATTTCTGTATGTGTACAATGATAATTTACAAAAATGGATGAGATTATTTAGGGGGGAAGAAGCAGAGAAGACGGGGGAAGAGGCGGAGAAGAAGGGACCGGGAAAAGGAACAATAGAGCTGGCGGACCTAAACATTAGGACCTGAATATAAAGTAAAAGTAACGAGCTGTGGACATTAAGTAAATGATAAAGACTATTAGAAAGAAACCCATCAGTGGTTACCTTATAAACCCGTCCTTTCACGGTATCCCAGCTGAACATCTCGGCCTCAGATGACGAAGCGTGTGCCCAGGATCAGCCGATGGATTACTTTCCCTGATTGACTGCGCGGCTCCTGGGTGAGATCGTTTCTTTTATATATTTTTCCTGGTATACC
The DNA here is from genome assembly GCF_033337395.1 of Vibrio sp. YT-19(2023). Taxonomy (NCBI): domain Bacteria; kingdom Pseudomonadati; phylum Pseudomonadota; class Gammaproteobacteria; order Vibrionales; family Vibrionaceae; genus Vibrio; species Vibrio sp. YT-19(2023). The sequence continues at coordinate 781 of NZ_JAWOQN010000122.1, read as the reverse complement.
AGAGGTACAGCGATCAATCGCATATTTTGTTTTTTCACCGCTTTTTGCTGTGTGGATCTGCGCTATTTTTGTTTGACACGCCTGGAGGAGTGACTGTTTCGTTTACGTGCGCACGGACTAAAAAATAATCAAAAGTCACTTAAAAGTTATTGAAAATGGACAGTATTGTATTTTTCGTTAGTTGAGACTGTGAGTTTATTTTGGGGATTGTAAAGACTGAGATTGGTTTTATGATGTGACCTTTTTTTTTTTTCATTTAAACCTACGCATGACGTGCGCATAGGTGCTGGGGGGAGGAATTAATTAAACGTGTGTTATTTGAATTTATACACTCTGTCGAGAGTTTCATATATCTTTATTCCTTAATATTTGTTGTTGTTTTTTCTGTGGGGATAAATATATTTTTATTTTTCCCAAAGGTTTTCTATTTTCCTGAAAAGAGCCCCCCTTGTATAGTTAACGCTTACTTTGAGGAAAGGTAAAGTGTTACAGCCCGACCGCGAGTTTTACTTGCCCTGGGCAATCGGACAATCCTTATTGTTGAGCCCTGCTGTGTGTGCCGTACTTCTACTGTTATTATACAGATATGATTATTGTCACATTTGTATACTATTAGATATTAATATATACTTCCCACATGTTGTACCACAATAGCCAGAATCATAAGTCAAACTCAGTTTTAAAAACTGTAAAGGGTTCTTATGAAGGTGGTGTGAGCAGAAGGGGAGACAGAGAGAGATGCAGGAGAGATGATCATGACAGTAGCTTACAACAACATTAA
>NZ_JAWOQN010001237.1:0-503 GCF_033337395.1 Vibrio sp. YT-19(2023) | reverse complement strand
GGTGTAGACCGGATCCGCAGGCGTCACTTGGTAGAAGCCCATTGCTGACATCAAGTACCAAGAGCTCATTTGACCTACGTCTTCGTTACCAATCAAACCGGTTGGCTCGCTGGTGTACATCTCTGACATGATGCGGTCCAGGTACTCTTGCGCTTTCCATGGCTCATCCGTAAGCCCGTATAGGCAAGGAATGTGGTGCGATGGTTCGTTACCGTGCATGTACTGACCGATGTAACCCGTTAGGTCTGGCAGCTCTTCACCTGTGTTTGAAGAACGCGCGTTGAATAGCTCGTCCAAGTCTTCACGGAAGGCTTTCTCTGGCGTGGTGTCTTTGCCTTGCGCCAAGTCGGCTTGATAGATTTCTTGTTTCAGGCGATTGAAATCGTGCATTGGTTGGAACTTCCATTGCCACGCGTTCCCTTCGGTGTAGGCAAACTCGTCCACATAGTAAGGGTCGAATGGTAGCAGTGGGCATTTCTCTTTCATCACACCTGAGCCTTCCG
>NZ_JAWOQN010001236.1:0-503 GCF_033337395.1 Vibrio sp. YT-19(2023) | reverse complement strand
GCTCTTTCTCTTGCAGTAATGTCTGACGTTTGTCTAACAGCGATTTATAAGCTGGGTGGTCTTGGGTGAATTTTTGACTGATTTCACTTTCTTTAAATGTTAACTCATTAAGTTGGGCTTCAAGTGCCACCATCACTTTTCGAGTAGATTGTGCTTGGAGATTTAAATCGAAAGATTCGTTTTCTTGTCTAAAACTGTTCAATGTATCTTCTGAAATAGTTGGCTTGTCCTTAATCTCGGGTAAATGACCTTTAAGGAAGTTGAGGCTCTGCTCAGCTTCAGCAGAGTTTCTTCTAACATTCTGCAAAAAATAGTTTTGAACAACATCATTTAAAACAAGCTGATTGTGGTCTGGGTATTCACCTTCAATACTTAGAGATACAATACCTGTTTGGCTACCTCTCTCTGAAATAGAAAGTTGTGAGGCTAACTTGTTGATAGCATCTAACTTGCTTATTTTACTTATTGTAAAAGTATCTTCATTTTGAGCATTGAGCTGGTTC
>NZ_JAWOQN010001235.1:0-503 GCF_033337395.1 Vibrio sp. YT-19(2023) | reverse complement strand
ACAAGTCAAAACCACGCACGCGGGAGGCGCTGATTTTGATGATCGGGTCTGCGCTTTCAGAGGCGAACAAGCGTTGGCCTTTATCCGAAAACTTTGTGCCCCAAGACACTACGCTGCCTGGGCCAGAATGTGCCACTAATCGGTGTTCTTGGTCCATGATAAAGACCGATGCTTTGGTGTTCTTCTTGATGACGCGTAGAAACTCGTTGAAGGTATTGATACGAATATCCGTCACCAATACGCCCGCAAATTCTTGGTATTCGTACACCGGTGTCATAGCAGATAAGGTGATGTCTTGGCGCTCATCCGCATTGGTGTAGATTTTTGACCACATTGGTTTTTCGTCTTTGGCGACAGGTTGATACCAAGGACGAGTTCTTGGGTCGTAAGGCGTGATGACAGTACGAATATCGTTACTGACATGATCTGTGCCGTAGATGATTAACTTACCATCGGTGTATTTATCTTGGACCATCAAGGTGTAATCGTCGGAGATCTCGCGA
>NZ_JAWOQN010001234.1:0-503 GCF_033337395.1 Vibrio sp. YT-19(2023) | reverse complement strand
ACAGATCTTTTGACTGGCCTTCACAATCGCCGCTATTTAGAAGTCTGGTTAGAGAAGATGGCCCGCCGCACTCCAGATAGAACCTTCGCGCTTGCGGTTCTTGATGTCGACCATTTCAAAGCGTTTAACGACACTTATGGTCACGACATCGGCGACCAAATGTTGATGCACATTGCCTCTATCTTCAACGAATCTACTCGTTCAGGTGACCTGCTGATTCGCTGGGGCGGTGAAGAATTTGTGTTGCTGGTGGAGGTGAACGATCCAAATGATTGTGCGAAATCGCTAGAGCGTTTGAGACATGTCATTGAAAATACGCCATTAATCATTGACTCTAAGCCAATAAACGCCACAATTTCGCTTGGTGCGGTCGACCGGTTATCAGCCCAAACCATCAAACAAGAGTGGGACCAATGGTTCTTCTTGGCCGACCAAGCGTTATATGACGCAAAACAAGCGGGCAGAAACCAATTTAAGATTCACTCGACGTCTTAATGGCGTCC
>NZ_JAWOQN010001233.1:0-504 GCF_033337395.1 Vibrio sp. YT-19(2023) | reverse complement strand
ATTGAAGAGGAGTGGATCAACATTCCACAGGCCACAGTCAACAACTTGATCAACTCTATGCGAAGGAGATGTGTTGTGCTGTGTGAGGCAAATGGTGGTCACACTAGATACTGACTGGTTTTCTGACCCCCCCAGACCCCCCCAATAAAGCAAAACTTCACATTTCAGTGTGGCCTTTTATTGTGGCCAGCCTAAGGCACACCTGTGCAATATTCATGTTGTCTAATCAGCATCTTGATATGCCACACCTGTGAGGTGGGATGAATTATCTCAGCAAAGGAGAAGTGCTCACTAACACAGATTTAGACAGATTTGTGAACAATATTTGAGGGAAATGGTCTTTTGTGTATATAGAAAATGTTTTAGATCTTTGAGTTCAGCTCATGAAAAATGGGAGCAAAAACAAAAGCGTTGGGTTTATATTTTTGTTCAGTGTATGTGATTAAGTGTATATGTTGGTGTAGGTGTATGTATATGCTTATGTTTTATTAGTATCACTTTTGT
>NZ_JAWOQN010001232.1:0-504 GCF_033337395.1 Vibrio sp. YT-19(2023) | reverse complement strand
TCGCCGTCGGCAACGATCACTAGACCATTTCCTCTGGTTCTTAACTGCAAACCATTGTCCTGCATGACCTGGTGCAACGCCTGCCAGCTATTGGCTGATTTAATCTCGTCCATGCATTCGCGCTTCACCCAACCCACTAAGCTTTCAATAGCCGAATGCCGCTCCATATCCATCGCACGTGATTCGGCCCCGCGCTTGCGCGGCATATGATTATCCGGCTGCAAACCAAAGTCCTGCTCGATGGCCTCGCACATTTCCGCTAGCTTCTTATGCGGGTAGTACGGCTCATGGATTGTGTTGCGAGTAGGGTGAATCTTGTTAATTGCGATATGGATATGTTGATTGTCCGTATCGTTGTGTACAGCACTGACACGCTGATGCTCGCCATAACCCAACCCTTGGCAAATGCGCTCTTCTATCGCGGCCAAGGTATTTGCTTCTAACTGTTCGCCACTTGGGAAGCTCACTATCAGATGATAGGTTTTATCACTCTTCGCTCGGGTG
>NZ_JAWOQN010001231.1:0-504 GCF_033337395.1 Vibrio sp. YT-19(2023) | reverse complement strand
TAGGCGATTATCAAATACTAATTAGGATTAGTGATATCCCTGAAGATAGGACAGAGCATCAATTTACATCTAAACCAGAGGTTAAGACGCCAGTTGGATTCGAACAGCACGTAGAATCGATTCCAGAGATGGAAGATTTTGGTTTAAGCGCTGCCGAGTTGATGGATGAAAGTGTCCCATCAGATTTTCAGTTAGACATTGGTCTAGTAGATGATTTTCTAGAACTCCCGAGTCACGAAACTGAAGTGCCACAACCTAAAGTTGCATCAATGCAGCCTGATACCAACGCTAAAAGTCAAAAACCTACAGTGCATCGAGGTGAACTGGAAGCGTTCATTTAAGGCATGGGGATCGACCCCAATATGGTACCAAGCCAAAATCGAGAGCAGTGGTTTGAACAATTAGGTCAGTCGTTTTCTCTCATGCTTATTGGGCTAATGGAGACTCTTCACAATCGGGCTGTATTTAAACAAACCAATCGCGTCAACCATACTGCATTTAGAA
>NZ_JAWOQN010001230.1:0-504 GCF_033337395.1 Vibrio sp. YT-19(2023) | reverse complement strand
ACCGGTGACACCATGGCCACAAACCCGATGTGGCGAATGACTCGCTCCGAATGGGAAGAATGTTTCGCTGACTGGATTGACGATCCCAACCCGAAAGCGTTACTGAATGCATCAATATTTTTCGATTTAGATGGCGTGTATGGCCGCTTAAAATGGGCAGAACAGCTCACCAGCTTCATTGTGCGTCGAGCGCGTAAAAATAATCGCTTCTTAGCATGTTTGGCTCGAAATGCGCTAAACCGCACGCCGCCATTAGGCTTCTTCAAAGATTTTGTGATGGAAAAAGACGGCCAGCACAAAAACTCGATCAACCTAAAACGTCGTGGCACCGCGCCGCTGGTTGATCTGATTCGTGTGCATGCCTTGGCAGTGGGCTCTCGTGCACAAAACTCGTTTGAACGTCTCGACGATATTATTGACGCAGGCATCTTGCCAAAAGGTCGAGCTCAGGACTTAAAAGACGCGTTAGAATTCATCTCTATGGTACGAATTCGCCATCAAGCG
>NZ_JAWOQN010001229.1:0-504 GCF_033337395.1 Vibrio sp. YT-19(2023) | reverse complement strand
TCCTTTGAAAGTGCAAATCAGTAAGAATCTTGGGGAGAAAATACCCAAGTAAAATCAAACCACTTGGGTATATAGCTTAGACCATGGGTGTATGCACGCCAGATTAGACCTGTAGCCAAAAAGTCACTGGGCCGTCATTAATTAATGACACTTTCATATCGGCCGCAAAGCGACCACGCTCGGTTGGCAATTCCTGCTCACACAAGTCAGAAAAGTAGTCATACAGACGTTCAGCGTCGGCTGGATGCGCACCACGAGAAAAGCCTGCACGTGTGCCTTTCTTGGTATCTGCCGGTAATGTAAATTGAGACACCACCAAAACCTTACCGTTCACTTGTTTGACGTTGAGGTTCATTTTTCCTTCGTCGTCTTCAAAGACTCGGTAGGTGGTCACACGTTCCATCAAACGTTTTGCTTTGGCTTCATCGTCGTCCTTCTCAACACCAAGTAGGACAAGAAGACCTGTATTGATTTCCCCAACCACTTCACCGTCTACACGAACGG
>NZ_JAWOQN010001228.1:0-504 GCF_033337395.1 Vibrio sp. YT-19(2023) | reverse complement strand
CCTTGGTTTTGATAAGAGCGATTTGCTAGCGACGGCTGCTCAATTGCAGCCGGTGTTAGGCCGAATGGAGCTATTCCAAGCTGAAAATCGCGCTAAAGTTGTGGTCGATTACGCTCACACGCCTGATGCGCTTGAAAAAGCATTACAAGCACTGCGCGTGCATTGTGACGGACAGCTTTGGGCTATTTTCGGTTGTGGTGGCGATCGCGATGCGGGTAAGCGTCCGATGATGGCAGAAATCGCTGAGCGTTTGGGTGACAAAGTCGTCTTGACCGATGATAACCCGCGCAGTGAAGACCCTGTATTCATCGTCAAAGATATGCTTGCTGGCCTATCCAAACCAGCAGAAGCGATTGTCCAGCATGATCGCTTTAAAGCGCTTTCTTACGCGTTAGAAAACGCTGCGCCTCAAGACATTATCTTGCTGGCAGGTAAGGGCCACGAAGACTACCAAATTCGTAATGGCGAAACGATTCATTATTCCGACCGCGAATCCGCAATGCA
>NZ_JAWOQN010000121.1:0-1214 GCF_033337395.1 Vibrio sp. YT-19(2023) | reverse complement strand
TGCACCGGAAGACTTAGAAACGCTGCAAAGAAGCATTGTTTTATCTCACGCTGCGGGTATCGGCAAATTCATGTCTGATGAAACCGTCCGCCTCATGATGGTTTTAAAAATCAACAGCTTGGCTCGTGGATTTTCTGGCATTCGTTTGAAAGTCATCAACATGTTGATTGATTTGGTCAATGCACAAGTTTATCCATGCGTTCCTCAAAAAGGCTCAGTGGGTGCTTCAGGCGATTTGGCTCCCCTAGCCCACATGAGTACGGTGCTGCTTGGTGAAGGTCAAGCACGTCACAATGGCCAAATCGTATCCGGCTACGAAGCACTAAAAATTGCTGGTCTTGAGCCTATTACACTAGCGCCAAAAGAAGGCTTGGCGTTACTCAATGGTACACAGGCTTCAACAGCATTCGCGCTAGAAGGTCTGTTTATTGCTGAAGACCTTTTTGCGTCAGCAACCGTGTGTGGCGCAATGTCTGTAGAGGCTGCGCTAGGTAGTCGACGTCCGTTCGACCCTCGAATCCACCGCGTACGTGGTCATCGTAGCCAAATGGACGCGGCAATGGCATATCGTCACCTACTGGATACATCGAGTGAAATTGGTGAATCGCACACCAACTGTGAAAAAGTGCAAGACCCATACTCACTGCGTTGTCAGCCGCAAGTGATGGGCGCGTGTTTGCAGCAAATCCGTAACTCCGCTGAAGTATTGCAAGTAGAAGCGAACTCCGTTTCTGATAACCCATTAGTATTTGCAGAAGATAACGACATCATCTCTGGCGGTAACTTCCATGCAGAACCTGTTGCGATGGCAGCCGACAACTTAGCTCTCGCCATTGCAGAAATTGGCAGTTTGTCTGAACGTCGTATGGCACTTCTCATCGACAGCGCGCTATCAAAACTGCCGCCATTCTTAGTCGATAATGGTGGCGTGAACTCTGGCTTCATGATTGCTCAAGTAACCTCTGCGGCATTGGCAAGTGAAAACAAGACCCTTGCTCACCCAGCCTCAGTAGACAGCTTACCAACATCAGCAAACCAAGAAGACCACGTGTCAATGGCGACATTCGCGGCTCGAAGACTGAAAGAAATGGGTGAAAACACTCGCGGCATTCTAGCTGTCGAATATCTATCGGCGGCGCAAGGTTTGGATTTCAGAGCGCCAAATAAATCGTCAGAGCGAATCGAAATTGCAAAACAGATGCTGCGTGAAAAAG
>NZ_JAWOQN010001227.1:0-505 GCF_033337395.1 Vibrio sp. YT-19(2023) | reverse complement strand
GTCACTTGGTGGTGGTTGTGACGGGTCTCTCTCGGCTGATCTGTCAAACAGAAACATGTCAACGTTTGTAACATCCTAACACATGTCTGAGATAAAAGAACAACTAAAGTCATTATCAGAAACTAAAGACATAATAAACACCATTGAACTTTTACTATCACGTATTATAGATAGCAACTTTTGCGTACGCCTATTTCAGACCTTTGCTTTTCACGTATGCAATGTTTATAAATGAGACCCCTGATCCATTTGTTTCAGAGAGGAAAATACCTCTGTTCCCCACTAGATGCCACTAAATCCCCTTAAATCTTACACACTGTTCCTTTAAAAATACAGATTCTGGTTGAAGCGTTTCATCCTGTGGCCTTTGCCAAAGTCAGGGCCACAGGCTGAAATGCTTTGCTCTCATAATGAAGTTGTTCTCAAATCTTTAAGTGTTACTGGAGCTTTCATTTTTGGCAAGCAGCGCCGAAACGCACCATCAGTTTTGGTCTCTGTGAGGCTA
>NZ_JAWOQN010001226.1:0-505 GCF_033337395.1 Vibrio sp. YT-19(2023) | reverse complement strand
AAAAGAAGAAAGCTCTGCGATCATCGTACAAGACAAACAAGGCAAAGTACTGTTTGTAAAAGAAGGCGCATTGACGCAAGACGAAATTACACAGGTGATTGGCCTTATCAAGCAAAGCATTTAGTTCGAGATGCGGCTCCTGACTCGGCACCAATCAGGAGCCTCAATCACACGGTATCCCACTAATATGCTGTGTTAAATTTTCCTCACCAGACAAAAGAGTGAACTTTTGCCAATAATGAGTGTTATATTATAACACCCGTTAGGATTTCAGGCGATCAGATGTACTTTTCTTGGCAAACCATTTTCAGATCTTGGCATCGCACTGTTGTACTTTTCAGTGTTGCTTTGCTGATCATCTGGAATTTTGCTTCGATCTTTCATCAAGTCGACCTCACACCAGAGCATCATACTCATCATCACTGCCAACTCTTTGCTGGCGCGCAACATGGTCTCGCTAAAGCACAACCGGCAATCCCTGTGCCGTCATACACACGGGCCCATT
>NZ_JAWOQN010001225.1:0-505 GCF_033337395.1 Vibrio sp. YT-19(2023) | reverse complement strand
GGAAGGGATTGTAAAAGTCTTAGAATTAGATTCTCAAATTAACGAATTTGCGTTCCAACGAGGCATGTTATGGCTTGCCACTTCAAAAGGTTTGGAGATATTCCAATTGGAGGGGCTGAAAAAGGTTAGCTTCCCTTATTTACAAGTAATGGCTGGGCATACTGTTGAGCATATTGCTCCAGACGACGCAAACCGTTTGTGGGTATCCAGCGGTTACCAACTTTACAACGTTGATATCGACAAGCAATCCGTCAGAAACTTTGGTAGCGAATGGATCGTGAGTCAGTACTTACCAGCTAAAGTGACGCGCTTATATGATACCGAAGATAAACTTTTTATTGGTACGGACCACGGCATTTATGAATACGATGATGAACGTATTCGTTTCAATCGTTTCTCGGAAAAATATGGCGAGTCGCTAGATATAGTGACAGCGGCGGATGGCTCTCAGTGGTTTGCCTCTTCCTATGGGTTGTTTAAAACAGTGGCTGGTGGAGAAGCCAAG
>NZ_JAWOQN010001224.1:0-505 GCF_033337395.1 Vibrio sp. YT-19(2023) | reverse complement strand
ACACATGATTGGACGAGCGATGTCGGTGATTGGCAGCAGCTTTAAGCAACGATTAGCGGAACTCGCCGAGCAAGAGCTTGGTCCTGCTCCAATTCCATACTGTCTGGTTGCTATGGGATCGATGGCGCGAGATGAGCAGCTCATTGTCACCGACCAAGATAACGCGCTGATTCTTGATGACAGTTACGATCCTGACAAGCACGGCGAGTATTTCGCGCAGTTTGCGAAATTTGTATGTGATGGATTGGCGGCATGCGGCTATACCTATTGTACAGGCGACATTATGGCTACCAATCCTGAATGGCGAAAAACCAAATCGCAATGGGAAGAGGGCTTTGGCGATTGGATCGATCATCCGACGCCAGAGAGGTTGCTAAACAGTAATATTTTCTTCGATTTGCTAGGGATTCATGGCCGGGTGAAATGGGCAGAGCAACTGAGTAGCTTTATCGTCAGACGAGCCAAAAAGAACAATCGATTTTTGGCTTGTATGGCTTACAACGCA
>NZ_JAWOQN010001223.1:0-505 GCF_033337395.1 Vibrio sp. YT-19(2023) | reverse complement strand
GTAATACGGGCAAACGTTGCAACGTAAAGCAATGACATACCAATAACCGGCAACACTAAAAACTGCCAGCTACCATCTTGCCAACCACCCGCAGGGAAAATGTGCCAATGTAGAGAGAATAGGTAAATCAGAGCTGGCGCCAATACGAACGACGGCATAACCACACCAAGCATCGCGGTCGACATTATGGTGTAGTCAACCCACGTATTCTGCTTGAGAGCCGCTATCGTCCCGACCGTCACGCCCATGATCAACGTAAAGATGAAGGCGATAAAACCCACTTTCGCTGACACTGGCAGAGCAACGGCGATCAACTCGTTTACGGTGTAATCTAGGTATTTAAACGATGGACCAAAATCACCTTGCAGAACGTTGGTCAAATAGGTTGTGTATTGCTCGAATACTGGCTTATCAAGGCCGTATTTCGCTTCAATGTTCGCCATAACTTCTGGCGGTAGTGGACGTTCTGTCGAGAAAGGGTTTCCCGGTGCAAAACGCATAAGAA
>NZ_JAWOQN010001222.1:0-506 GCF_033337395.1 Vibrio sp. YT-19(2023) | reverse complement strand
GAAATGTACCCAGTGGTTGGACATAAAGAAGTGAAGGCGACCGTATCTAACTTCCCTAACGTTCAAGAGAACATGGCGAAGATGGACTTTCCGCAAATGGGCAGCAAGCGTGCAGAAATCTTAGCGACATGGTCTGAGAAATTTGACGCGAAATCAGAGCCAAAATCATAAGGGTTACGACAAATCCGCTTGTCAAAGGAGAGCGGTTGCTCTCCTTTTTTGCATCTTGCGAAAAGTAGAGGCACATTAATGGCCGGATACTCAGGTAGAAAAGAGGAAGTGCATGGAAATACAACGTATTAATGCGGAGCAGACGCTGCCGCTTCGACAGCAGGTTTTATGGCCAAGCAAAAGCATTGAGTTTTGCAAGGTTGATGAAGATGAAACTGGCTATCATTACGGGAGTTATGTGAACGGAGAGCTGGTGGGTGTGGCGTCAGTCTTCTTCAACAATGGCGCAGCAAGACTAAGGAAGTTTGCGGTATCTTCAAGTCAACAAGGGAAAG
>NZ_JAWOQN010001221.1:0-506 GCF_033337395.1 Vibrio sp. YT-19(2023) | reverse complement strand
CTGTTGATTCTGTCACAACATTTGCTGTCAGGAGATACCAACCAACAGGTAATAGATGCGCTGGCTTATGCCGAGCAAGCTAAAATTCCGGTTCTATATCTGCATTGGGACGGTGGGCTGACCGATCTTGGCCGAGACATTTTGGCAAAATTCCATGTTGACTACGTGGGGGACAACTATTGGCTTAAGTTAGGTTTGGTCGATTGGGCACCTTCATCACTGATGAACTTTGTGCCCGATTCTGTCATCACGCAACAAGCGTTGTTATCCCGTTTCGAAACTCAAAACTTCAATGTTGATTTGTCCCAATGTGATGATAAATCATGCCCAGAAGTAGCGAACATGGACAGTCAGTTTTACGACGCTGCCAACAGCATTCGCCAATGGCTGAAATCACTTGATGAGCAAAAAATCTCGTTGTTTGAACAAGATGGTTATCAATACGAAAAGCTGATGGTGTTATTGGCGGATCATTATCGTCAAACGGCCTCCTTTCCAATGGATAA
>NZ_JAWOQN010001220.1:0-506 GCF_033337395.1 Vibrio sp. YT-19(2023) | reverse complement strand
TGAATGCCCCTCGACCATGAAGAAATACAATGGTCGAGGGTTTCGACTATTCTACTACTCACATAACCTAATTGCTCATTGAGTTTAGTTATTAAAGCTATAGCTAAAACCAAATTTCCTTCCTCACCGCTCAGATCTAATATGACTCCATCGGCAGCAAATACTGCAAAAGAATTTTTAAACTTTACTCTCCAAGGAGCAAGATTATGAGCAAACAAGTAAGCTTAATTGGTCTAGATCGTCAACAATCAGAACAACTAGCACAACAACTGAATCAGCTACTTGCCCACTACCAAGTGCTGTACATGAATACACGCGGTTATCACTGGAACATCAAAGGCCACCAGTTCTTTGAATTGCACGTAAAATTTGAAGAGATCTACACAGATCTTCAAACCAAAATTGATGAACTTGCAGAACGTATTTTAACGTTGGGTTACACACCAGCACACGCGTTTAGCCATTACTTAGAATCAAGCGAAATCAAAGAGCATCAAAACGCGACA
>NZ_JAWOQN010001219.1:0-506 GCF_033337395.1 Vibrio sp. YT-19(2023) | reverse complement strand
TGACGCCCGCTTTAATCATCGAAGTCGCGATCTTACCCGCAATCGCGTCAAATTCTGCGTATGTGAATTTTTTATCACCACATATCAAAGCCGTTTTATTCGGTTTACTTGCAGCATTTCTCTGCAAGGCAGCAGCAAGGTTCATCATAATGGCTTACCCTCTAAAACTTTGTCATTTTCATTGTTGTTCGTGAAATCCTTTAAGAGAGTCACGCATCATGGGCGACTAGGAGGCTTGGAAAAGCCATACCGCCTTTTGTTAACATTACATTTACAAGATTTAAAAACGCAAGAATGTAAAAAATTTAACATTCAGATACCCACACGAACCAAAATGTGAGCGTGTTAGCTAATTATTGTTATAAATATCAAACCAAAAAACCAAAGCCCTTCCTCAACTCCACCGTTGAACAAGCCATTAACATTAACTTAATTTCAACAAATGTGGCTTATCACTCAAGAGCACATCGAGATACATAATTCATACATTAAACACATGGCAATCG
>NZ_JAWOQN010001218.1:0-506 GCF_033337395.1 Vibrio sp. YT-19(2023) | reverse complement strand
TTACTCATCCGGTGCATCTTGGTGTCAATGTGCCCCCTGGCTACCTTGTCGGTTCTCATGTAATAAGAAAACTGCAACTCATCCACAGAAAGCTAAGTGAGAACAATGTGTCGCTCGGCATCGAAATTACGGAGCGTCAGTTGATCAATGGGGAAGCAAGGAAGCATATTGCAGCGTTGCGTGTGCACGGAATTGATGTACTGATCGACGACTTTGGAACTGGGCAAACGTCGTTAGCATTTTTGCAGCACATGAAAATTGATTATTTGAAGATCGACAAGTGTTTTGTTGAAACCATAGGCATTCAAAGTGTGAGTGCATCCGTATTGAATGCCATCGTTCATTTTGCGGACGAGCTGCAAGTGAAGTTGATTGCCGAAGGCGTCGAAACGCCGGCGCAAGCAGAGCATTTGAAAAATATGGGAGTGCAATACCATCAAGGCTACCTGTATTCCAAACCTTTACCATATTCCCTGCTTGCGCAGCAGCCGATTTCCTAGCTCTTG
>NZ_JAWOQN010000120.1:0-1226 GCF_033337395.1 Vibrio sp. YT-19(2023) | reverse complement strand
GCACGTTGTTAAGGTTAACGAGCGATATTTCATACTCAATGTAGCCGCCCGGCGTGTAACCGCCGCTCAATGAAGCAACACCGTCTTGATCTAAGAAGCGGGTAATGTGTTTTTCGAAGTCGTATTTCTCTGCCGATGCTTTCGTCTTCGCACTGACGGTATCGCCGTCAACGGTCAACAAGTTGAGGATTTCACCGACTGCATTGTTGTTTACCGTCGCCGTCACTTTGTACTCAATTTTAGTGCCCGCGGGGATGGAGGTATGCGTGTCGATATCTCGATTATTTTCAACTGAACCATCAAGATCGAGAATGGCTTTATCGCTACCACTGACGATGTTCTGCTCGATCGTCCAGCCCGAATCAAACGCCTTTTCACTTGTTCCATCAACAAGTTCCACCGTGATGTTGGATAAGCGATCCACCACAGGAATATTGTACGCGTTCCCCTTACCATCGTTTTCAATCGTTAGGCGATAGACCAATGGCTGACCCGGCTCATAGCTTGCTTCATCCACGGTTTTGCTGAATGAAAGATGGTAGCTGTTTGGAATAACGGTGATACCGCCGATCGTAATGTTACCTACCGACTCTTCACGAACGACACCTTCGACTTGGTATGTGACTGAGTCCCCACCCGCCACATCAATAACGGTTGAGATGTTTTGATTGTTTGCTACCGTGCCATCGAGCGTACCATCGGTTGTGCCATCACCGCCGTGGGCATCGCTTTTCGATACATCAACGGAAAAACCAGACGCGAAGGGCGTTGCAGTTGACCCATCGAGCAATTGTGTCGTCACGTCAGTGATGTTTTCTCTCACAGTATGGTCGTTCACGTAACCTGTTTGAGACGATACCGTCACTAAATAGGTCAACGTATCACCTGGTGAGTAAAAACGAGATTCGACTCCATTCACCAATAGCTTGCGCGTGACATTCCCACCGTTGTATGCCTTTTTCATTTCATGGTGTGAAATGTGAGAAGTTTCCGTTACTTCACCAAGATCGCGATAGATGTATGCATCATTTGCAATTTTATCGTTGAGATTCCCCCCTTCATCTAGCGAACCAACGACGTTATCTTTTACACGCGCTTTAATTTTAAACGTACGCACTTCGTCCGGTTCCAAACTCATTGTTTTGGAAGCGTCCCCTTCGGGATACACAAAGTTCTCCGTCGTTACAGAATGAAAACCGGCACCGTCGTCATAGTCAAATTGCCAA
>NZ_JAWOQN010001217.1:0-506 GCF_033337395.1 Vibrio sp. YT-19(2023) | reverse complement strand
CAGAATGCGGTACGAGTGATTAAGAGCTGAATCATTTTGCACCTCAAACGCTAACTCGTAACCATCCAACCCCGGCATTTCAATATCACTGACCAGAATATCTATTGGACGATTTGCTTCTGCCTCATTTTTCATCAATTGCAGTGCATCTGAGCCATTTTTACAAATTTGATAGGAGATATTGATGCTATCTAGCGCGTCACTTAATTGCTTACGCGCAATCGACGAGTCATCCACCAACAAGATATTCAGTGCTTTGAGGCGTTCACGCTCTACGTCCGTCAACATCGGGATATTCGCGTTTTCATACTGCGGATAAATTTTAGAAAGCAGTAGCTCGACATCGAGCATTTGAACTGTTTGATCGCCATAACGAGTGATACCCGTTACGAAGATGTTTTTTCCAGCACTTGCTGGTGGTGTTTCAATGGCTTTCCAATCACATTCGATGATCTTCTCTATGCTACGAACCATAAACGCAACCACAGTGCGTAAACAGTCGGTCA
>NZ_JAWOQN010001216.1:0-506 GCF_033337395.1 Vibrio sp. YT-19(2023) | reverse complement strand
ACGCCGGATAGTCGTCATCGTTTACTGAGCAGTGATGGTGCCGATACCGTCACGCCAGAGCAGATTCTTGCGGTGCATGATCAACTATTTAAAACTGATCACGGTTACAAAATGGTGATTGTTGCAGACGTTGAGCCTGAGCAAATTACGCCGCTTCTACGCAAATACGTGGCATCAATTAAGATGAAGCCGGGTAAAGCTGTAGATTATCGTGTGTCATTTAATGATGAGCTGCCAGCGCGCTCGGTCGTCACTGATGGTCACGAGCCTTCATCGTTTTACCTGCTGCGTTTTACTAACACCGATAAGTACAACCGTACGGCAAAAGACACGGTGACAGAAGACATTCTGGAGCGCATCAGTGCCGCACGAGTACTGGAGACGTTCCGTGAAGAATCAAGCTTAGATTACAGCCCTAGCATTTATACGATGACGCAAGATGGTGAGCCGATTTCGGACTGGTTGTTTGAATCGCAGGTGGATCCAAAAGATGTGGGTTTGATGGA
>NZ_JAWOQN010001215.1:0-507 GCF_033337395.1 Vibrio sp. YT-19(2023) | reverse complement strand
TATGCCAACGCGCTCAACACAAGAAACACCGAATACAGATATTAATGCGATCACGCAACAAGTCGATCAATGGCTTAATGATGTCGTGATTGGTTTGAATTTGTGTCCTTTCGCTGCAAAGCCGCAGCGTAACAAACAAATTAAGATTTTTGTCAGCGAAGCAACACAAGAAGAAGCGCTGCTTGAGGATATTCTGCTGCAACTTATTGAACTCAGCACCACCGAACCAGAAAAGCTGGAAACAACATTGGTCGTCGTACCTAACATGCTGCAAGATTTCTGGGACTACAACTTCTGCATCGATTGGGTTGAAGGGCTGATCAAACAACAGGATTGGGAAGGTATATTCCAAGTGGCGACTTTCCATCCAGACTATTGCTTCGGTGGTGCAGCGCCAGAAGATGACGAGAACTTAACCAATCGTTCACCATACCCAATCTTCCATCTTATTCGAGAAGAGAGTATGGAAAAGGTGTGGAAGCACTACCCTGACCCTGAATCTATTCC
>NZ_JAWOQN010001214.1:0-507 GCF_033337395.1 Vibrio sp. YT-19(2023) | reverse complement strand
TTTGGAACAAAATTGGCTGAAAGAACCAATGATCGCTTTCGCAGCCGTAATGATTTGTCGTAAGACGGGTGACCGATTATTCGATATTTCTGACGACTACCGGGAACAAGTTCTAACAAAACTCAAACAAAGCAAAGTACCTGAGTCGTGGGTATCGCTGGTTGAAGAAGTGAAAGAGCTTTCAGAAAGCGAGTCAAAACGTGTCTTCGGTGATGCTTTACCAAGCGGTTTAACGCTCGTTCATCATTAAATCCACTTTACAAAAGAAGACGAGTTAAACGCACAAAGCCCTTCCGACGAAGGGCTTTGTTTTATCGCATTCTTTTGGTTTTGACCGCGCACAACGCGCTAATTCATTTCTGTCGTAATCACCACGTCGCGCGTTTCGTTATCCATATCACTAATACCGACCACCGACACTTCTCTGTCCGATAGAGTCTCAATTAAGCTGTCTTCTAATCCACCATCAGCAAGCCAAGAATAGAATTTATCCGCAATACGCTCCGA
>NZ_JAWOQN010001213.1:0-507 GCF_033337395.1 Vibrio sp. YT-19(2023) | reverse complement strand
GTTGGACTCTTTCTTGTGCCTATTAGCGTGTCAGCGATTGTGGTTGCGTGGCATTTAGATTTGCTTACGCCAGAGGCTCAAGCGGTTACGCCAGAGGTAGTGGTGGCGGAAGTCGTACAACCATTTGAAGTTTTAGATTATCCAGAATCAACGGATCTTGCTCAACTGCCACGAGAATGGCCGAGTGCCGAGTTATCTCGCGACATTGGGACATTCTTGCAACCCTCCGAGTATGCCAACGAGGGTGAGGCTCCAGATCTGACAACGGCTACTCCCGTCACGAGCACAGCATCTACGCATCGTCGTGACGACTTAGGTTTGTCATTGGATGATCTAGACTTGTCTTCCTTGTCTCCAGATCTCGCCAAAAAAGTGGAAAATGCGCTGTCTCAAAACGATGCGCCGACTTCTGCATCGTCACAGGTGAATGACTTGGAGCGCAATGCGCAGCAGTGGCAAGGACGTCTTCCGGCCCTTAATTTGCAAACGCACATGTATGCCAGTGAT
>NZ_JAWOQN010001212.1:0-507 GCF_033337395.1 Vibrio sp. YT-19(2023) | reverse complement strand
ATTGGCAACACAAACCCAAGCGGTATTTCTATTCGTACTTGTATTGGCAATTTGTGTTTCTCTCTATCTGTATCGTCAATCCAACACCGATAACTTAACTGGGTTGAGGAATCGTCGCTCTTTGCAAGTTAAGTATCGCCAAGGGGTGAATAAGGATTTGGCGATTCTTTATTTAGATATTAATCACTTCAAACAAATCAACGATACCTACGGTCATTTAGCGGGTGATGAAGTGCTGCAATTGCTTTCGCTGAAGATACATCGAGTGTGGTCTGGGCGAAGCTATCGTATTGGTGGTGACGAATTTATTTTGCTCGGATACCCAACACAAATAGAGCTTTCGCGAGCCGTTCAAGAACTGAGTCGATTGGATGTTACCGATAAATTGTGCGCAGAGCTGAAAACCGTCACGATTTCAGTTGGTGTTTCTGAGAAACGAAAGCAGCACATGAGTTTGGAACAAGCGCTGCATTTAGCGGATGAAGACATGTACGTCAGCAAACATTC
>NZ_JAWOQN010001211.1:0-507 GCF_033337395.1 Vibrio sp. YT-19(2023) | reverse complement strand
CGCAGTTTCGCGTAAGCTTTCTCTGCGCGTTTGACATAAATACGTTCTGGTTTAAAACGGACAGATTGGTATTCAACAATTTCACCGTTGTATTTGATTGGCGATGCAAACGCATCCACCCA
The DNA here is from genome assembly GCF_033337395.1 of Vibrio sp. YT-19(2023). Taxonomy (NCBI): domain Bacteria; kingdom Pseudomonadati; phylum Pseudomonadota; class Gammaproteobacteria; order Vibrionales; family Vibrionaceae; genus Vibrio; species Vibrio sp. YT-19(2023). The sequence goes on along the minus strand of NZ_JAWOQN010001211.1, from coordinate 385 downwards.
GTAATATCCTCCATTTTTTCGTCTGTTTTTCACCATTCCCATCCAATGTTTCCCAGCTTTGAGATGAGACCAGAGGTCTTTAAACGCCTGTTTAGGCATATCTGGATGGCGAACAACGTTGTGTGGTTTTCCTATCAACTCTCCTTCTTCAAAGCCAGCAACTTCATTAAAATGCGCACTGGCATATTTGATGTAACTTGATGGGTCGGTTATGGAAACGAGACTGTAGCTCGCAGGATAATCGTATTCCTTTTCACTCATATACATGCATCCTTACATTTAATAAATAAGCGCCACATATGAGTGTAGCAGCACAACATCCATGCGCATAATGATGACTATATAGAAATATTCCCGTGACTTATTGAACAGCAGATTCGTTACA
>NZ_JAWOQN010001210.1:0-507 GCF_033337395.1 Vibrio sp. YT-19(2023) | reverse complement strand
GGGTCGCGTCGCGATCAACTTGTCTCCAGAACAGTTTGGCAACCCTCAGTTGATCGACTTTATGGAGAAGCTGCTGCGCACAACCGAACTTGATCCAAGTTGCATCACGTTTGAGCTAACGGAAAGCGCGGTGATGAGTGACAGCGAACATACGCTGCAAATGCTGAATGCGATTAAAAAGCTGGGCTTTGCTTTGTCGATCGACGACTTTGGCACTGGGTATTCGTCACTGTCGTATTTAGCTCGTTTCCCGATTGATGAACTAAAAATCGACCGTGCATTCATTAATGACATTGACGCCCTGCCAAAACAGGTGACCGTCATCGAGAACATCATCAACTTGGGCAAATCTTTGGAACTAACGGTCGTTGCAGAAGGCGTAGAAACGCATCAGCAAGCTACTTTGCTTTCCAACCTTCAATGCAACTCGATTCAAGGTTTTCATTTCTACCGACCTCAGCCAAAACATGAAATCGAAGAGTTGTTTGTGCAAAACCGCCGCCATAA
>NZ_JAWOQN010001209.1:0-508 GCF_033337395.1 Vibrio sp. YT-19(2023) | reverse complement strand
GTCTGCCAACCCATTTCTGGCACCCAACGATACGAGAGGAAAACAAAACCAATCGCCTCTGCCACCAGCGCAAATGTGACGATCTTTTTCACCAAACGACGCAGGTTGACTTGCCTTTCTTGGCCAAGAGCTTCTTTGGCTAACGCTTGCTGACGTAGACTCAAGCGCACCCCAAACATATAGAGCAACACCGCAGATAAGGTCATTTGCCCTAAGCCGCCGATCTGCATCAAACACATCAGAAGAATTTTACCCGCGAGCGTAAAATGTTGGCCGGTATCGACCACACCTAATCCAGTCACACTGATGGCTGAAGTCGCGGTAAACAACGCGTCAGTAATAGACAGACCAGAAACCGAAAAAACTGGTAGCGTAAGCAGAACAGCAGAAGGCAACAACACTCCGAGAAAGCTCAGCAATATAATGCGCGGTTCGCCACCTTTCGCTTTATCTCGTTTGCCGTCTGGGACGTAAAAAACGCCTCTCTGATGAAATTGCGTCATAATGA
>NZ_JAWOQN010001208.1:0-508 GCF_033337395.1 Vibrio sp. YT-19(2023) | reverse complement strand
GTCTTTACGAATGGTCTTTTTACCTTCTTCACCGGTTAACCATTCATCATAGCTGCGCTCAACCCCCTCTAGGCCATGACCGTCAATGCCTGTCACACCGACAAGGTGCGCACTGACTTCGCCAGCCGGGTAATAACGACGAGACTCCGACTTAAGACCAATACCAGGTAGCTTCAGTTCACGAATGTAGTTTGCCATTGCTGGGCTCACCTGACGCTGCAGGTAAATAAAGCGACGCTTTTCGTTGCGCTTGATTTTGTCAATCAGGCCTTGGCGATCCACACCTAACACATCAGCTAAGGCATACCAGTTTTGTTTCTGACTTAGCGCATTTTCTTTAAAAATGGTGGCTGGATCGGCCCAAACCGCTTCAACAGGCACACTCACCGCTAAAGGTTCACCATTGCGATCAGAAATAGTGCCTCGTGCAGACGGGATAGACTTAACACGAATCGAACGTAGATCGCCCTGCTTAATGAGATTATCCGGCTCGATGATTTGAATATAG
>NZ_JAWOQN010000119.1:0-1234 GCF_033337395.1 Vibrio sp. YT-19(2023) | reverse complement strand
GGTTCCTGCCAAAAAGCGCTGCTTGGTGATCAGCTGGCGATACTCGGTATCGAAAATGGTTGGGAAGGTATCATCGTGTACGGAGCGGTGCGCGATGTGGCACAAATGTCGCAAATGGACATAGGAGTGCAAGCGCTGGGTACATGTCCGTTTAAAACGGAAAAGCGTGGTGTGGGTGAAGTCAACGTGACGTTAACGATGCTGAACCAAATTGTTCAACCAAAACATCATGTTTATGCCGATTGGAATGGGGTGTTGATTTCAAAAGAAGCACTCGATTTTTAGAATCGGAAACCTAAACCTACCTCAAAGCCTTGTTGCCAATCTTGGTAATCCAACGTCGCGTGAATGTCTAACTTATCGGTAATTTTCACGCGGCTAGAAAGTTCAGCAGCGAGGCTACTGTCTTCGGTTTGAATGCCGTTGCTATTCTCAGATTTGTAAGATCTTACGGTACTTTTTACGGTGACACGATCATTGAAGTGGTAGCTGATCCCGCGGAGAAAGCCGCTTTGGTTTTGAGTCGGAGAGTTATTGACTCGCGCACCTACATAAAGGTCAACAGAATCAAAAAGTTCATAGGCGTAGCCACCATCAATATTCCATACATCAAAGCTGTCGGTTTGGTAACTTTCGCTTGAGATAAACAGTTTGTGAGGAGACGCGCTTGTTTTCCCTGGAAGGGGAGGGAGATCGTTAGCAAAAGAAACGCCAGACACTGAAAACAGTAACAGAAAAAGCCATTTTTTCATGTCCACCACTCCTTGTGTCTAACTTTTTTATTAGTATCTGCTAAAAGCTTCTCACTATTAAAGCATAGAATATGAAAGCCAACACATCTATTTTCTAAATAATTCGATCCTAGGAACATTGATCACAGTTAAGTTGTTGTTAACTAGAAACAACACCGTCTAAATGTTTGATCTTGCGCTTTATGAGAAAGATCCGCTTACCTATGGCTCCTAATCACCCTTCGTTTAATGGCATTAACTCCTGAAGTTAGAAAACAAGGATGTTTTTCTTAAAATCAAGCGTAAGTAATTACACTTATATATCAATGACATTACGCAGAATAAACCTCTGGAAGACTGGAAAATAAACAATTTTTTGTTGACTCTGAATAGGAAACTCGGTAAACGTAGATATAAGCAAACACGATTAACGTTGAATATTTATTTATGCCATCTAACAGCCTAGTAGTAATGACCACGACCATTATTATTACCGACACGAC
>NZ_JAWOQN010001207.1:0-508 GCF_033337395.1 Vibrio sp. YT-19(2023) | reverse complement strand
TGGTAGACGGAGATACCATCGAAGACACTAAATCTGCGTTAGTGCTTGAAGACTTAATTGGTCAGGTACTTTACAGCGTTGGTGGTTCAGACGGTTCAAGTAAGGAATAACTATGTTAGCTAGACTATTACTTTCATTTTCAGTGGTGCTTACCGCTTTTGGGGTTGGCGCGGCAGAAGTGGATAAAACTCAGCCATATCAAATGATGAAGCAAGTGGCTGAAGTGACATTTGCTCGACTAAAAGCAGAACAGCCAAAAATCAAACAAGATCCTAATCTATTAAAGGTGATTGTTGAGCAAGAGCTGATGCCTTACGTCAACGACCGTTATGCAGCACTGAAACTGCTTGGCCCTAACTTGAAAGGGGCAAAACGTGAAGACGTGCTAGAGTTTGTAGATGCGTTCCGTGCTTACTTGATTGCGTCTTACGCACAAGTCTTGACGCAATACAGCGATCAACAAATTGAGTTTGGTCCAGAGCCGAAATTAGACGACTCTAAACGTATT
>NZ_JAWOQN010001206.1:0-509 GCF_033337395.1 Vibrio sp. YT-19(2023) | reverse complement strand
ACTGGTGATGGAGGGAATTAATAAGTATACCCAATCCACCACTAACTTGATGATCACTCACCAACTTGCGCCTTTGCAAAACGTTTCACAAATTCTCGTGATGCAAGATGGTCAAATCGTACAACGTGGCGACTACGCTACCCTAGCCTCACAAGAAGGTTTGTTTAAAGACATGTTAGCTGCCAACCTAGCGCAGCGTGAATCAGACAAGGGGAACCTAGATGCGTGATTTACTCCCTTATCTAAAACTGTATAAAAAACATTGGTTCGGTTTGTCGCTGGGTATGCTATTGGCGTTCCTAACACTTGCTGCATCTATCGGCTTGCTCACTCTGTCTGGTTGGTTTATCTCCGCAGCAGCAGTGGCTGGTTTAACCGTTGCGCGTGAAACCTTCAACTACATGCTGCCAGGTGCTGGCGTGCGCGGTGCCGCAATGGCACGAACAGCTGGCCGTTGGGGTGAGCGCGTTGTAAGCCACAATGCGACATTTAAGTTGCTGACAGACCTG
>NZ_JAWOQN010001205.1:0-509 GCF_033337395.1 Vibrio sp. YT-19(2023) | reverse complement strand
GCTTGTATTTCTTGCCACTACCACATGGACAAAGTTCGTTTCGACCTACTTTACGCTCATCACGAACAACAGGTTGATTTGAGCCCTCAGACTCTTCACCATCAGCCAACTGATTTTCCGCAGCTGCATGCTGAGCCTGCGCACGACGAGCAGCTTCTTCTGCTTGTGCACGACGTTGCTCTTCCATACGCTCAACCTCTTCTTGCTGTTGAACGCGAACACGAGACAGAACAGTAATAACGTCAGTCTTCAGCGCTTCAAGTAAACCTTCAAACAATTCAAACGATTCACGTTTGTACTCTTGTTTCGGGTTCTTTTGTGCGTAGCCACGTAGGTGGATACCTTGACGCAGATGATCCATCGCCGCCAGATGCTCTTTCCAAAGCGTATCGAGTGTTTGAAGCATCACTGATTTTTCGAAGTTACGAAGCACTTGTGCACCCACAACTTCTTCTTTCGCTTTGTATACTTCAACGGCTAGGCTGATGATCTTCTCGCGCAGCGCTTCT
>NZ_JAWOQN010001204.1:0-509 GCF_033337395.1 Vibrio sp. YT-19(2023) | reverse complement strand
ACTATTTTCAACGATCAATACAGCGCGATCTTCTATCTTGGTGCGCAGTTTTGGGCGATGGGCTTACCCGTTTTACTTTGGTGTCTGATCACCAGAAATTATCAAGAGTTGCAAGCGGCTTGGCGAATCCGAAAAAGTGCAAGTATGGCTGGCATTATGATGGCATCGACTTATGGATTGGTTCTGTTTGCGATGACGATGACAGACAACGTGAGCTTAGTTGTCGCGCTGCGCCAGATCAGTATTGTATTTGGCTTACTGATGGGCATTTGGTTACTTGCGGAAAAATGGTATCTCACCCGAGGTATCGGTGTGGCTTTCATCCTTGCAGGCATTGTGTTGTCTTTAGAAGGTGCTTGAAGCGCATCAACTAAAAGGCACCCGAAGTTCAAACGGACTCCAGGTGCCTTGGAAAAGTGGGATGAGTTAGAAACGCATTTGTGCGCCAAACATCACGCCACCAGAATCAAAATCGCTGTTTTTGGCGTAATTGTATTCTAAGTTCAAAC
>NZ_JAWOQN010001203.1:0-509 GCF_033337395.1 Vibrio sp. YT-19(2023) | reverse complement strand
ACATGCAATGGGTCATCTTAGAAACAGACTGCCCATATTTGGCGCCAGTGCCGCATCGCGGTAAACGCAATGAGCCAGCTTACACGTCGCTCGTCGCGCAGCGAGTGGCAGATTTGCGTGGTGAAGAGGTCGCCATCATAGATGCTATCACCACGGAAAATGCAAAAAACTTATTCAAAATTTAAGCAAGACAACAAACGCAACAAGCGGCCACACTAGGTCGCTTTTTTATTGCCTAAACGGTTGGGTGAACAGGCCAAACCTGAAACGACTCAACCAGCAATACTGTAGTGTTGATAGACATAACTATTAACTTGTAACCCTACCCACTTCGCATCATGCGTATTCCATCAGTACGCTTCTTGTGACTGTCGACAACTCGACACATTCTTTTCTTATACTGCTATTCGCCTACGTCTTAGCACAGGTGTAAAACAACATGAATACGGATATTGAAATGTGTACACATGGTGCTTACTTGCAACGCGTACCACGCAACTTTTTTCAAA
>NZ_JAWOQN010001202.1:0-509 GCF_033337395.1 Vibrio sp. YT-19(2023) | reverse complement strand
GAGGCTGTCTACCACCACTTCATTACGAGATTCTTTACCAACAAAGGCAATGTAGCTATCGACCGATGATAAACGGTCGATGACAAATTTCGGCAGGGTTTGGTTGAACTCTAGCGTCGAGAACTCTTTCCCTTTGCAGGTTTCAAATGCTTGACCATTCCAATAGCCTTGTACGAGGTTCTGCCCGTTGCGAGACTGCTCTTTGATGGCAACAACGACATCATTAGCTTCGGCTTTGTATCGATCAAGTTGCTCGCGCTGCAGCGGCAAGACTTTGCGATTTACGCGATATTGCTGATAAATCGCTTCACCATCTTTATTAAAGCGGATGTGGATTTGAAAAGGCACCAGTCTTTGCTTGGCATCGATTTGCTCACCTTTTCGAATCAACTCACGCAACTCGCCTTCATCCCAACGGTAATCACTTTTATACCAGCCATGATCACCCATCGTGACGTAATCTGCCGCGGTACTGACTCGAGTTAATCGCTCAGTCATCCAATACAAAC
>NZ_JAWOQN010001201.1:0-509 GCF_033337395.1 Vibrio sp. YT-19(2023) | reverse complement strand
GGGTTTGTTGTATGTACCGTGAGCAAGCGCAACCGACAAAAAGTAAGCCGGGATAGTATTACTAGGGTTTGGCGCGGTAAAGCCTGAAGAGACAAGAAACAGGCCAGTCTTTGAAAGACTGGCCCACGTAGTCGAACTAAAAGAAAAGAACTGTTGCAATTGAGCCCAAAAGAAACCCTATGACAAACATTGGCAGTGACGCTGAGTGGTTAGAGGCCCTTGATTCAACAATAACAGTTTGCTCAGGGTTAATGAGATCAGCTCTTGCTTTATATCGATATAAAAAATGATCATGTGGAAACATCTATAATTCCTCTTTAGTCCCGAATAGCACCATTGTGCCGTGACCAAAGAGGAGTAATAACGATGAGTTAAGTGAGTAGAGTTCCACCTTTATCGTCGTTGGTACTTGTTTCTTGGACTTACTTGACTAGTCCTTAATCCAAAGCTTCTTAAAAGATATCAGCCCCATACTGTCGATATCCGCACCTTTGATTGTCTCTGAAACA
>NZ_JAWOQN010001200.1:0-509 GCF_033337395.1 Vibrio sp. YT-19(2023) | reverse complement strand
GCAGTAACGCCTACTTCCATACCGATTTGCTACCTCTGCTTGGGCCAGAGGGCGGCATTTTCATGGCGAAATTAGCCAACTTAGCTTCCTTCTTCGCATTTGCTTTTGCTTTCTACTTTTCTTGCCAGCTCGCCGCCGAGCAGAAAAAAGGCAAAGTAAAACTGTGGCAACAAGGCATTTTTGTTGCGCTGACGGTTTATTCTCTGGTCATCAATTTACGCCCGAACCTAACCGTTGAGAATGTGCTGATTGATGGCCCTAGCCAATTTGTGATTGAGTTTGGCCCTCACACTTCTTATTTCTTCATGGGATTGGTGACCTTTGTCGTTATGACACTCACCAACCTCATTAGCATGCGCGCAAACAGCAGTAAGCTCTCTATAGCGAAGAACAATTACATGATCGCAGGGATCTTAGTATTCATGCTGTCTACGGCTGTCATACACCTAGGCATGACCTACTTCCTTGGGGATTTCTCACTAACGTGGCTGCCACCAGCGTTATCCATC
>NZ_JAWOQN010001199.1:0-509 GCF_033337395.1 Vibrio sp. YT-19(2023) | reverse complement strand
GATTGTGGATCCTCTGGGGCAGCTGGTTATGTCGGACACCGCAGAGCCAAACGAAGATTTGGTCAAACTCAGCAAAGTTATGCTGGCGGATTTGCGTAAGTTGCTCAAATTGTCGCGAGTGGGATAGGGAGCGCATCATGACGTTAACAAAGTTGGTTAGATTAAGTTTGTGCCTGACGTTAGTCGTCATCATGTTGGGCGCCTATACCCGTTTGTCGGATGCGGGTTTGGGATGTCCTGACTGGCCGGGGTGTTATGGTCACTTTTCTGTACCACACCATGAAGACGATGTTCTGCGCGCCAACATCAATTTTCCAGAACGCGAGATTGAGCATGAAAAAGCGTGGCTAGAGATGATTCATCGCTATTTTGCTGGAACGCTCGGCATGGTGATTTTTGCTATTACCGTTATTGCTATTCGAACTGAACGCGTGAACCCATCCATTCCTATTCTGCTCAGCTTTTTGGTTGTGGGGCAGGCGATGTTAGGTATGTGGACGGTGACTCTA
>NZ_JAWOQN010001198.1:0-510 GCF_033337395.1 Vibrio sp. YT-19(2023) | reverse complement strand
CTTTTTCGAACCGTTCTCTTTGTTCCCACGTGAGAAAATCACGGCGCTAATCAAAGCAACAGGAATGATCCACAAGGCTCGCGCCAGTTTGAGCGTGGTTGCAGTTGTCAGTGCCTCTTCACCGTAGGCAGAGGCAGCGCCAACAACAGACGAAGTATCATGAATCGCAATTGCCGCCCACGTCCCAAAGGTGTGTTGGTCTAGGTTTAACGCATGACCAATGACGGGGAAGATGAACAACGCTAGAGAGTTGAGTACAAAAACGGTAGCGAGTGCCAAACCTATTTGTTCATCTTTGGCTCTGATTGCTGGTGCGACCGCAGCAATTGCGCTGCCACCACATATCGCAGTTCCGGATGAAATGAGATACGCAGTCGTCGTTTCGAGTTTGATTACTTTGGCGATGAGTGAGCCAATGACGAGTGTGCCGACAATCGTAGCGATAATTAGCCCGATACCATCTGACGTGACAGACAATGCCTGTTCAAAATTGATGCCAAACCCTAAACC
>NZ_JAWOQN010000011.1:47396-164948 GCF_033337395.1 Vibrio sp. YT-19(2023) | reverse complement strand
ACTCGACCATCACGAGTTGAATCGTGCATCTCTTCGAGCTGTTGTTTCTGTTGTGGAGTCAGTGTAATTTTCATGGTTCGTAGCATGATCCTGCTTTAAGGAAAAATCAAGCACCTTCAATGATCACGGGTATAACTGTGAGTCATTTTTCATCAGTCCCTTATAACGCGTTTTGATGAACCCGAACTGGCACTTGATGATGCGAAATGGGTGTTCCACTTTTGCACGGATACTGGCTTTCAGGTATTCAATCCTGATGACAGTTTTGTTCTTACGGGGATGCTTTTTCAATGCGCGAATTTTGCTGGGGCGCTCGGCGATTAACCATTCCACATCAGCGTCTTCCAGCTCTTCCCGTTTCTGTGCGCCCTGATAACCGGCATCGCCGGAAACGAATTCCTCTTCACCGTGCAGCAACTTATTCAATGGGTTTAGGCCATGTTCGTTGGCGGCAGTAGTGACTAGCGTATGGGTGAGACCGCTGTTGGCATCAACGCCAATATGGGCTTTCATGCCGAAGTGCCATTCATTGCCTTTCTTGGTCTGATGCATATCTGGGTCACGTTGTTTGTCTTTGTTCTTGGTGGAACTTGGGGCTTCGATAATCGTGGCATCCACCAAGGTGCCCTGTGTCATCATCACGCTGCAGTCAGACAGCCATTGATTGACTGTTTTGAACAGCTTGCGTGCCAGTTGGTGTTTTTCGAGTAAATGCCGGAAGTTCATGATGATGGTGCAGTCTGGGAGCGCTTTATCCAGTGATAATCGTGCAAACTGACGCATTGAAGCAATTTCGTATAACGCATCTTCGGTCGCTTCGTCACCAAGACTGTACCATTGCTGCATACAATGAATGCGGAACATTGTCTCAAGTGGATACGGGCGGCGGCCGTTGCCGGCTTTTGGGTAAAAGGGTTCAATCACTTCGAGCAGTTGAGACCACGGCAACAGGTTGTCCATCCGGGATAAAAAAATCTCTTTACGTGTTTGGCGGCGCTTGCTGGAAAACTCACTATCGGCAAAGGTGAATTGTTGGCTCATGGGTGTTGGTCGTTGTGATGGACTGTACCACTATGATCTCACATTAGGGACTTATTCGCACCTTCCCTAACACAGTTCGCCTGTCTGCTTCAGACAACAAGTTTGCAACGGACTCGGGCAACAAATGGAACAACCAAGCCATCGCCAAACAATCGGTTGCAGCTCGGTGTCCTTCATAAAACCAACCTAAGCGAAGCAGCAGGTACTCAAGCTTTCGACTTTCAAAACCCAATGCTTTCCAATCTATGCCACTGGCTGAACAGGCCCAAGATAGATGGCCTAATGTGACAAACCGCTTTTCAAAGAAAGGACGATCAAACTGTGCATTGTGCGCGACCACCAGCGGATCATCGGATAACCAACTCGCAACCAGTGCATCATCAATGCGCTGGCGTTGCACCATGTCATCGGTGATACCGGTTAACTCGGTAATCAGCTCAGGGATTGGCTTGCCGGGATCTTCATACAAACTGATCACATCAACAATCGACACAATCCGCTGAGCAGAGGGGCTGTAAAGCACCTTAACCAAATAGTAGAGAACCACCATTGGCTGTTCATCACCGACCACAGCAGAAAGTTCAAGTGGCCAGGACTGCGGTTTACGCGTTAATGGAATGCGCTCCAGCAATCTAAAATCTTCTGGTCTTTCTGGGATATCCGCGAGGCGCTCTAGCGGAAATGGTGCAGGGGCTCTTGTCATTGATGGTTCCTCTTCAATTCTGTTGTTCGCTTTGGGTTATTTCACTGTGCCCTGTTCGTTTATAAACGCGTTTGTACAAAATGCACCTTGGATACCTCAGCGTTTTTTTAATCTTTCTACTGGGTGAACCCATGTATGAAGGCTTTGGCTAAGCCTTTCAGAAAGTCTTAGCTAAACCGTTTAGGCAACCCTTACCGATACCCTTTACGTATGGCTTAGCCAACCCCTTTTCAAACGGTTGCAAAAGGCTTGAACCGAGTTCGACTGAGCATTTTAATGATTCTCCTGACTTCGCTTTAAGCCAGTAAATTCAATACGAAGCAGAATTTTACTAACTGTTTTGAAACCCTTTGCGAAGGGTTCAACAAGCCTTGTTTGACGGTTACCTAACCCATGCGTTAACCAGTAGCAGTAACAGGATCATTAACAGAAACAAGAACAGTAGGCAGAAGCAGTATTGTCCAAGCCTTGCGGCTTTGACGAGGGCGAGCGATCCCCCACATCAAGCTTTTCAACACAAAAAAGAAATCACCCACGAAACAACGTCTTACTCGAACAACTACAGTTTTACCTACAATTTTACTTGTAGAAATCAGCATAGTATTAGATACTGTATGAACAAACAGTATCAATTCTATTTTTTTCGAGGTTCGTCATGAGTGTCTCGCTGATAGGCCGTAGCGGCGCACTTGCCTTCATCAAAGCCAAGCGCCTTCGTATTCCATTGTTCATGGAACGTGTTTCTGCTGGTTTTCCCTCACCAGCGCAGGATTATGTTGAGCAAACGCTCGACCTTAACGAGCTGTGCATCAAACGACCGGCTGCAACCTTCTTTGTGCGTGTTGAAGGTGATTCTATGATTGATGCCGGGATTCACCCAGATGATATTCTGGCGGTTGATCGCTCTGTCCAAGCAGAACACGGTGACATTGTCATCGCTGGCATCCATGGTGAACTCACGGTAAAGGAGCTTCAACTAAGGCCGTGCGTCAAGCTGATCCCAAGAAGCCGGGCGTATGAACCTATCCATATTCCCGAAGGGACAGAGTTAGAGATATTTGGTGTGGTCACCAATGTGGTGCGAAACATGCGCCGTAAGTCGTGACTATCCCATGCCTGTATTTGCCTTGGTGGACTGCAACAATTTTTACGCCAGTTGTGAGAAGCTGTTTCGTCCTGATTTAAAAGATACGCCGGTTGTGGTGCTGTCCAACAATGACGGCTGCGTGGTTGCACGGTCGCGTGAAGCCAAGTTACTCGGTATTAAAATGGGCGTACCCGTCTTTCAGATCAAAGCTGAAATGCAGCGCCATGGCATTTTGGCTTTTTCATCCAACTATGCGCTGTATGCAGATTTAAGCAGTCGAGTGATGCGCACTTTGGAAGAGATGGCACCACGAGTAGAGGTTTACTCCATTGACGAAGCGTTTTTGGATTTAACCGGTATTGAGTCTGCCCTATCCCTTGTCGAGTTCGGACAACAAGTGCGGGAGCGCATAGGCCACTGGATTGGGATCACCGTCTGTGTCGGCATTGCACCGACTAAAACACTCGCCAAACTGGCAAACCATGCCGCCAAAAAGTATCCCGCCACTCAGGGCGTTGTAGACCTGACCAATCCAGATCGGCAACGTCGATTACTCGCATTAGTCCCAGTTGATGATGTTTGGGGCGTTGGTAGACGGCTTTCTAAGCGTTTAAATGCTTTGGGTATCACCACAGCCCTAGACCTAGCCAATGCCTCTCCTAGAGCCATCAGAGACCAGTTTTCAGTGGTTTTAGAGAGAACCGTCCGAGAGCTCAATGGTGACTCGTGCATTGAACTTGAAGAGATCCCGCCAGCTAAGAAACAAATTGTCTGTAGCCGTTCATTTGGCGTAAAAGTAACGCACTTTGAATTGTTACGTGAGGCCGTCTGCGAATACGCAACCCGCGCCACTGAGAAGCTACGCAAAGAACAGCAGCAAGCCAAAGTGCTGACCGTGTTCATACGTACCAGCCCCTTTAAGGACAACGAGCCGCAGTACAGCAACTCTGCATCGGGTGAATTGCTAATCCCCAGTTGCGACACGCGGGATTTTATCGAGCTGGCCAATCACTTACTCAAGCGGATTTGGAAGGATGGTTTTCGTTATGCCAAAGCGGGCGTCATGCTATCTGACTTTTACGATCTTGGCATGTTTCAGTCAGGACTATTCGATGACGTATCGACCCGCTCAAATAGCCAACAGTTAATGTCTGTATTGGACACCATTAACCAAAGCGGTGCCGGAAAGGTTTTCTTTGCTGGACAAGGTACGAAGAAAGATTGGTCAATGAAGCGAGAGCATTTATCTCCCGCCTATACAACACGCTGGGACCAGTTACCACGAGTGAAGTAGACCCTGCGATTCAATAGGCATTCACTCTGCGACGCAGCATGTTGAGCTTATCAACCTGGCGTCGAATATCACTGAAAAATTCCTCTTTCTCCATGGCCAGCGCTAGCTCCCACTCTTTGGCCAAACCTTGGCAGTCCAAAAATGAGTATCTGAGCTTCGTCTTGGAAATACGCAGCCCCTTGCTAAAGACCACGCGTTTGCCTCGTTGACCGTGAAAACTGTTGATGTACCACTCAATGCCAAAGCCATACTTAAAGTCTCTGATACGGACACCAAGCAGCCCCCAATCTTTAAAGGGCTCATTCTCACGAACCTTGTAATGGGTAACCCAAAAGTCATCAACTTCAGCTCGTGCCAGCGCTTTTAGCCTGTCCGTTTCTTGCTGAAGTAAATCTGATACCTCTGCTTTCCATTGTTCATTGACGATTTCTACCAAACCAATTTCCCCATCCAATTAACCCCAAAAGCCAAAACCACTATCCGTTTGGCTTTTGGATCGAAACGCCAAACGTAAAACTGCCGTAACAATCACTGTTTGGCGTCTCGATATAAATCAACTCGCGCAATCCCATACATGACAAGGGATACAGGCCGATTTCACTTAAAAGCGCCTAAAAAGACGTATCGCCATGAAGATACAAACCGTTTGGCGAGTTCAGGCCAGAATGCAAACGACGTTTGGCGTCTCGATTTTTTTGACTCAGTCATTCGCCGCCAAACAGAGCCTATTCTCATACTTTTGCGAAAATGCAATAGGCAGATAGATGAAAGGATTTGTCACCTTTCTGCCCACCGCCAGTGCACCGAATCCTGATAATGACATTTGAGTGAACCGCCAGAGTACTTGGAAATGCCCAAGCGTGGTCAGTGCGGTTGATTGAAAACCGTTAGAGCACTTTGAGTGCACAGGAGATAAGTATGTTTGTACTAGGCGTAGATATCGGTTACTCAAACCTGAAGCTGGCCATTGGCCAATCAGGCAGTGAACCGAAAACCATTATTCTGCCTGCGGGTGCCGGTCCTGCGGATCGTATGCCGGATCGTATCAGTGGAGGCGATGATGAAACCTGTTTGTATGTGTCTGTCGATAATGAGCGTTGGGCCGCCGGTGTGCCAGCTGGACGCCTTCAAGGCTGGGAACGAGAGCTTAACCCCGAATATCCCACCACAAAAACCTATAAGGCGCTTTTTCATGCTGCCTTGTTAATGGCTGAAACTGACTCCATCGATTTGGTTGTCACTGGATTACCGGTTTCCCAGTTTCATGAACCACAACGTAAGTCAGACCTTGTGCAGCGTTTAAAAGGTGTCCATCAAGTGACGCCTAAGCGCAGCATCACTGTTCATGACGTCAAAGTGCTGCCGCAGCCTGCCGGTGCCTATATGGATCTGGTTCAAACAGGTGGTGATTTGGGCTTGATTGAAGAAGGTCGCGTCGTCGTCATCGATCCAGGCTTCTTTTCTGTTGACTGGGTTGCCCTTGAGGCCGGAGAAATTCGCTACAGCTCATCAGGAACCAGTCTTCAGGCAATGTCCGTGCTACTGGAAACGATTGATAAGCTGATTTCGGAAGATCACGGTGCCAAAGTGGGTATGGATCGACTTGAAAAAGCCATGAGAACCGGCGACTTGCAGGTGCTGCTATTTGGAGAAAAAGTCGATGTTTCACCTTGTCTGAATACTGCCATGAAAAAGGTAGCGCCTGTTGCTCTTACAGCCATGCGCCAATCCATGCGTGACGAAAGCATTAACGCGGACTTGGTATTGATCGCCGGAGGTGGGGCCTTGACTTATAAGGAAGCGGCCAAGGAGATTTTTTCACGAAGCAAGATCATCGTGCCGGAGCAGTCTGTTTTGGCGAACGTCCGAGGCTTCTGGTTTTATGGGGCCTGATCATGAGAGTCGTCGTCAACATTCCCCCAGGGAGCCACCCTGAACTGCTCAAAGAATTAGAAAAGACGCCGCCACGGGAACGCGCTGAGCGTCTGCGGATGCTGGCCACCTTTGGCCTAATTCACATGAGCCAAACCAATCTATCGACGACATCTGCACCGGTGGATGGCCATGCACCAGATGGTGAAGTGACTTTTATGAGTACAGCGCCAGAACCCGAAGCAGAATCACGTAAGCAATCATTAAAATCAAAACTAGGGCTGGGCTTATAACATGGCGTTATCAGTTAGCTGGCTCGATGCCAGGTTAAATAAAGAAGCAAAAGAAACCGTAGTAAAAGCCGACCGAGACGGGCTAAGCGCTCGGGTATCGCCCAAGGGCAAAATTGTTTTTCAGTTTCGTTATCGTTTCGATGGCAAGCAACAGCGAGTAGACATAGGTACTTACCCACTTATGAAGCTTGCTGAAGCCAGGAATGAGCTGGATAGGTTAAGGGCGGTACTCGACCAGGGCAGAAACCCCAAGCTCTACCTACAGCAGGAACGGGCCAAGTATTCTGCCAACCAAAGCTTCGAATCGATTTTTCGAGACTGGATAGACTCTGCCGGTAAGCAAAGGCTAAAGGAGAAAACGTGGCACTACCAAAAACGCAGCAGTGAAATATATTTGCTGCCTCGACTTGGCAAGTACCCATTAACTGACATCAATGAATTATCCTTACGAAACTGTCTTCGTGAGGTTTCGGAGTCGTCCCCTTCAAACACAGAACGCCTGGTGTCTGTGCTGCACAAGTTTTATGACTGGCTGATTGATGAACAAATTTTGGAAATTAACGCTGCCGCTGGGATCACAGCAAAAAAAGTTGGCGGTAAGAAAGGCAAACGAACTCGGGTGCTAAATGACAACGAGATCAGGATACTTTGGCGCTATTTGCACGAGTCAAAAATCACTGAGAAGAACCGCATCTACATAAAGCTGCTTCTGCTATTGGGCGGTCGCAAGGGCGAACTCATTCAAGCTGAAAAGCATCACTTTGATTTGCAATCTGCAATGTGGACAGTGCCTATAGAGATCCGCAAACAAGGTGAGAAAATAGGAGCGCCGATCATGCGGCCATTAATCAAACCAGCTATCGAGCTGATTGAACTGGCGATGCAGATGAGTAAATCAACTTACTTGTTTCCCGCGAACGGACAAGAAGCACTTGCCACAAATGGCTTTGATACCACTATTCCTAACAATGTGAAAATCTGGGCTCGCAGGTCGCTTGGTATTGAGATGGAACATTGGTCTATGCATGATCTACGCAGAACGATGCGAACACGAATGTCGGCCATCACGACGCAAGAAGTTGCCGAGTTGATGATTGGCCACAGCAAAAAAGGGTTGGATGCTATCTACAACCAATATCAGTACCTGGATGAAATGCGTCATGCTTACGACGTTTGGTATCAACAACTAGAAACCATCATCGAGCCGACAGGCTTTCCATTCAACTGGCGTTTCGGACAGTAAAAGAAAGAGGCTCAGTCCTCTTTCTTCTCATACTCTTCCAAGTCTTCAATGTGCCACAGCTTGTTTCGTGTATTTCGGTTGATACGAGGTTGCGGCAAGCTGCCATCTTTTATTCTTCGCCAGAGCGTCGTATAGCTAATGTGGTAACGAGCCATCACTTCGTAAGACGTGAGAAAAGGGGTTACTTGGTGCGCTACTGCTGTCATCTGCATTCTCCTGAAAATCAATGTAAAGCTATCATCGCCTGATTCATCACTTGTTGATGGTCAGAAAGATGCATGATTTGTTCAGAAGATCAGCCGTATAAAAACACTGGTATCATTATTCAGTTTACCAAACGTCCAATTTTCGGCGCAAAGCGCCGTAAATTAGCGTGAAGTTAAACCATCATTACGACAAACATCGATATTCACACTCTAGCTTCCAGAAATTCAGCGTAGCGGTATGCTTCGTAAGTGTGTTTCGATTGCTTCAATCATCGATTTGGTAAGCGGTAAATGCGCTTTTTCTTTCGCCCATACCTCATGAAAGCCTGCTACGGTTTGTTTGGCGGTATCTAACACCAATTTTTCTGGCAGCATGGCTTTAGCTGCTAGGTGTGATAACTCATCTAACGTGAAATCACTGAATTTCTTGCTACGGCTCACCTTCAGCGACGCACTATCATCGGAGATATAAGGAATGGTCGAGACAAAGTCATAAGCAGGTGCTATTGATGCTGTGCGCTTATCTTTATAGATCACAGACCAATTCTTCAAATGCATATCTGCATTTCCAATTAGCGTATTGAACACCAATCGGCGAGTAAATTCTGCGATATCATCGTCTTGGCCTTCGATGCCGATAACCTGAGCAATATTGCGCATACTGGCTTTTTTGTATTTATCTTGAGGATAAACGCCAAACACTTGCGCAAAGTCCTCAATGTGCACAGCTTGACCATCTGCACGGTCAAAACGTTTGATCACAAACGCACTGTCACCAAATTTGCCAATGCCATTTGGGATATTAGCAATCTGATTAATAGGGAGTAACTGCGTTTCTGGCACATTCATTCCCAACATTCGAGCCAGTTCCATCATTGAATATTCATTTTCTGGCACAGCTTCAAATCGA
Organism: Vibrio sp. YT-19(2023); assembly: GCF_033337395.1. Lineage (NCBI taxonomy): Bacteria > Pseudomonadati > Pseudomonadota > Gammaproteobacteria > Vibrionales > Vibrionaceae > Vibrio > Vibrio sp. YT-19(2023). The sequence continues at coordinate 156,299 of NZ_JAWOQN010000011.1, read as the reverse complement.
GACGACGGTAATTTTACAATCCAAGAACCACCTTGACCGGTTGCTGGGATCGTCAAACCGCCATTTGCCTGCTGCACCGCTGAAAACTTCAATTGCACTCCCGCCAATGAAAAACGCATTGGCCCATCAGTCTTCTTTTCATCTTCTATGTCTTGATACACATTAGGTGGTAAGGATTCACCATTCGCAGGCTCAACCGTGATCGCGCCAGCCAGATCCCGTCCCAGTGCCCACAATAGAAAAAATTCTCTCGCGGGGTTCACTCCGGCACGCTCTGCTAGGTAATTTCTCATCGTTTCTTCTGGCAAAAGGTTAGAGAAAAGCGGGGTTAACTTAGTTTGGGTCGGTTTGAAGCTAGTCAGCAGGCCACCTAGCGAATCTTTAAAGCTAAGTCCTAACACGGGCCGCGATTCATCATGAATGTACGAATCCATAAAGGCAAAAAGCGTTCTGTCATTGCCCACGTTGGTGATAGTGGCAATGGGTTCACCGTACAGCAACACGTTGAGCGTAGAGACATGGTTAGTCATCGTCGTCTTCCTCTAACTGATACGCGGGCGACATTGACTCACCCTCATCGCTAATGCCGTTAATACCTTGGCCACTTCGAATGATCGACTTGATGGCAGGTACAGACTTTTTAGGCGCAACCAATAGCTCTAGGTCTAGTACACGGGCAAGTGCAATCAAACTGGATATTCTTAAATCAACACTGCCAGACTCGATTTTCGAAATATGGCTTTGAGGCACACCCGAACGAGCACTTAACTCTCTCTGGCTAAACCCCTTTCGTACCCGAGCTTCTCGAAGACTTTCTAGTATCTGCTCTGTTACATAGCTCATTTCGATATGCCTTAATGCATCAATTAAGAATAATTATATACAAAAACATATCACAGTACCTTAAATAACACAAATTTGATTAGCCATTACATATCAAAAGCCATGACCAGATACATAATTACATATAAGTAGAAGGAGATTTTTGTCATCGACAAAAGAGCGATACTCTCGCTGATAATCGCCAACTGACGCATCAAACTCCCTAAGTACTTTTGTAGCTCAGCCCTTATACAGCAAGGGCTACAGAAGAACTCGCGTCAAATCGCCAGAAGATAAGTGCAACAAAGAGGAAGTTTGTACACAGTTACAGGAAATTTTGTACACACAAGTCGAAAAACAAGTGCAAAATGATGGTGTAAACAGCAACTAAATTTGAAGGTAAGTCTGATATCTCAATTAGAAATAACCGTATTGGTTCGCTTCAAGCATCTTCAAAAACGAACACTAAAGCGAAAATCACGCCAACAATAAACTCCCTCATTAAATTTTGTAATTTGGTACAGAAGAAAACATTTACCAAAAAAAGAGACTCTTTTTAACGGTAGTACTTTTTACGCCAAACCCAGTAACCACAAGGCCTACAGCCAGGTTTGTGTCATGGAATTTTCGCAAAAGGCCTCTAAAACGGAATTTGTACTCAAGTTTGTACACACTTTCCGAGGTTACGCTTGAACATCATTGAAAAGCAAAGAAACGAGAAAAAGACAAAAAGCCTTTAAATTCAGTAAGTAGAGATGTAATTGTGGTGTGCAATGAAAGGTGGTTTTAAGCGTTGAAAGGCTGGGCGGCATCAGGGTGAGAAATAATAGCGAACGTTCTGCGCTTAGACACTTCGCCTAAAAAAAGGGGATTTGACATTAGTTAATCTTCTAAATTACTTTCATGCTCACAAAATAGGCAAGCATATCTACTATTCGATATTGTGCGGTATTCTCGCTTATTATCGCTGTGCTAGCAAACTGGAAAGACATGAACTGAATTTACTCGGCTCACCAGCCTTTACCTGCAACTAACAAGGGAAAGCCAGCTCCACACAAAGAGATGTAAAAATTCAAAAAATTATTATTACATATTCAAAAGCCTCGAATCCGGATACGCATTTAAAGCATAAGTGTTGATGAGGTAATTAGTAACGGCCTAAAACTAACTCAAAAATAAGTAACTCATGATAATGGCGTCTTCCTTACCATTTCCCGATTTAGCTGGGTAATAGTTGTAACGACGGTCCACTTCATTAAAACCTGCTTGCTCATAAATATGGATAGCTGGGTGATTACTTTCACGCACTTCTAACCAAGCACTCTCTGCTTTGGCTTGTTCACAGTATTCAATAAACGCGTCCAGCAATTTTTGCCCTAGCCCTCTGCCCTGTTGAGAAGGCGCTACTGCAATATTTAATAGTGTCACTTCTCCAACAATATTCTGTCCATAGAAGTAACCAACCACTTGAGAGCCTTCCAGCATCACATGATGGCAAGCACCGCGACTGGATAAGTCACGAACCAAAGATTCGGCCCAAGGGTGAGAATGTGCTTGCTGCTCGATTTGCCAAACTTGGTCGAGGTGCTCTGCACGCATCGGCGTAATTTCAATTGTCACGCATTAGCTCCGTTAAGAAGAGTACGAACAGATTTGTTGCCACAATGCGCGGCGCTGTTCGTTATTACCATCAATATCTTGTAATAGTGGCGAGGTCAGGTGCTTTGCCTTGATGCTTTGATCAGCCTCACAGCCTGCAAACCACACCCACTCTAGCTGATGTTCACCCAGCATGGATAAGCGCTCAGGCTCTAGGTGTAGCGCATCATCAAGCGTGAGCTTAATGCTTTTTAATACGCGCTCAAACATCAATGCCGTCTCGTTTTCTGGACATATTGGCGATACCAATAGGAGTTTACATGAACTTTGCAAATCCAATAATGGCGATTGATAGCCTTCCAGTCTTTCAGGGTGTACCAGCTCCCATGTGCTGATCCCCATTTCACGTAAATACTGTTTCTCGTTAATTGACATTTTCCGTCACCTATTTGAACGAGGGCAATCCTATCAAATTATCGCGATTATACCTAAAGGACTTCAAGGAACACCTGAACACAATGAGATGATTTGGATATTCCTGAACATAGCGTTTTGCCAACGGCCACACATTGGGTATGACATATGAGGTACATTATGAAATTCTTAAATACGCTACTACTTTGCACACTGGTAGCCGCCACCAGCGTGAGTGTTTTTGCTAATAACAGCGATGAGTGGGAGCTGATTGCAACGAAAACCGTTAACTTTCATACAGAAACAGATACCGTGACACCAAATAGCCTATTCCGAAACCGAAGCTTCAGTAAAATAAAACTAAAATGTGTGCAAGGAACGGTAGACATGAATGGTTTAAAAGTCGTCATGACAGATGGTAGTGAGAAAAAGCTTTCCTCTATGGGCGTACTAACAAGCGGATTGTCGACTCGTGCCTGGAGCCTTCCAGGTACAAAAGAAGCCAAGCTAAAACGGATTGAAATGACTTACAGTAGCTGGGGAAGCACAAAACTTAGCCTGCTAGGGGTAAGTAAAAAAGCGAAAATAGAGGTCTGGGGCAAAAAGAAAAGTAACCAGTCATCCTAACCTCCCTATCTCAGTTTTCAGTGAATAAGAAAGAAGCCCACTTAGTCGTGGGCTTCTTTCATTTACAGTTCAGAGAACTCTGGCGCATAGTCTATGCGTCCGGAGCGTCCAGCACATTGACCTTCGACCAACTCTGCGACTCGAAATGCACCTTTAGGGACATCCCAAGCACATTCAAAGCCCATCTCGTCGCATGATTGAAAACCCTGGCGCGCGTAATAATCAGGATCGCCCAACACCACACACACTGGGTAACCAAAATCACGCAGTGAATCAAAACCTTCTTTGATCAACTCTGCAGCGATGCCTTGGCGACGGTAATCTTCATGAACAGCTAATGGCGCTAGCCCTTGCCATGACAAATCTTCACCATTTAAGGTCACAGGGCTAAATAAAGCATGGCCTATCACCTCTCCCTCATCTGTACACGCGACTAAGGAAAGCGTGAATTTGCTGTTTTCGCGCAAACGCATCACAAGCTCAGCTTCAGCTTCCGTCGGGAAGGCGTGTTTCAATAAGCGGTCAATGGTAAGAATGTCCGCTGGGGCTTCAGTTCGAATAAGCATTCGCTACTCCGGTTGGTTGTGCAGGCGCTTGAACTCCTTTCTGAACAAAATCAGCCAATTGATTCAAAGCGACTTGCATTGCTTTCGGTAACTGCTCTAAGTCGACACTGTCCATTAAGTTTTTCACTTCTAAGCCAAGCTCAGTATCACCTTCAATTGAAAGGCGACGTTGGAAGAACAGTGTGTCAGGGTCTTCTTTACGACCAGCAATCAGTACTAGGTCGTTTAGATTACCACTAAAACTCACATCTTCCTGAACTGGTTTTTCAGCTACCACCAATTTTTCGTCTTGATAGCTGATGTACCATGCTAAGTTCAAGTCTTTAATCGCAACTTTTAACCACTTGTCTTCAAGGAACTCAAAGTCACCATCTTCCAAGGCTTCTTTAAACACCATTTTTAGCCCTTCTAGCAACGCTTTTTGCTGAATTGGCTGTGGTAATAACTGGACTGGAGAACGCAAAATATTAGCTGCGTTCTTTACTAGTTGACTGCGAATCTTGTTTAACACGTTCATTATCCGTTACTTTGTCATTAGGTTGCTTATATTAAGCAATCGTGGCGATGAGATTACTGTTATGTATCAATAAAGTGCTTATTTTAGATTGGTGGTTTATTGCTCACTAACGCTTCTTTTTTTGAACTTACGTGTATTATTGATGCGAACAGGTGGATAAACACTTTTACAACCGTATTTTCAAAGTTATAGTTATCTGAGCGTATCCATGTGATTGTCGACTGCACAGCTAAAACCGCGAGCCCTTTAATGGCAAGTAACACTTTGGCTTGGTGGTAGATCGCCGCAGGCTTATCAGGGTGTCGCTTTTTATACACGGACGAATAATCTGGCTCATTGGAGATCGGTAATACCCTAATGCCTTCCCAGCAATTAAAACATTGGTTTGCCACGCTAACCTCAAATAGCCCTTTCTTCTTTGCCATTCTTGATAAAAAACACAATTATCGAATGGTAAGTGACCGTTACTGCGATATCGCAGGTTTAAGTCATGAGGAAATCGTCGGCTTAAACGATTGCCAAGTGCTGGGTGAACAGTTTTATAAGAAGCTTGCACCATACTATCAGCGCGCGTTCAAAGGGGCACATGTCGAAGCCGAAATCACGCTCGATGAAACCGACCTTGAAACCAGTCTTCACTTTAGTCTTTCGCCAGTTTTTGAAGGTAACGACATTCGCTTTGTTGTTTTTCACGCTGTCGATACTTCAGAAAAGCAGATACTCGTTCGCTCCTTAGAAGAGTCCGAAAGTAAGTTTGCGAAGTTAACACAACTGCTACCAGACGGCTTACTGCTTATCGAAGATGATATTGTCATCTCTGCGAACCCCGCATCAGCGCGCCTTCTCGGACTTAACTCTCCTCATGAATTGTTGGGCGAAGAGCTAAGTCGTTTATTCATCGATGAAAACAGTAAAAAGGTATTTAGTCATCGATTGAGTACATTAATTTCTGACAAACCTTTTGTCTGCTTAACCAGTGCAAGATGCGGCTTTGAACGGAAAGTTCAGCTACACGCGGATTCCACGGCGATATTAGGTAGCGAATCTCAAATTATCCTAATCCAAGATGCTGATGATGCGCCCAAAAACCTGTCTTCTGCATCGAATGAAGACATACACATTGACTCGCTCACCAAACTCTACAACCGCTTTGGCTTCACCAAACGTTTGGAACAGCTGATCAAAAAGCAAACACCGCTTCTGGTGTTCTATTTGGATATCGATAACTTCAAAAACATTAATGACTCACTTGGTCACCATATTGGCGATAAAGTGATTCAAGAGGTATCGGCCCGTCTTAAACGGTTACTGCCAAACCAAGCGATTATTGGTCATTTGGGTGGCGATGAGTTTGGCGTCATTCTGCCGGAGCCAGAAAACACCCGCATGGCTGAAATTTTGTCCGATCGCATTATCTCGTTGATCAACCAACCTTTCGACTTGCACCACTTCAGTAAACGCCTTGCGTGTTCAATTGGTAGCGTTCGATACCCTGAAGACGGACAAGATGCGCGAATCCTACTACAAAATGCCGATACTGCGATGTATGAAGCCAAAGATCGTGGTAGAAATCGTCTGATCAAATTTAACGATCAAATGAACAAAGAAGCGCGTATGCGTTTGTGGCTTGAAATTGAACTGCAAAAAGCATTGCAGCAGAACGGTTTGGAAGTGTGGTATCAACCTAAGGTTAACGCGCGAGACTTCAGTATCAACGGCGCAGAAGCGCTCGTTCGTTGGAAGCATCCAGTCGAAGGGTACATTAGTCCTGGCTCATTCATTCCTGTCGCCGAGCGCGCTGGGTTAATAGAACACCTTGGACGTGTCGTGATGCGTGATGTTTTCAATACGGTAAAACGTTGGAAGCAACAAGGCATACTGCCAGGCCGTGTCGCCATCAACCTCTCTCCCGAGCAATTTGGCAACCCACAGCTGATCGACTTTATGGAAAAGCTGCTTCGCACTACCGAGCTTGATCCAAGCTGCATTACCTTCGAGCTAACCGAAAGTGCCGTGATGAGTGATAGCGAACATACACTGCAAATGTTGAATGCGATTAAAAAGCTTGGCTTCGCTCTCTCTATCGATGACTTTGGTACCGGCTACTCTTCTCTTTCCTACTTAGCGCGTTTTCCTATTGACGAGCTAAAAATCGACCGCGCTTTTATTAATGATATCGACACACTACCGAAACAAGTCACTGTGATTGAAAACATCATTAATCTGGGTAAGTCGCTCGACTTAACTGTCGTTGCCGAGGGGGTGGAAACCCACCAGCAAGCGACCCTGCTCTCTAACCTTCAATGTAATGCGATTCAAGGATTCCATTTTTATCGCCCGCAGCCAAAACATGAAATTGAAGAGCTGTTTGTACAGAATCGTCGTCACAAGAACTAACCCCGACCCGATACCCTTACTCGCAAGGGGTAAATATCGACTTTATTGAGCTAAACCTAACTTAGGTCAATTTCGCTATTCATAATTCTTCATAAAATGCGGACACCTTTTTATTCTCAATGATTGTGAGCATATGGAACTCTTGTGTCCCGCGGGTAACCTGCCTGCGTTAAAAACTGCGATTGATTGCGGTGCCGATGCCGTCTACATTGGTTTCAAAGATGATACCAACGCCCGTCACTTTGCTGGCCTCAACTTTAACGGCAAAAAGTTAGAAAAAGCGGTGCAATACGTTCATGACCGCAATAAAAAAATTCATGTCGCGTTGAATACCTTCGCTCATCCCAATGGCTTCGAGCGCTGGACGAACGCAGTAGACAATGCAGCGGCACTGGGTGTAGACGCGCTGATTGTTGCAGACATTGCAGTGCTGGAGTACGCGGCTCGCAAATATCCCGATCTAGAACTACACCTTTCAGTGCAAGCATCAGCGACCAACGTCGCAGCCATTGATTTTTACAAACAAAACTTCAACGTAAAACGGGTAGTATTACCTCGCGTTTTATCGATTCATCAGGTCAAACAGCTTTCACGCAACATCACTAGCGATGTCGAGTTAGAAGTCTTTGCTTTTGGTAGCCTTTGCATCATGTCTGAAGGTCGCTGCTACCTATCGTCATATATGACAGGCGAGTCTCCAAACACTGTGGGAGCATGCTCTCCAGCTAAGTACGTTCGCTGGCAAGAAACAGAAAATGGTCTGGAATCCCGCCTTAACGACATTTTGATCGATCGCTACAGCGCCGGTGAAAATGCGGGCTACCCTACCTTGTGTAAAGGTCGTTTCGAAGCAGAAATCGAAGGCGAGAAAAAACGCTACCACGCACTGGAAGAACCAACCAGTTTGAACACCCTCTCTATGCTGCCAGAACTATTTGCTGCAAATGTGGCGTCTGTAAAAATTGAAGGTCGCCAACGTAGCCCAGCTTACGTAGAACAAGTCACTCGAACATGGCGAGCCGCGATTGACCGTTACCAAGCAAACCCAGAAGCTTATCAAGTCGAAGCGGCTTGGGATGCCGCATTGGCAAACGTGTCTGAAGGTACGCAGACCACACTTGGTGCTTATCACCGCAAATGGCAGTAGAGGTTAAGATGGATAATTCAATGAAATACGCGCTTGGTCCGCTGTTGTACTTCTGGCCAAAACAAGATATCGAAGCGTTTTATGAACAAGCGAAATCAAGCTCCGCGGACATCATCTATCTTGGGGAAACCGTATGTTCAAAACGTCGAGAAATGAAGCCTTCGCATTGGCTTGAAATCGCAAAAGAGCTGTCTGCATCTGGCAAGCAAGTGGTGCTATCAACAATGGCACTACTAGAAGCTCCGAGTGAAGTAAACATAATGAAGAAGTACATCGACAACGGTGACTTCGCGATTGAAGCAAATGACGTATCTGCTGTTCAATTGGCATCAGAGCATAAAGTGCCTTTCGTCGTTGGCCCTGCAATCAATACTTATAACGCACACACGCTCAACTTATTTTTGAAGCAAGGTATGATGCGTTGGTGCATGCCTGTCGAGCTATCTCGCGAATGGTTAAACGATACTTTAGTTCAGTGTGACGAGCTTGGTATTCGTAACAAGTTTGAAGTTGAGGTATTTAGCCACGGTTATTTGCCTTTAGCGTATTCCGCTCGCTGTTTCACAGCCCGAGCTGAAAACCGAGCGAAAGACGATTGCGAAACCTGCTGTATCAAATACCCTACGGGTATCCAGGTCAGCAGCCAAGAAGGGCAAGAAGTCTTTAACCTTAACGGCATTCAAACACAGTCAGGGTATTGCTACAACCTCATCAATGACTTACCTACTATGAAAGGGCTGGTTGATGTGGTCCGGTTAAGCCCTCTTGGTATCGACACTTTTTCAGAGTTAGAGCGTTTTCGCTCAAACGAATACGGCGATAATCCTGAAAAGCTCGAAAGCCGCCAATGCAATGGCTATTGGCATCAACTAGCGGGCTTAGAAGTAAAAACCATTTAATCCTTAAAGATAAAAGCGAGGCCTAGCCTCGCTTTTATCTGTTAGCTTTTGTTAGCAGGCTTGCACCCTTGGTTCGACAGAACTCTCATTAAGCAGCTTTTTCACATCTCGCCACAACATACTGATCACGACCAAACTCAATGCAATGTTAGACAATGGGAAAGCTAACCAAATACCTGTCACGCCGAAAAGTTTCGGCATAATGAATAAGAATGGCAACTGGACCAGCATGTTGCCTAGTGTTACAAACATAGCTTTGCTGCCTTTGTTTACTGATTGATAGTACGCGGCCGCCACAACTAAAAAACCATCTAAGAACAACGCAAACATGTGTAAACGAATCCCGATCACGGTGCTATCAATCAACTGTTGGTCAGCATTATTAAACACCGCAACCAGTTCGTACGGGAAAAGGTTCATCAAAACAACGAACGCCACCCCACCAAGCACAGATGTCCCCATCGCGACCTTTAATAACTTTCTGATGTTCTCCTGATTACGTGCACCGTGGTTGAAGCTCACTAAAGGCTGCATACCATTCGCAATTCCTTCTGCTATCAGATAGTAAACCGTCACGATGTACCCCAAAATGGCGTACGCTCCGATCAACATTGCACTTCCGTATTGAGCAAATAACGAGTTGTGCAGTGCCACCATCACAGAGCCGTAGGCGTACATAAAGAAACTTGATGTACCTATCATGATAATCTTTGGTGCAGCATCAACCTGAACTTTGAAGTCGCGGATACGAAGGCGTAATGTTGCTTTTGAAGTAAAGAAGTAACCAATACCGAGCACAGTGACCACTAATTGTGCAAGTGCAGTGGCAATAGCGGCTCCGGTTAACTCCCACTCCAACCAAGCAATAAATACGTAGTCTAATACAATGTTAATAACGGCACCGATGACCATCAAAATCGTTGCTAAGTTCGGGCTGTCGTCATTGCGTAATAAAAACGGAACTGCGATAGAACCCAACGTGAATACGCACGCGACAATCAGAATATGCAAATATTGCAGCGCAAGTTCAAACACTCGCCCTTCCGCACCTTGCCAGCGAATAAATTCATCCGAAAACAAGAACAATATTGTAGCAACGATCGGCATCAATGCCGCTAACAACGTCAATCCGGTCGTTAGGATTCGCTTAGCGCCTTCATGATCGTTCTCTCCTTGCTTGATCGAAGTCAGCGCGCCAGTCCCCACCCCAATCATCATTCCTATACCGAGGATCGAACCGATAATAGGCCACGCAACATTGATCCCAGCTAATCCGTCAGCGCCAACATAACGGCCAATAAAAATGCCATCAACTATTTGATACAAACCGTTTACGAGCATTGCTGCGACGGTTGGAATCGTATATTTCCAAAACTGTCTATAAATTGAGTTTTGCATGACTGTCACCAGTAGTTAGCAAAGCTAACCATTTAATTAGCAAGGCTAACTAAATGGTTAAATTAAATAAAAGAAAGATGAAACAACAAAAACTAAACCATACAGCTGAGGCCTTTGCTTCAGTTTAAAATGACTTATTACTCAATGCTTTATTCAATAAAGCTTGTAACTGTTCAGCTTCTTGCTGATTTAATTGTTGCATCATTTGGTCAGAGATATCTTTGTACACTACCTGCTCCAAAGACATTTTTTCTGCGACTTCTTCCGTAAGCAACACACGCTTAGCACGAGCATCCTCATTACATGCGATGCGTTTCACCAAACCCTTTTTTTCCAAACGCACAACCATTGTCGATGCGGAAGGCTTAGTCACTTGCAGCTCTTCTGCAAGATCGGTTATTCGCACACCCTCAGGGTAAACCTGAATCACACGTAAATAATCGAACTCATTAAAGCTTAGATGTGATAATGGATCTTCTTTGGCATAGACACGCCAAGCTTTGGCGCAAAAACGCTCTAAATCAATCAAGCTTTCTTCTAATGCCATAAAAGCCACCACCACTTAGTTAGCAAGACTAACTATTTTAAATGAGTCACTCATCAAGTTCAATCATAAAAAAAGCCGCTCTCATCGAGCGGCTCTAAATCATTCAATTTCCAGCTTCTTGGCAGCCTTTAACTTGGCCAATCTATCTTGCTGTAATTGATCGTAAATTTGCGCCAACTCCAAGAAAGAATAGCGATGCTCAACATAATCGTAAACGTTGAACGAAATCGCGAGCTTATAAAGTGAGATGGCACTTGCGATATCACCTTCAAGCTGATTACGCTTTCCAAGGTAGAAATACGTTTCCGTCAATCGTTCAGCTAGACGATAGTTCTCTCTCGTTCCATCCATAATTGCTTTAAGCGCGTCTTCGTCCGAGACGTCTCGCAGCATGATAGCAACAAGAACCCACCCCCACTCTTCACTACGATCTCGTAAATAACGCTGTTGAAGATTGGCTTTTGCTTGCTCTGGATTTTGCTCAGCTTCGATGATGTACAGCCATAATGAACGAAAAGGATCCGTTGGCATTTCTTGATAATGCTTGGTCATATCTTCTAAAGCGAGATCGATTCGGCCACCATAATACAGTGCAATCGCACGGTTGCGCTCAGCATAGGTATTATCAGGAGCCAACTCTATGGTCGAGTCAAACGCTTCATATGCCGCATCAAACTCTCCTACTTGGGTAAAGTATACTCCCAAAAGATTGAAGATGTCCGGCTGAGCAGGATTCAACTGCAAAGACTGGTTAAAGTCCAAACGGGCAAGATCACGTAAACCAACGCTGTCGTAGTAGCTACCGCGCTCATAATGCATTTTAGCGCGCACTTCATCACTAAGGTCGGGACGTTGTAGCAACTGCGAGAGACGCGCGATTTGTACTTCTTGTTGAACACTAGGCTGAAGTGGCACCGCCATCGGTGGATATAACCACTTTTGTGCTGATTGTTGAGAAGTATTTGCACAACCGGTCAGCGCGATAGCAACACATAAAATTGCGGTTTGAAACCATTTCACTAATTGATACTCCTGTTTGGACCGCTCAAGATTTATTTCTCTTAATGCAATATAGGCGATAACCTCGTTTGAGGTTAATACATCGAAACAAACCAAAAAAGGGGAGCGAAAATGCTCCCCTTTTATAACATGCTTTCAGGCCCTTAATCTAATAAAAGGCTGAAAGTCTCATTTTGTCTTACTCGTCTTTAGCAGCTGGTGCTTCAGCAGCAGCTTCTTCAGCTGGCTTTTCTACCGCTTCTTTCATGCTTAGACGTACACGGCCTTGGCGGTCGATTTCAAGAACTTTAACTTGAACTTCTTGACCTTCAGCTAGGTAGTCAGACACTTTCTCTACGCGTTTTTCTGCGATTTGAGAAATGTGTACAAGACCATCTTTGCCTGGAAGAACCGTTACGAATGCACCGAAGTCTGCTAGACGTGCAACTTTACCTGTGTAGATACGGCCCACTTCAACTTCAGCAGTGATCTCTTCGATACGGCGGATAGCTTCTTTCGCAGCAGTGCCTTCAGTTGCCGCAATCTTGATAGTACCGTCGTCTTCGATTTCGATAGTTGTACCAGTCTCTTCAGTTAGAGCACGGATAACTGCACCACCTTTACCGATAACGTCTTTGATCTTCTCAGCGCTGATCTTCATCGTGTGAATACGCGGAGCAAATTCAGAGATGTCTTCACGAGCACCAGAGATTGCTTCATCCATTACAGATAGGATGTGCTTACGTGCGCCTTGAGCTTGGTTAAGCGCAATTTGCATGATTTCTTTAGTGATGCCTTCGATCTTGATGTCCATTTGAAGTGCAGTGATACCAGTGTTAGTACCTGCTACTTTAAAGTCCATGTCACCTAGGTGGTCTTCATCGCCAAGGATGTCAGAAAGTACAACGAAATCGTCACCTTCTTTAACAAGACCCATTGCAATACCAGCAACAGATGCTTTGATTGGTACACCTGCGTCCATAAGCGCAAGAGAAGTACCACATACTGAAGCCATTGAAGATGAACCGTTAGATTCAGTGATTTCCGATACAACACGTACTGTGTATGGGAACTCATCAACAGAAGGCATTACTGCAGCAATACCACGCTTCGCCAGTTTACCGTGGCCGATTTCACGACGCTTAGGAGAACCTACAAAACCAGTTTCACCTACACAGTATGGAGGGAAGTTGTAGTGCAGTAGGAAGTGATCTTTACGCTCACCAGTTAGCTCATCGATGATTTGAGCATCACGCTGAGTACCTAGCGTTGCCGTAACGATCGCCTGAGTTTCACCACGAGTGAATAGCGCGCTACCGTGAGTACGAGGAAGAACACCAGTACGTACATCTAGTGCACGAACCATGTCTTTTTCACGGCCATCGATACGAGGGTTACCTGCAATAATACGGCTACGTACTACTGTCTTCTCTAGATCATGGAAGATAGTGTGGATTTCTTTTGTATCTGCTTCAGGATCTTCAGCAAGAAGAACTTCATTTACTTCCGCAGCGATCTCATGGATGCGGTCGTAACGAGCCATTTTCTCAGTAATTTGGTAGGCTTCAACAAGTTTAGCTTCTGCTAGATCAGCAATCTTATTTTTAAGCGCTGTGTTCTCTTCAGGAGCAACCCAATCCCAAGCAGGAGTTGCAACTTCTGCTTTGAATTCGTTGATAGCTTTAATAGCAACTTGTTGTTGGTCATGACCATAAACAACCGCCGCTAGCATTTCTTCTTCAGTTAGGTTGTCCGCTTCTGACTCAACCATCAATACTGCTGACTCTGTACCTGCAACAACAAGGTCAAGCTTAGAAGTTTCTAGTTCAGTTTGGCTAGGGTTAAGTACAAGCTGACCATCGATATGACCAACACGCGCCGCACCGATAGGGCCGTTGAATGGAATGCCAGAGATAGCAAGAGCAGCAGAAGTACCGATCATTGTAACGATATCTGGCTGAACATCTGGGTTTACAGACATTACTGTCGCGATAACCTGAACTTCGTTTTTAAACGCGTCTGGGAATAGCGGACGGATTGGACGGTCGATTAGACGAGCTGTTAGCGTTTCGCCTTCAGAAGGACGACCTTCACGTTTGAAGAAGCCGCCTGGGATTTTACCCGCAGCGTAAGTACGCTCTTGGTAGTTAACCGTTAGTGGGAAGAAGTCTTGACCTGCAACGGCTTCTTTTTTACCTACAACAGATACGAATACAGACGTATCATCCATTGTGACCATAACTGCTGCTGTAGCTTGACGTGCAATAACGCCAGTTTCTAAAGTAACTGTGTGGTTACCGTACTGGAACGTTTTAACAACTGGTTTTTCGAACATTGTTATTCCTTGTTTCTAATCTTCCTTTAGTGCTTAAAGAAATCTTAGATGTGTTAATTGACACTCAAGGCATTACGAATCGCGACTAGTAAAAAGAAACTCGGAAGTTCCTTTTGAATAGTCGCGACCTTTTGGTCGACGTGGTTGACTGTAATGCTATGAGCTTTTGAGAAAACCTCTTACAAGGTTTAGCCGCCAGTATTATAACGGCATAAGTCTAATTTGGCTAAATTTAGGCAACAAAAAAGGGGCATAAAGCCCCTTTTTAGACAAACTGCTATGCAGTCGCTGATTAGCGACGTAGGCCTAGACGTTTGATTAGGTCTTGGTAGCGAGCTAGGTTTTTACCTTTTAGGTAATCTAGAAGCTTACGACGACGAGAAACCATGCGTAGAAGACCACGACGGCTGTGGTGATCGCCTTTGTGCGCTTTGAAGTGACCTTGTAGGTGGTTGATAGAAGCTGTAAGTAGAGCTACTTGAACTTCTGGTGAACCAGTGTCGCCTTCGCCTTGTGCGTATTCTGCAACGATTGCTGCTTTAGTTTCTGCATTCAGAGACATAATTCTCTCCTAATAAGAGTAGGTTTAAAGTTGTAGCAGCCAATCTCTGATTCAGCCGCTACGCGAAGCGCGGATTATAGGGAAATTTCCTATCTCGTGCAATATAAAAATACCGACACTCAGGTCGGTATTTTCAATCATTTACTTGGATGCAACGTCATCTCGGAACACGACCAATCGCTTAGGAGCGATTTTGCCATCTTCGTTCATTTCGCCAACGCCAATAAACAAGCGTTCTTCACCCATAGTAAGGCGAAGTGAGCCCTCTGTCGGAGCACCAAATACTTGAACGGGCTGCCCATGTTGGACCATATCCGCCAGTTCAGGCACCAAGTTGACTTCTGGTAAGTCTTCTACCGCTGTATCCATTGGCAAAAGCAGTGGGTCCAGTAGTTCTCGAGGCGCTCGTTCCTCGCGGTGAGCTTGCTCTAGCAACTCATTTAGTTGCTCAAGTGTTACCATATTCTCGTAAGGGTATTTAGCAACACCAGTACGACGAAGCATAGTTACGTGCGCACCACAACCTAACATTTCGCCCAGATCATCAACGATAGTACGAATATAGGTACCTTTAGAGCAGTGCACTTCCATCTCTACTTCATCGCCTTCAAAACGGTGAAGAACAATCTCATATACCGTGATCTTACGAGATTCACGCGGAACTTCGATGCCTTTACGAGCGTATTCATACAAGGGTTTACCTTGATACTTCAACGCAGAGAACATGGAAGGCACTTGATCAGATTCACCACGGAACTGATCGATGCACGCTTCTAGCTTGTCTAACGTAACATCGACTGGACGCGTCTCTACAACTTCACCATCCGAGTCAGACGTATTGGTACGTTCACCCAGCTTTGCGATCACACGGTAGCGTTTATCAGAATCAAGAAGAAACTGAGAAAATTTTGTCGCTTCACCCAAGCAAATTGGCAGCATGCCTGTCGCTAATGGGTCCAAGGCTCCAGTGTGGCCTGCTTTCTCAGCAAAGTAGATTCGCTTTACTTTTTGCAGTGCATCATTGGAAGAGATACCTGTTGGTTTGTCCAACAGTATAACGCCATTAATTGGACGACCTTTACGACGACGAGCCATTATTCTTCGTCCTCACGACCAGAATCTTTTTGCTTTTGTTTGTCTGAACTAACGACTTCAGACACTAGGTTAGACATACGCATACCTTCAACAAGCGTATTGTCATAGTGGAAGCGGATTTCTGGCGTTAAACGTAGACGAATACGCTTACCTAACATCATGCGAATGTGCACTTCGTGCTCACGTAGCGCTGCTAGACATGATTCAGGTGTTTGCTCACCCACACACAGGAAGGTCACAAATACTTTTGCGTAAGCTAGGTCACGAGAGACTTCTACGTCTGAGATCGTCACCATGCCAAGGCGAGAGTCACGAACTTCACGTTGAAGGATCATCGCTAGTTCTTTTTGCAGCTGCTGTGCAACGCGCTGCGTGCGGCTAAATTCTTTTGACATATCTTTACTCTTATATAGAAAGAATGGGGGGTTGGTCAAAGCCAGCCCCCCATGGTGTATTCAACAACCAATTACTACTTATCTTTCAAAGACAATATTAGTAATTTTAGTCAATTAGTCTAGAGTACGTTTAATTTCAACGATTTCGAAGACTTCGATTTGGTCACCAACGCGAACATCATTGTAGTTCTTAACGCCGATACCACATTCGTAGCCATTCTTAACTTCTTGAACGTCATCTTTGAAACGACGTAGTGACTCTAGTTCACCTTCGTAAATAACAACGTTATCACGTAGTACACGGATTGGGTTGTTACGCTTGATCACACCTTCTGTAACCATACAACCAGCGATAGCGCCCAGTTTCGGTGACTTAAACACGTCACGAACTTCAGCAAGACCAATGATCTCTTGCTTGAATTCTGGAGCAAGCATACCGCCCATTGCTTGTTTCACTTCATCAATCAATTGGTAAATGATTGAGTAGTAACGTAAGTCAACAGCTGCGGCTTCAACAGCACGGCGAGCAGAAGCATCTGCACGAACGTTAAAGCCAAGGATGATTGCGTTTGAAGCTTCCGCTAGTACTACGTCAGTTTCCGTAATACCACCTACACCAGAACCAACGATGTTCACTTTAACTTCGTCAGTAGATAGCTTAACTAGTGAGTCAGCGATTGCTTCTACAGAACCTTGAACGTCTGCTTTAAGTACAACGTTAAGTTCAGCAACTTCACCAGCAGTCATGTTAGAGAACATGTTCTCTAGTTTAGATTTCTGCTGACGAGCAAGTTTCACTTCACGGAACTTACCAGCACGGTAGTTAGCTACTTCACGCGCTTTACGCTCGTCACGAACTACTGTTGCTTCATCACCTGAAGATGGTACACCTGAAAGACCTAGGATCTCTACAGGGATAGATGGGCCAGCCGAAGTAATTTCTTTACCTAGCTCATCACGCATTGCACGAACACGGCCGTATTCTTGACCACAAAGAACGATGTCGCCTTTGTTTAGTGTACCTGATTGAACAAGTACTGTTGCAACTGGACCACGACCTTTATCTAGGCGAGATTCAACAACAACACCAGATGCCATGCCCTCAGCTACAGCTGTAAGTTCAAGAACTTCAGACTGAAGAAGGATTGCTTCTAGAAGACCATCGATGTTTGTACCCTGTTTAGCAGAGATGTGAACGAACATGTTCTCACCGCCCCACTCTTCAGGAATAACGTCGTATTGAGCAAGCTCGTTCTTAACGTTATCTGGGTTCGCGTCTTCTTTATCGATCTTGTTCACAGCAACAATTAGAGGAACGCCTGCCGCTTTCGCGTGCTGAATCGCTTCTACTGTTTGTGGCATTACGCCATCGTCTGCTGCAACTACAAGAACAACGATATCTGTTGCTTGAGCACCACGAGCACGCATTGCAGTAAACGCTGCGTGTCCAGGAGTATCAAGGAACGTGATCATGCCGTTGTCTGTTTCAACGTGGTACGCACCAATGTGCTGAGTAATACCACCCGCTTCGCCAGAAGCAACGTGTGTGCGACGGATGTAGTCAAGTGTTGACGTTTTACCGTGGTCAACGTGACCCATGATAGTAACAACTGGAGCACGTGGAACTGCTTCCGCGTTAGTGTCACGGTCAGATAGTACCGCTTCTTCCAGTTCGTTCTCTTTACGAAGAACTACTTTATGGCCCATTTCTTCAGCAACAAGTTGTGCTGTTTCTTGGTCGATCACTTGGTTGATAGTCGCCATAGCGCCCATCTTCATCATTACTTTGATAACTTCTGTCGCTTTAACCGACATCTTGTTAGCAAGTTCTGATAGAACGATCGTTTCGCCAATTACAACGTCTTGCTTAGCAACCGTTGCTGACTTATCAAACCCGTGCTGCATTGAAGTCGGCTTAGCAAGTTTGCCCTTACGACCTCTACCGCCACGTTGGTTGTTACGGCCACCGCGAGCTTGGTCGTCTTTACCCGAAGCTGCTTTTTTCTTCTTACGACGACCGCCTTCTACTTTGCGATCTGCTTCATCTTCGGCTTCACGTGCGTATTGTGAAGTCGTTACATGGTAATCTGTATCTTCCATATCACCCTTTTTCTCTTCTGCAGCAGACCAACGCTCTTTATTCTTTTCAGCCAATTCGCGAGCTTCTTCAAGCTTGCGCTGACTTTCCTCTTCAGCCTTACGCTTAGCTTCTTCTTCCTGACGACGTTTAAGCTCGTCGGCCTCTTTTCGCGCTGCTTCTTGCTTAATTTTCTCTTCAGCATCACGCTTTGCTTTTTCTTCAGCATTACGTTGTGCATTCGTATCTACGTCTCGCTTCGCTTTTTCTTCAGCTTCACGTTTCGCTTTTTCTTCCGCTTCACGTTTTGCAGCTTCTTCAGCTTCACGTTTTGCAGCTTCTTCAGCTTCACGTTTTGCAGCTTCTTCTGCTGCACGTTTTGCTGCTTCTTCTGCTTCACGTTGTGCTGCTTCTTCAGCTTCACGTTTCGCTTCATCTTCAATTGTGCTGCGCTTCACGTATGTACGTTTTTTGCGCACCTCAACCTGAACATTCTTACTCTTACCACCACCCGCGTTCACACTAAGTGTACTACGAGTTTTACGCTGAAGCGTAAGGCGAGTCGGCTCTGAATCACCTGATTTATCACCGTGTTCTTTCTTTAAATGAGAGAGAAGCTTCTGCTTCTCTTCATCAGTAACATTGTCAGAGCTCGCCTTTTTAATGCCAGCGTCAGCAAGTTGTTCAATCAAGCGGTCGACTGGCGTACCAATCTCATCACTCAGTGCTTTAACTGTTAATTGTGTCATGCCGCTTCCTCCTTGCCGAAAATTATGCTTCTTCGCCGAACCAACAGATGTTACGTGCGGCCATAATTAGCTCACCTGCACGTTCCTCGGTCAGGCCTTCGATACCTTCTAAATCGTCAATACCTTGGTCAGCAAGATCTTCCAGTGTCGCTACACCTTTCGCTGCCAATTTAAATGCCATCTCACGCTCAAGACCTTCAAGTGCAAGTAGGTCCTCAGCTGGTTCTAGACCTTCAAAAGACTCTTCTTGTGCTAGTGCGATCGTCGTTAGTGCATCTTTTGCACGTCCACGAAGCTCTTCGATTAGTTCTTCATTCAAACCATCGATTTCTAGTAGCTCGTTAACTGGCACGTATGCGATTTCTTCTAGCGTTGAGAAACCTTCTTCAACAAGAAGTTGAGCGAAGTCTTCTTCAATATCTAGGTACTTCATGAAGTTTTCAATAGATGCTTGTGATTCTTCAGCGTGTTTCTTCTGAAGATCAGCAACTGTCATAACATTCAGTTCCCAACCGGTTAGTTGAGATGCTAGACGCACGTTTTGACCGTTACGACCAATAGCTTGCGCTAGGTTGTCAGCTTCAACTGCGATGTCCATTGAGTGTGCATCCTCATCAACGATGATAGAAGCAACATCAGCTGGCGCCATTGCGTTAATAACGAATTGAGCTGGGTTATCATCCCAAAGAACGATATCGATACGCTCACCACCAAGTTCGCCAGAAACAGCTTGTACACGTGCACCACGCATACCAACACACGCACCTACAGGGTCGATACGTTTGTCATTTGTTTTGACAGCGATCTTAGCGCGAGAACCAGGATCACGTGCTGCGCCTTTCAGCTCGATAATATCTTCTGCGATTTCAGGCACTTCAACACGGAACAGTTCTGCCAACATTTCTGGCTTAGAACGAGTGATGAACAATTGGAAACCACGTGCTTCAGGCGCGACTTTGTAAAGAAGGCCACGTACGCGGTCGCCTGGACGGAAGTTTTCACGAGGAAGTTGGTCATCACGCAGGATTACCGCTTCAGCGTTATTACCAAGATCAAGCACGATTGTGTCACGGTTTACTTTTTTCACGACACCAGTGATTAGATCACCTTCATTGTCGATGAACTGTTCAACGATTTGTGCGCGCTCAGCTTCACGAACTTTTTGTACGATAACTTGCTTAGCAGTTTGAGTCGTAATACGGTCAAACGTTACTGATTCGATTTCGTCTTCTACGTAGTCGCCAAGCTCGATTGAATCATCTTCGTATTGCGCTGCTTCTAGTGAGATCTCTTTTGTAGGGTTCTCAACGTCATCAACAACTAACCAACGGCGGTAAGTTACAAACTCACCGGTTTTACGGTCAATGGCAACACGTACGTCGATTTCGATTTCGTATTTCTTCTTTGTAGAAGTTGCTAGAGCAATCTCAAGAGCCTCAAAGATACGCTCACGAGGTACCGCTTTTTCGTTCGATACCGCTTCTGCTACCGCTAAAATTTCTTTACTCATTGTATTTAGCCTCTAAGCTTAAACTTTTTTAGGGAACTAAAATTTAGGGATCAGGTTAGCTTTGGAAATGTTACTTAGAGCAAACTCTTCTTGCTGACCGTCTACAGTAATTGTCACTGTTTCGCCATCAACACCGTGGATAATACCTTTCCACTTACGACGGTTTGCTACAGCCATTTTCAATACGATGCTGACCTCGTGACCAATAAATTGCTCGTAATGTGCTGCTTTAAAAAGTGGTCTTTCTAAACCTGGAGAAGACACTTCTAGGCTGTAAGCAACAGAAATTGGATCTTCAACGTCTAAAACTGCACTAACTTGGTGGCTAACTTCTGCACAGTCGTCTACGTTAATACCATTTTCATGGTCAATGTAGATACGTAACGTTGAGTGCGCGCCTGCACGAATGAATTCTAATCCAACTAACTCATAACCTGATGCCGCTACTGGCGCGTCAAGCATTTCAGTAAGTTGTCTTTCTAAACCAGTCATTTAACCACTCCAGAAACAAAAAAAGGGCTCAGAGCCCAATCAAAAAACCAAGCAGTATCTGAGCTATTTCAAAAAGCTCAGATAACAAAAAACCCCGATAGTCGGGGTTTTATGCTGCTGGACCCTGATACGTTAAGAATAGCCAACAATTGCTTTTCTTAACTCGTAGTGTGGTTAGCACTACGCAAACTTGCCAATCTACGATTTCCTTTTAAAGAAAGAGATTGGTTGCGGGGGCCGGATTTGAACCGACGACCTTCGGGTTATGAGCCCGACGAGCTACCAAGCTGCTCCACCCCGCGTCCGACTTGCTGAGCATTATACTCGCAAACAAGTGATTTACAAGTTTGTAAATACATGGTGCCGAGAGAGGGACTCGAACCCTCACACCTAAGGCACTAGCACCTCATGCTAGCGTGTCTACCAATTTCACCATCTCGGCATCAAAACCTTACAGCTTATTGAGGAATTTCATCACCCGCAGGGGCAGGAACTTCACTCGCTGCGTCCTTAACTTGTTCAACAACTGGTTGACCTAACGTTGGGTCTACCCATTGTGATTCAGTCTGGTGCGTAGACATACGACCAAGTAACAAGCTAACGATAAAGAATACGGTTGCTAAAATAGCAGTTGTTCGGGTTAAGAAATTACCTGAGCCGCCAGCACCAAACACTGTGTTTGAAGCACCAGCACCGAACGAGGCTCCCATATCTGCGCCTTTACCTTGTTGAATCAACACAAGGCCAATCACACCAAGCGCTGCCAACAGGTAAATCACAAGTAGAACTGAAAACATTTTTTCCACCTATGTTCCAAATTGTTGAGCCAGCGCCGTTCAAAAGAACAAATCATAATGAACAAGGCTAGCGACCTCCTAACGGGAGGCGGAGCAATACTAGCGAAAGCCAGTAACGCTGACAAGGGAAAATTAGTAAAAAATCAATGCCAATGCGTTAAGCGCTCAAAAAAAGGGCAAAAGATGCCCTTTTCATTCAAGACATGCTTTAACGCAATGATTAACAACTTGCTTTAACAGCCTCAGCGATTTTCAATGCTGAGTGTTGAACTAGTTCACCATCTTCGCCTTCCACCATAACGCGGATCAAAGGCTCAGTGCCAGACTTACGCAGCAGTACACGCCCTTTATCACCAAGTGTCGCCTCTACTTCAGCGACAGCGTTTAATACAGCTGTAGCTTCAAGAGGGTTACTTTCTCCTGAGAAACGGACATTTTCTAAAACCTGAGGATATAATGTCATTCCTTGCGATAGTTCATATAAAGACATATCGCTGCCAATTACAGAAGCAAGTACTTGAAGTGCAGCAACAATCGCATCGCCGGTTGTGACTTTATCTAATAAGATCACATGGCCTGAGTTTTCAGCACCAATTTTCCAACCTTTTTCTAGCAGTTGCTCCATGACATAACGGTCACCAACAGCAGCACGTACAAACGGAATGCCTAGCTGCTTTAAACCATTTTCCATACCCAAGTTAGTCATTAGTGTACCAACAACACCACCCTTTAGCTCACCACGACGAAGTGCATCACGAGCGATGATATAAGCAATTTGGTCACCATCAACTTTGTTACCTAGGTGGTCGACCATAATGATGCGGTCACCATCACCATCAAATGCGAGACCAAGATGCGCTTGCTCTTCAACAACACGCTGTTGAAGAGCTCGTACGTCTGTTGCGCCCACTTTTTCATTAATGTTGATGCCGTTAGGCTCTACGCCCATAGCGATAACTTCTGCCCCAAGTTCTTTGAAAACATTTGGAGCGATGTGGTACGTTGCACCGTGCGCACAGTCTACTACGATCTTAAAGTTCGCAAGGCTCAGCTCAGATGGGAAAGTACTCTTACAGAATTCGATGTAACGACCAGCTGCATCATTTAGGCGGGTTGCTTTACCAAGCTCAGCAGACTCCACACATTCAATTTCTTTATCTAACTCAGCTTCGATCGCCAATTCGATATCGTCAGGTAGCTTAGTACCCTCAGAAGAAAAGAATTTAATGCCGTTGTCGTAATATGGGTTATGTGATGCAGAAATCACAATACCAGCCTCGGCACGGAAAGTCTGAGTTAAATATGCCACAGCTGGAGTTGGCATGGGACCAGTAAATGTTGCTTTAAGTCCCGCAGCTGCAAGGCCAGCCTCTAGTGCAGATTCAAGCATATAACCTGAAATACGTGTATCTTTACCTATGATAACTTTCTTTGTGCCTTGTTTCGCTAGTACACGACCAGCAGCCCAGCCAAGCTTAAGTACGAAGTCTGGAGTGATTGGGTATTGTCCTACTTTACCGCGCACACCGTCAGTACCAAAGTAACGTCTTTCATTCGACATAAACTTTCCTTTATTATTTTTAAATATTGTTTTTCGTCATCTCAACAACTTTCATCGCTTCGATTGTCTCTTCAAAGTCATGCACGCGAATGATCTGCGCGCCTTTCATCGCGGCAATCGTAGCACAAACGACACTTGCGTTCGTACACTCTGCCGCTGGCTTGTCTAACAGTTTGAAGATCATGGATTTACGAGACATGCCAGCCAAAATAGGCAGGCCGAATTCATGAAACTTTTCAAGATGAGCAAGCATATGATAATTGTGTTCGATTGTTTTGCCAAAGCCAAACCCAGGATCGAGAATCAGTTGAGATTTATCAATCCCTGCTGCTTCACACGCCGCGATACGCTCTTCTAGAAAAGCCGACACGTCCCCCATTAAATCATCATAATGAGGGTCAACTTGCATGGTCCTAGGCTGACCTTTCATATGCATCAGACAAATTGGAAGGTTTGCTTCTGCTGCGACTTCCAGAGCACCTGGCTCTTGCAGCGAGCGGATGTCATTGATCAAATCAGCCCCAGCATCAATTGCTTGACGCATCACTTCTGCTTTACTGGTGTCAACGGAAATCCACACATCATACTTTTCACGAATGGCTTTGATTACTGGGACAACACGCCTAAGCTCTTCTTCCAAAGACACATCCGGTGCACCAGGTCTTGTCGATTCACCACCAACATCAACAATACTTACACCAGCCTTTATCATTTTATCAACTTGAGCAAGAGCAAGTTCAATTGAGTTGTATTTACCGCCATCCGAAAAGGAATCCGGTGTCACATTTAGAATGGCCATGACATGTGGACGCGAAAGGTCCAAAGATTTGTTATTTGCTGTAATCATCATCATAAACACAAAAACCCCGAGATAACTCGGGGTTTAATATTATCGATACTCTTTATTCAGAGTCTTTCTTTTCAGGCGCTTCGTTAGAAGTTGTTTCAGAAGAGCTAGGCTGTTCTGCATCTTTCGCAGTCTCCGTTGCTTCTTCTTTAACTTCTTGCTTTGCTTGAGGCTTGTCGCTGTCTTCTGGTTTGCTTGCTGAGTTATCACTCCAGCCCGCAGGCTCACGAATTTCAGCTTTGCGCTCCATTAAGTCATCAATCTGGCGAGCATCAATGGTTTCATACTTCATCAGCGCATCTTTCATCGCATGCATGATATCCATGTTCTCTTGAAGAATCTTCTTCGCACGATCGTAGTTGCGGTCAATGATCTGACGAACTTCGTCATCAATCAACTTCGCTGTATCGTCAGACACATGTTTAGTCTGAGTTACACTACGTCCTAAGAACACTTCGCCTTCATCTTCTGCATACAGCAGAGGGCCAAGCTTTTCAGAGAAACCCCATTGAGTAACCATCTTACGAGCAATATCTGTTGCGCGCTCGATATCATTAGAAGCACCGGTTGATACTTTGTCAGCACCGTAGATAAGTTCTTCTGCTAAACGACCACCGTACAAGCTAGAAATCATTGATTCTAGGTGTTGGCGAGACATACTCACGCGGTCCTGCTCTGGAAGGTACATTGTTACACCCAACGCACGACCACGTGGAATGATAGACACTTTGTACACTGGATCGTGTTCAGGAACCAAGCGACCAACAATCGCGTGACCCGCTTCGTGGTATGCGGTTGACTCTTTAACTTCCTCAGACATCACCATTGAACGGCGCTCAGCACCCATCATGATTTTGTCTTTCGCCAGTTCAAACTCAACCATAGAAACGTTGCGCTTGTTACCGCGCGCAGCAAACAGGGCTGCTTCGTTAACTAAGTTTGCTAGGTCAGCACCAGAGAAGCCTGGAGTACCACGCGCGATGAGAGAAGGCTCTACATCACCCGCTAGAGGGACCTTACGCATGTGAACTTTTAGGATCTGTTCACGGCCACGTACATCTGGAAGACCAACTACCACTTGGCGGTCAAAACGACCAGGACGCAGTAACGCAGGGTCCAACACATCAGGACGGTTAGTCGCAGCGATAACGATAATACCTTCGTTACCTTCGAAACCATCCATCTCAACGAGCATTTGGTTTAGTGTTTGTTCACGTTCATCATGACCACCACCAACACCTGCGCCACGTTGACGACCTACCGCATCGATCTCATCGATAAAGATGATACAAGGTGCGGCTTTCTTTGCTTGTTCAAACATGTCACGCACACGAGATGCACCAACACCAACGAACATCTCTACGAAATCAGAACCAGAGATAGTAAAGAATGGTACTTTCGCCTCACCGGCAATGGCTTTCGCTAGAAGCGTTTTACCCGTACCAGGAGGACCAACCATTAGAACACCCGTTGGAATCTTACCGCCCAGTTTTTGGAAGCGGCTTGGATCGCGTAGGTAGTCCACCAGTTCTTTCACGTCTTCTTTTGCTTCGTCACAACCAGCAACGTCAGCAAAAGTTGTCTTGATTTGTTCTTCGCTCATCATTCGAGCTTTGCTCTTACCAAAAGACATGGCGCCTTTACCACCGCCGCCTTGCATTTGACGCATGAAGAAAATCCATACACCAATCAGTAAGATCATTGGGAACCAAGAGATGAAGATAGTACCAAGCAAGCTTTGCTCTTCTGGAGGCGTGCCTTGTACTTTCACGTTTTGGTTAATTAGGTCATCTAGAAGCTTTTGGTCATACACTGGCATGTAAGTGACCATTTTGGCACCGCCGCCACGACGAACAAAACTAATTTCACCGTCTTTAAAAGTTGCTTCTTGAATCTGGCCTTGGCCAACTTCCTGTACAAACGTGGTGTAATCCACGGTTCTGCCATTGCTTTCTCCAGGGCCAAAGCTCTGGAATACCGACATCAATACGACGGCGATAACAAGCCACAGAATTAAATTTTTTGCCATGTCACTCAAGGTGTAAGCCTCTCGATAACTAATTGTAATTAAAGGTAGGGTACTACAGTTCATTAACTGTAGCTATAGTGTTAACACGCTCTCAAGAGAGCAAAATGGTTAACCTTTGTAACCAGTGGCTACGACGAAGACCTCTCGAGAGCGAGCTCGCGATGAGTCTGGTTTTCTAATTTTTACGGCTTTAAACATGTCTCGGACTTCTTTCACATACTGATCGAAGCCTTCCCCTTGGAAAACCTTTACGACAAAGCTACCATTAGGCGCTAGAACTTGTCGACACATATCTAAAGCTAATTCAACTAAATACATAGCGCGAGGTTGATCAACAGAATTGTTTCCCGCGATGTTAGGCGCCATATCAGACATTACTACGTCTACCATGGAAGGTTGGATCCTTTCTAGCAAAGCTTCCAATACTGCATCATCACGAAAGTCGCCTTGTAAAAAGCTAACGCCAGCAATCGGGTCCATAGGAAGCAAGTCACACGCGATGATCTGACCACTGTCCCCTACTATCTTAGCAGCATATTGAGACCATCCGCCCGGCGCAGCCCCCAAGTCGACGACTGTCATTCCAGGCTTTAACAATTTATCTTTCGTTTGAATCTCATCGATCTTGAAATAAGCACGTGAGCGGTAGCCTTTTTTTCGGGCTTCATTCGCGTATTTATCATCAAAGTGTTCTTTCAACCAACGACCAGAACTAGCCGAATGTTTTTGTTTACTCATTTTAATCCCAACAAGGCACAAATTGGAGCTATTGTTTTAATAGGCGCTACCTATTACTCAATAAATTATAGTCTTCAGCAATAGATGGCGTTAAAATAGCTTTTTTCAACCCTTATTTTAAAGAAAATTGGCCGCGTAATGAACCTAAGCACCAAACAAAAGCAGCACCTTAAAGGCCTAGCTCACAGTTTAAAACCTGTTGTGCTAATGGGCGCAAATGGACTTACAGAAGCCGTGCTAGCAGAAATTGAAATCGCTCTTAACCATCACGAACTTATCAAAGTAAAAGTTGCTTCGGAAGATCGTGAAACAAAACAGCTAATCATCGACGCTATCGTACGTGAGACGGGCGCTGAAAAAGTTCAGACTATTGGTAAAGTGCTTGTGCTATACCGCCAGTCTGAAGAGCGTAAAATCGAAATCCCTCGTAAGTAACTCTACTTACGTTGCTGAAGAAAAAAGGTCGCCTGAGGCGACCTTTTTGCGTTTTATCAGAGTAGTAATGCTACTCCAAACGACTTAGATATATTCTACTCGGTCAATTTCGAAGTCTTTCGCGCCACCCGGAGTTTGAATAGCAACTTCATCGCCTTCCATCTTACCAATCAGGCCACGAGCAATAGGTGAGCTCACTGAAATGCGACCTGCTTTGATATCGGCTTCGTCATCACCAACGATTTGGTACGTTTTTTCTTCTTCGGTGTCGATATCAATCAAGGTTACGGTTGAACCAAAAATAACTTTACCCGTGTTCTCCATCTTCGTTACATCAATAACTTGAGCAACTGACAGTTTGTATTCAATGTCACGGATTTGTGCTTCACAAATGCCCTGCTCTTCACGAGCGGCGTGATATTCAGCATTCTCTTTTAAATCACCTAGCTCACGAGCTTCAGCAATTGCCTCTGAGATCTGAGGACGTAGTTTAAGTAGACGATCGAGTTCTGCACGTAGCTTTTGCTCGCCACGTAGTGTCATTGGAACTTTTTCCATTTTATAACCTCAAGCCCAAATGGGTCTTTGGACAAAAAAAGCCCACCCTGTCATAGGACTGGGTAGTGCGCTTAAAGATGTATTTCGTTTAGTGTAAACAAACTCCCGGACGAAATCATCTTAATTCGAAAGACAGCAAGACTATGCCTTTTCGGCATAATGATATAACTCACTTTTAGAGCGGTTCTAGGGCGAATCACCTTCTCAATTTATTGAAAAACAACACTGTTCATTACACCAAAAACCTCAAAAAAGATAAAAACTAATCAATGTCAGGCCAATGTCATTGCCAATAATTTCAATCAAAAACAGTAATTTAAATAAAAACAACGCACAATTGAACAGTGTTCATCAGTGGGATTTATATCATTTTACTAACTCATACGGAAACTTTAGCAGTAAAACATGTCCAGCGAGTTGTTAGATCAATGGCTTACAAGTGCGAACTATATCGCTCAATTAGCCAATTTTGGACCAACAACTTGTGAGAGATCACCTCTCCCCCATACAACAATGATTATGGACAGCTAACTAGGACAAATAAGATGAAAAAGACTCTAATTGCTCTTTCTGTATCTGCAGCAGCTATGGCAACTGGCGTAAACGCAGCTGAACTTTACAACCAAGACGGTACTTCTCTAGAAATGGGCGGCCGTGCTGAAGCACGTCTATCTATGAAAGATGGCGACGCTCAAGACAAATCTCGCATCCGTCTAAACTTCCTTGGTAAACAAGAAATCAATGACAACCTATACGGTGTTGGTTTCTGGGAAGGTGAATTTGAGACTGCTCAAAACGGTACTGTAGACGGCGACGACAAGAGCGATCTAGAAACTCGTCTTGCTTACGCTGGTCTTGGCGGTGCTTACGGTGAGTTCGCATACGGTAAAACTGAAGGTGCACTAGGCGTTATCACTGACTTCACAGATATCATGGCTTACCACGGTAACTCTGCAGCAGACAAACTAGCTGTATCAGACCGTACAGACAACATGATGGCTTACAAAGGCCAGTTTGAAAACCTAAGCGTAAAAGCAAGCTACCGCTTCGCTGATCGTATGGAAAACAAAAACACTGGTGAGTACTACGACAACAAACAAGACGGTTACTCTCTATCTGCAATCTACGCTCTAGCTGACACTGGTCTTGAGCTAGGTGCTGGTTACGCAGATCAAGACAAAGCTAACGAGTACATGCTAGCTGCATCTTACACAATGTCTGATCTTTACTTCGCTGGTGTATTCACTGACGGCGAGAAAATGGAAGATTCAAACAACAGTAACACAGTTGATTACACTGGTTACGAGCTAGCGGGTGCTTACACTCTAGGCCAAACAGTATTTACAACATCATACAACAATGCAGAAACTAACAACGAAACTTCTGCAAACAACTTCGCTGTTGATGCTTCTTACTACTTCAAGCCTAACTTCCGTGGTTACATTTCTTACAACTTCAACCTGATTGATGCAGGTGACAAGTTTGGTTCAACTGACACGAGCAAAACAGTTGCAACTAAGATCGATGCTGAAGACGAGCTAGCTCTAGGTCTACGTTACGACTTCTAATTCCGGTCTTTGACTAGAATATCGAATGCCCGCTTTAAGCGGGCATTTTTTATACTTCATTTTAAGCAGCGCGCCTTTCTCTCGTGTCTCATTCATGAAGACATTTGAAGCATTTCTTTAGTTACCTAGCATATTGAAAGGACTTGCGTATACTCAATCACATAACTCACCTTAGAAAGTATCATTATGCGTTTACGTTGGCCCTTGCTCATATTCTCTTCATTACTTTCTGCTTTTTCACAAGCGTACCCTCATCAAGAGGTGTTGCCTGAAGGCGCCCGCATCAGTTTAGTTGCGGAAAAACTCAGTGAAAATGCTGAGCTTGACGGTGTTCATCCTACCGAACAACTGTTCCCACCAGCGAGTACATTAAAAATCGTCACCGCATTAGCCGCAAAGCTAGAACTGGGTGATAACTTCCGGTTTCGAACCAAGCTGGAAACGTCGAACTCAGATACAGTGATTTACTTTGTCGGCGACCCAACACTCCAAACCAACGACTTAAAATCACTTCTCACTCTAGCTAAGAAAAATGGCTTAAAACGGATTAACGGTGACCTATGGCTCGATAACAGCGCATTCACTGGTTATAACCGTGCGGTGGGCTGGCCGTGGGATATCTTGGGAGTTTGCTACAGCGCTCCGGCATCGACCATCACACTCAATAACAACTGTGTACAAGCCTCTATCTATACACAAAAAGATGGTGGAACGCGGGTCTACGTACCAGAGCATCAACCTATTCGTGTCACAAGTACCGTAGAAACAGTTTCTAAAACCATTAAGAAAAGTCGTCATTGTGACTTAGGTTTAGTTGCAAATCCCGATAACAACTACAAGCTAACAGGGTGCTTGGTTGAAAGAGACAAACCATTGCCACTGAAATTTGCGGTTCAAGACCCTGAGCGTTACACCAGTCAAAGGTTGGCGGCTTTGCTCAAGGAGCTCAACATTGGGGTATCGGGAAAGATTAGGGTCGGTACGGCGCCAGAAAAGCAGCGAAAGCTCATCGCAATGCATCAATCAAAAGCCTTACCAGACATTCTCGAAGATATGCTCAAAAACTCTGACAACTTAATTGCCGACACATTAACCAAAACACTTGGCGCTAAATTTTTCGTTCAGCCAGGCAGTTTTACTAACGGGACAGAAGCGATCAAGCAGATCATTTTCGCCAACACTGGTATTGATATTCGTAATGCGCGCCTAGAAGACGGCTCAGGACTTTCGCGAAATAACCGGATCTCCGCGACCAAGATGGCTGAAATGCTGCGCTATATTTGGAAGCATGAAAACGAACTCAAATTGATTGCCATCATGCCGAAATCAGGTGAATCCGGCACATTAAAGTACCGACAAAGTATGCGAAAACTTCCAATTAAAGGACAGCTGATCGCGAAAAGTGGCTCTATCTACGGGACTTACAATATGGCTGGATATGGCTTGGATAAAAATGGTCAACCTAACACCATTTTTGTTCAGTTTGTTTCAGACTACTTCCCAGAAAAACGGGACGACAACACACCTGTCATCGCCCCGATTACACATTTTGAGCAGCTTTTTTACAATGACATTGTGAACTTTAGTCAGGCAATACCTAAGAAATAGTTCACCACGTTAAAGTAAATCCACATTCCTGAAATATCGACGATAGACGCAAGAACTGGACTCACCAATACGGCTGGGTCCAACTTGCAAGCTCGTGCAATAATTGGCAACAGCCCGCCCAATGTTGTAGAAATGGTGACTTGAATGAACAGCGCAACTGCTATTGCCAGTGCGATATCGGTCAGTTCAAAGCCTCCTGTTGATTGTCCTGCACTAAATAACATAATGCGTCCAATCATCACGATAGCAATCGCTAGCGCAATAAATAGAGCGACTCGGCTCTCTTTCCACAAAACTTCTAACCATTGGCGTTTTTTTAACTCTCCAGTAGCAAGAGCACGAATCACCAAAGTTGCTGCTTGTGTTCCTGTGTTACCACCAGCAGCTGCAATCACTGGCATGTACACTGCAAGTAAAACAAGCTGACTAAGGGTGTCCTCATACTGAGCGATGATCAAGCCTGACACTATCCCTAAAAGAGCCAGCGCAATGATCCATCCAATACGCTGTTTTACATGCCCTAAAACACTAGTTGATAAATAACCATCGGGTGTATCAACTTCAGACATATGCAGACCCAGTTGGTGAGCATAATGACGTGCGCGTTTGTCATGACCTGCTTGCTCAAGTTGAGCAATAAGACTATTCACATAGCCGACAGAGCAATGCTGTAAAATACCTACAGCCTCATCAATCGGCATAACCGTAAGCAAATGGACTTGTTGCTCTTGCTCGTACTGCAAGAATGCATTGCGAGCAGCACCAATTTCTACTTCAGAAAAGTTTGGTGTTGTTTCAATAAAAGTGTTGTTCATTACCGTCATGGCGAATCTCCCGATTGGCATTGGTAACGACCATCGACAAAGCATGAAAAGCCACTCTTGCACGCTAAAAGTCAGACAACAAATAAGATGCACAGAGAAAACCAATGCGAATGCACTGTCTATTCAGAATGTATGAAGGAAATAACGAGAAGAAAATTAGAAAAGATGCCTCACCACTTAGGTAAGGCGGAGATCGCCAATACCGAAGCGGGCTATTTCGCTCCCTTAATCTTACTCACCCAACGACTGGGAGGATGGTCGGTATTGTTCATGTAAATCTCCAATAGCGCTGCCATTATTGGCAGCGCTAGTATAGTAGCAAAGTTCATCAGGTATGGAAGTTTTACTTTGCCGTTTTTGCTAAATTTTCATACAAAAAAGCGCCCTTCGGACGCTTTCATTTGCAGTCATTATGAATTACTGAATAGTAATACGAGCAAATTTACGTTTGCCTACTTGGAACACGTAAGTACCCGCTTCTGGAGCAAATTTGCTGTCCGCAATTTTTTCACCATCAATCTTCACAGCGCCCTGCTTAACCATGCGCATCGCATCTGACGATGATGGACATAAGCCTGCTTCTTTCAACAGATTACTCACTGGGCGACCTGCGTCAAAGTCAAACTCTGGCATTTCATCAGGAATTTGGTTCTTCGCAAAACGGTTTACGAATTCTTGCTCTGCTGCATCGGCATCGGCTTCACTGTGGAAACGAGCAATAATTTCTTTTGCTAGCAATACTTTGATGTCACGAGGGTTTTTGCCCGCTTCTACATCAGCTTTGAATTGAGCAATCTCTTCCAGAGGACGGAAAGAGAGCAGCTCGTAGTAGCTCCACATTAGGTCATCAGAAATAGACATGATTTTACCAAACATTTCGCTTGGCGCTTCGCTGATACCGATGTAGTTGTTTGCTGACTTAGACATCTTCTTCTCGCCATCAAGGCCCACTAGAAGCGGCATCATCAGTACAACCTGAGGTTTTTGACCGTGAGACTTTTGCAGTTCACGACCCATTAGAAGGTTGAACTTCTGGTCTGTACCACCTAATTCAACATCCGTTTCCATTGCTACTGAGTCCCAGCCTTGTAGAAGTGGGTACATGAACTCATGAATAGCAATTGGCTGACCACCCGCGTAACGCTTTTTAAAGTCGTCACGCTCTAGCATACGAGCAACGGTTTGGTTTGCCGCAAGGCGAATCATACCTTCTGCGCCCAGTTCAGACAGCCACTCAGAGTTAAACTGAATTTTAGTCTTTGCAGGATCGAGAATTTTGAACACTTGCTCTTTGTACGTTTCAGCGTTACGCAATACGTCTTCGCGACTTAGCGGTGGACGAGTTGTGTTTTTACCTGTTGGGTCACCAACCATTGCAGTGAAGTCACCGATTAGGAACGTCACTTCATGACCTAGTTCTTGGAACAAGCGAAGCTTATTGAAAATAACCGTATGGCCTAGGTGAATGTCAGGTGCTGTTGGATCAGCGCCCAATTTAATACGTAGAGGACGGTCTTCTTTTAGTTTTGCGATTAGCTCTTCTTCTGGAATCAGCTCTTCAACACCGCGCTTAATCTCGGCTAGTGCAGCTTCAATGCTCGCCATTCTTGTTCACTCCCACAGATTTGGCAAAAATATAATAGCTGAACATATTACTTGAATAGCGATGCATTTTGAAACACGTTAGACTAGGTAGTTGTCACTTTTTCCGTTTAATTTAGCAATCAAGTACCTCATGCATTCGATTTTTGTCCGACTTCCACTCTTGCACAAAGTATTGATCGGTTTTTTTAGTGCGCTGATTATCTTCGCGCTCTTCTTTTTACCTGATCCGCAAGACCTAGACCCGCAGCAGAGCCGATTAAAAGTTGGTCAACATTATCCTGTGCCAGTTTCCCTCGAACTCAGTGCACTAAATAGTTCATCGCCTGCGGTTCCCGCCGTGCTGCGCTGGGAGACATACAAGGTAAAAAATGGCGAGAGTGCTGCCATCTTATTTAGTCGCGTAGGGCTTTCTGCTCGTCTATTACATGAACTGGTGTCATCAGACAAAGAAGTGGAAAAACAGTTAACTCGGCTTCGACCTGGTGACCGATTGCAATTTGGTTTTGACGAAAATAACAACTTGGTGCAGCTAAGAAGAACACTAAGCGCGTTCGAGACTTTTCGTATCACATTAAAAGACGGCAAGTACGTTTCTGAAGTTGATAAAAAAGAAGTCGACTTCCAGTACAACTACGCTGAAGCCACCATCAAATCAAACTTTTGGAATGCAGGAATATCTTCTGGATTAAATGGTAACCAAATCATGGAACTGGCTGGCATATTTGGTTGGGACATCGACTTTGCTTTAGATATTCGTAAAAACGACAGCTTCCGAGTACTTTACCAAGAGGAAGTGGTAGAAGGTGAAGTAATCGGCCGTGGAAAAATCATTGCTGCGATCTTTAAAAACCAAGGCGATACCTTTACCGCAATATTGGATCAGAAAAGTGGCAAGTATTACGACGAAAATGGGCGTGCAATGAAAAAAGCATTCTTACGCGCGCCGTTGGACTTCCGTCGAGTTTCGTCTAATTTCAACCCACGCCGCTTACA
Source organism: Vibrio sp. YT-19(2023) (assembly GCF_033337395.1). Taxonomy (NCBI): domain Bacteria; kingdom Pseudomonadati; phylum Pseudomonadota; class Gammaproteobacteria; order Vibrionales; family Vibrionaceae; genus Vibrio; species Vibrio sp. YT-19(2023). Next base: position 121,589 of record NZ_JAWOQN010000011.1, on the reverse strand, counting down.
TCCAGTGACGGGACGCGTTCGTCCTCATAGAGGCACGGACTATGCGGCACCAGTGGGCACCCCGATTTGGGCGGCTGGTGATGGCGTTGTTCAAAAATCGTCTTACAACAAATTTAATGGTAACTACGTTTTCATTAAACATAGCAATACTTACATTACCAAGTACCTGCACTTAACCAAACGTACTGTACGAGCTGGTCAACGCGTTAAGCAAGGCCAAACCATTGGTACGCTTGGCGGAACTGGCCGTGTAACTGGCCCTCACCTGCACTATGAGTTCCTTGTGAATGGTGTCCATAAAAACCCGCGCACGGTGAATTTGCCACAATCTAAATCCCTGACAGGCAAAGCGAGACAAACTTTCATGGCAAACGCGAAAATTAGCATGGACAAGCTTGAACGCTACAGCAAACTGCTAGCAATGAAGTAAGCCAGGTATTGAAAAGGGCAGCGAAGCTGCCCTTTTTGTTTTGTCGATATCATCACGATAAAGCTTACTGTTCGGAGTGATGCTCTCTCCCGAGCATAAGCAAACACGGTGTCAGAACTAACGTTAGCAAAGTCGCAAACGCCAAACCACCCGCGACAGCGGTCGCAAGCTGAGACCACCATTGAGTGCTTGGTGCGCCAAACTCCACTTTCTGATTAACTAAGTCGATGTTCATTTCTAACACCATTGGCAATAAGCCTAATATGGTGGTCACCGTCGTAAGTAAAACGGGTCTTAAACGCTGCACACCGGTACGCAAAATAGCCTCAGATTTTTCTAAGCCACGTTTACGCATCTGATTATAAGTATCGATTAAAACAATATTATTGTTTACCACGATACCAGCCAACGCAATCACTCCAATTCCCGACATAATGATGCCAAATGGCTTTTGGAAAATAAGTAACCCAGCGAAGACACCAACGGTAGAAAACAGCACTGCACTAAGGATTAAGAAAGCTTGATAAAAGCTATTAAACTGCGTAATTAAAATCAAAGCCATGACACCAAGCGCGACAATAAAAGCATTTTGCAAGAATGCTGATGAGTTTTCCTGCTCTTCATTTTGACCCCGAATCTTATATTCAATGCCTTCCGGTAAGTCGAGCTGTTCCATTCCAGCGGCAATCTTAGGTAACTCAAGCGCCAAATTGTAACCTTCCACCATATCCGCTTTAATATTGATAACTCGATGACCGTCGACCCGACGAATAGTGTCTTGCTTATGATCTGGTTTGATTTGAGCAAAATTCGTAATCGGTACCAGACCAGCTGCCGTTTTCACTCTCAGTTGATCAAATCGACCTATGTCGCGCTTATCTTGCGGATAGCGCACCAAAATATCGACTTCTTCATCCGCATCATCGGGCAAATAATCGCCTATTTTCAAGCCGTTCGTAACAAACTGGACGGTATTCCCGACTAAAGTAGCATCCGCTGCAAAGCGAGAGGCGTCATCTCGCTGGATATCAATTTGCCAATCAATCCCTTCCTTATTAGTGGTATCACTCAAGTTGGTCAGTGCAGGATTACCATCAGCCCAATGTCGTACTTTTTTGGCTGCTTCATCTAACGCACTAACACTCAAATTTCGTGATGACACTTCAATCACGAGATCATGCTCGACAGGCGGTCCTGCGTCCGGGAATTTATACTCAAGTTCAACACCATAAAAGCGGTCTGTCGTCTCTTTTAGTTCCTCAATAATGGTTTTCACTTTGCGTCGATACTGCCAATCCACAGGCGTTATTTGAATCTGGCCAATCTCGTCCCCATTATCGCTCGATCCTGTGCGCGTGTAGACACTTTCAAACTCGTCATGACCGAGCATCACCTTCTCGATTTCGCGCATAACAACATCTTTTTCGTGAATAGACAGGTCACCATAAGAACGAACTTTAACGGTAAAAAAGGCAGGGTCCACCTCAGGGAAAAACTCTGCACCCAAGCCAGCTTTGTTGTAAGTGAAGCCGACACCTGCCGCTAGCAGTATCGCGCTGAGTAAGACTTTCCATGGATGACGAATCGCTACCGACAGAGTCTGGTAATAAAGCTTGGTAATGCCAGTCGCTTTTTCAAAGTTGCCGTTATGCAGCTCCACCATTTCTCGCTGAGCTTTCTGATTGACTACTTGAGGCTTGCCAATGATCCCACCGATGACAGGAACGAACAATAAAGCCATCATCAGCGAAGCGGCCAAGGTAGCAATTAAAGTAAGTGGTAAGTACTTCATGAACTCACCAGTGATGTCTGGCCAGAAAAGTAACGGAGCAAACGCAGCCAATGTGGTTGCTGTGGATGCGGTAATAGGCCAGGCCATTCGCTTTGCTGCATCTCGATAGGCTTCTTTACGTGGCGTTCCTTCTTGCATGCGCCGATCTGCAAACTCTGTCACCACAATGGCACCATCCACCAACATGCCTACCGCCATAATTAAAGCAAACAGTACGACGATATTGACCGTCAGCCCAAATACCGATAACACCAACAACCCAGTCAAGAACGATCCTGGAATAGAAATCCCCACGAGAAGCGCGGTCCTAACCCCCAATATGGCAATAATGACGATAACTACGAGGATAATTGCGGATAAGATATTGTTTTGTAGATCACTGAGCATCAATTTGACATCGTCGGATTGATCCCAAGTATATTTAACTTGCAAATTGTCGGGCCACTCGGCGCGCTTCTGTCCCAGAGCCAGTACTTCTTTTACCAGCTCAACCGTTTCAATGATGTTTTCCCCTGCCCGTTTTTTTACGTCCAAAACGATGGCAGATTCGCCATCTAAACGAGCAAAACTTTCAGGATCGCGAAATGCACGTCGTACTGTCGCCACATCGCCAAAAGTGATCACCTCTTTGCCATTCACCTTGATCGGTAGTTCAAGCACATCTTTCAGTGAATCAAAAACCGATGGGACTTTTACCGAAAAGCGTCCATACCCAGTATCGACAAACCCCGCAGCCACAACTCGGTTATTCAAGGCAATTAAATTATAGATGTCCGCTTGATCGAGACCGTAGCTTTCCATCAATAGCGGATCGACAACTATCTCCACGATGTCTTCGCGATCTCCTGCGATTTCAACCTCAAGAACCTGACGGAAACTTTCCAAACGATCACGTAACGTTCTGGCAATCTGAACAATGGTTCGCTCTGGTACGGTGCCATAGAGCACAACGGTCAAAACAGGCTCTTCAGATGCAAACGTGACTTCGTTTACCGTCGGCTCATCACTGTCCTCTGGTAACTTTGGCTTCGCAAGATCAACCGCATCACGCACATCTGCCATCGCTTTATCAAGATCCACTCCGACACTAAATTCCAGCGTCACCGAAGCATGACCTTCTGATGCCACAGAGGTCATCTCTTTTACGCCTTCAATTGAACGCAGCTCTTGCTCTATTGGACGAACCAATAAACGCTCGGCATCGACAGGAGAAATGCCTTGATGCCCAACAGAGACGTAGATAATAGGAATGGTAATATCAGGGCTCGATTCCTTGGGGATTGTGACGTAAGTAATGACACCTGCAATTAATATCATCACCAACAATGTCAGCATAGTGCGAGCGCGAGATAACGCAGCATCAATCAGAGTGTACATAGGTGCTCCTTACTACTCATTAGCCGCTTCAATAACTACGTCATCAACTTTATTGGCCAGTACTTGATCACCATCTCGCACAAAACCTTGTCCCAGCACGATAATGTCTACACGCTCTCCTAACCCAGAGAGCCACACACCATCATCCTCGGCCTTAACGAGTTGAATTGGAACAAACTCAACATGCTCATTACGCAGTGTCTTGACACCTAAGTTACCTTCTTCATCGAGTGCTAACATGGCAGCCGTAATCTTTACTGCCAACACTTCACTCAAAGGTAGCTGTACTTCTGCGCTCATACCAGCAGGAATTCTTGCGTCTTGATTATCAATTTCGATTTCAATTGGAAATGTATTAGTAGAAGCAGAAGAAACACGTCCAATGTAGCGCACACGACCTTGATGATGCTGTTGGTTAATGGTTCTTACGTCGGCTTCTAGGCCTTCCTTAAGGTATTGTATATGCCGTTCACTGACATCGGCTTCAATCACTAAAGTATCCAAATCAATGACCGTCGCAATAGGATCGCCAATCCCGACAAAATCACCTAACTCAACAAAGTGGTGATCTACGATGCCATCAAATGGCGCTTTAACCTCAGTATTTCTTAAAGCCGTTTGCACGTTACTCAAATTCGCACGTGCATCTACCAACGCTGCTTGCGCTGTCGCAAACGCAACCTCACCTTGCAGTCCTCGACTTTTTAGCGATTTAGCTGCATTAAACTCTTTTTCTTTAACCAACAGCATCGCCTGGGCCCGTTTAAGTTGAATGCCAAGGTCGCGCTTATCGATGTTTGCGATCACTTGTCCCTGTTTGACCGCTTGGCCTTTCTTTATGTTAAGACTGACTATTTTACCTGCAACTTCGGCGCCAAGACGCGCTTGACGATTGGGCGCTGTTCGTCCATACAATTCAATGGTTTTACTGGTAGGTTCGGCAAGAAAAGTATCAAACATCACCTTTGCAAGTGGTGTCGTGTTCGTGGATGTTGAAGAGTTAGGATGATCATCTTGTGCTTTGAGTTGGCCGATGGTTAGCCATGCAACAAGAAGTAAGACGAGGATAAGAGATACTAGCCAAGGGCGCTCGACAATTCGGCGTCCAAAAGAAAGTCCAGACATATAAAGTCCTTTTTATTATTTCTCTGCATATCTGCGAGCGTGTGCTTTACGTGACATCCTTCTACATAAAGCACAGGCAGCCATTAGCTGCCTGTTAGGTGTTAATTACACACTGAACGATGCACCACAACCACATGTTGTCGTTGCATTGGGGTTATTTACGAAGAAGCGCGCTCCTTCCAACCCTTCTGTGTAGTCAACAATACCGCCAACGAGATATTGCAGACTCATAGGGTCTACAACCAGTGTTACACCACTGTTTACGATTGTCGTATCGCCTTCGTTTACATTTTCATCAAAAGTAAAGCCGTATTGGAAGCCGCTGCAGCCGCCGCCAGTAATGTATACGCGCAGTTTCAATGCTGGGTTTTCTTCTTCAGCAATCAATGCTTTAACGCGAGATGCTGCTGCGTCAGAAAAAGATAATGGTACGTTTACTTCGCTCACGAAGACCTCTCTCACTCGTGTAATGCGTCAAGCCTGAAGCAAGACGTCAAATTTGTGCTAATTGAGACGATTATCCAATACCTGACAAACTCGTTCAAGTATTCGCCGCCGATTCTTTATAACAGATGCGGATATATAAGATTACACTGCGAAACAACACATAAATTAAGCAAAACGTTTCTAACTTGATTATAGCTAGGTACAATGCGCTCCACTTGGTCCGAGCAATCAAAAGAGGATAACCCCATGACCAAATCATCAGAGCTGTATCAAAAAGCTCAGCAAACCATCCCTGGCGGTGTCAATTCACCAGTTCGTGCATTCAACGGCGTTGGCGGCTCTCCGCTATTTATCGAACGAGCAGACGGTCCACTGATTTTTGATGCCGATGGTAAAGCGTATATTGATTACGTTGGCTCTTGGGGTCCAATGATTCTTGGCCACAACCACGCGGTTATCCGCGAAGCAGTAATTGATGCAGCGCAACGCGGTCTTAGCTTCGGTGCGCCAACAGAGCTTGAAATCGCGATGGCAGAATTAGTTTCTGAGCTTGTTCCATCAATGGAGCAAATACGCATGGTAAGTTCTGGTACTGAAGCTACGATGAGCGCGATTCGCCTTGCACGTGGCTTCACCGGTCGCGACAAGATCATGAAATTTGAAGGTTGTTACCACGGCCACGCTGACAGCTTGCTAGTAAAAGCAGGTTCTGGTGCACTAACACTAGGTCAACCAAGCTCTCCTGGCGTTCCTGCAGATTTTGCTAAGCACACGCTAACAGCAACATTCAACGACCTAGATTCTGTACGCGAGCTATTTGCTGCTAACAAAGGCGAAATTGCTTGTATCATCGTTGAGCCAGTAGCTGGCAACATGAACTGTATTCCACCAGTGGAAGGCTTCCACGAAGGGCTACGTGAAATCTGTGATCAAGAGGGCGCGCTACTAATTTTTGATGAAGTAATGACAGGCTTCCGTGTTGCTCTAGGCGGCGCGCAAGCACACTACAACATCAAACCCGACCTAACGACACTGGGTAAAGTGATTGGTGGCGGTATGCCAGTAGGTGCTTTCGGTGGCCGTAAAGAAGTGATGCAATACGTTGCACCTACAGGCCCAGTTTACCAAGCTGGTACCCTTTCCGGTAACCCTGTCGCAATGGCAGCAGGCTACGCATGTTTGAACCTTCTAAAAGAAGAAGGCAACGAAAAGCGCCTAGCTTCTAAAACGAAACAACTTGCTGAAGGTTTTAAGTCTCTAGCAGAAAAACACGGTATTCCGCTAGTTGTTAACCAAGTGGGCGGTATGTTCGGCTTCTTCTTCACTGACCAAGAAAAAGTAACTTGCTACGAAGACGTAACGAAGTGCGATGTAGAACGCTTCAAGCGTTTCTTCCACTTAATGCTAAAACACGGTGTCTACCTTGCGCCATCTGCGTTTGAAGCGAGCTTTACTTCACTCGCTCATGGTTCAAAAGAGATTGATGCCACACTAGAAGCTGCTGACCGCTGTTTTGCTGTTCTTGCAGAAGAAGCGAAGTAATCGCTAAAAACGGCGATAACGCATTTAGAAAAGGACCGTAACGGTCCTTTTTTATTGCCAATTCAAAATAACCAATATCGCTAATACCCCAACGACAATGCCAAACCACGGTATTCGCTTAGCTTTTTTCTCGGTTTGACACTTTTTATCACCGTTGCAACAACCCATAGCTCATCTCTTGATTGATAACCGACTGATTTGTAGTCATTATAGCAAGGTACATCGCCCTGCTCTAATTCGGCATTGTCATAAGCTTGAAAGAGTTAAGAGTGCAAAGTAATAAAGGTTACACGCCATCATTGAAGGCATAAACCGTAAACGTCACCTGTAAGTTGGACTAATACCATGCCAAATAATGTAAAAATAACGTCGAGTCACCGAGTACTAATGGTTGCTTTACTCGCCGCTGCTTTTGCTTGCTACTTATTGGTTGAGCCATATATCAATTCAATTGTGATGGCTTTTATCATTTCTTTGCTCATGTTTCCAATACACGAATGGTTTGAGCAGAAAATTCCCAAGCACCCCAATATGGCGGCACTGCTGTCATGTGTCGTCTTGACGTTTATTATTGTTATCCCGCTTTTATTTGTGTTTGCCGCCATTGTTCAGCAAGGCTCTGTTTTCTCACAAAATACATATAATTGGGTTACCAATGGTGGTATCCAAGATATATTCCAACATCCTTTCGTTATCAAAGGCTTAGCGATTGTTAATGAGTACTTACCTTTTGATAAAATCGAGCCCAAAGCCATCGCTGAGAAAATTGGGCAATTTGCCACATCGTTTGGCTCTAACTTAGTCGCTATCAGCGCAAAGATTTTAGGAGACGCAACCAACTTCCTAATGAACTTCTTCCTAATGCTGTTTGTGCTGTTTTTTCTGCTTCGTGACCACGACAAAATTATCTCTGCGATTCGTCATATCCTGCCACTCTCACGTAGCCAAGAAGACCGCATATTGACAGAGATAGAGCAAGTTTCTAAATCAGCCGTAATGGGCTCATTCATGACAGCGATTGCTCAAGGTTTGGCTGGCGGTATCGGTATGTGGCTCGCCGGTTTCCCTGGGTTATTTTGGGGAACAATGATGGGCTTTGCATCATTCATTCCAGTGGTAGGAACCGCGCTAATCTGGATTCCTGCAGCAGCGTACTTGTTCTTAACAGGCGATATGACTTGGGCTATCTTCTTGACGGTGTGGAGTGTAGTTATCGTTGGCTCTATAGATAACCTATTACGTCCGTTGCTAATGCAAGGCAGCGCCGGCATGAATACCCTTATGATTTTCTTCTCATTACTGGGTGGTCTGCATCTGTTTGGTTTGATTGGTCTTATCTACGGCCCACTTATTTTTGCCGTGACCATGGTACTGTTTAATATCTACGAGGAAGAATTCAAAGACTTCCTTAACCAACAAGACAACAGCTAGTCACCGCTTAATCACTTCAAGCTTGGGGCGGATTGTGCGAAAATCTGCCCCAAATTATTTCTGATGAACCAAATTTATGTCTGCTTATATCGCTCCTAGCCAAATAGCTCAGCGCCAACTTGAATACTTCAACGGAAAACACGTTTTAGTCGCTGGTGAAGTTGAAGACCTATTTCCTCTTGAGTTAGTGGCTCATTGTGAGTCTGTTGAAGTGTTTACTTCCAACTATAGCTACTACCGCCAAATTCAAACCTCTGACAAAGTGAAAAGTCATTTTGGCTCTGTGTTTGATGTTGAAACAAAAGCAGACATGGTCCTTTTATACTGGCCAAAAGCAAAAGCCGAAGCAGAATACTTGCTGGCGATGTTGATGGCGAAACTGGGCATTAACACCGAAATCGTCATCGTTGGTGAAAACCGCTCCGGCATCAAGAGCATCGAGAAGATGTTCCAAGAATACGGCCCTGTGAACAAGTACGACTCTGCTCGTCGCTGCTCATTTTACTGGGGTAATTGCCTCAATGAACCAAAACCTTTCAACCAAGCAGATTGGTTTAAGTCTTACACTGTTACACTCGGTGAGCAGTCGCTAGCGGTTAAGAGCCTACCTGGCGTATTCAGCCATGGCGAGTTCGACTTAGGTAGCCGATTGCTGCTTGAAGCCTTACCTAAGCTGTCGGGCAAAGTGCTCGACTTTGGTTGTGGTGCAGGTGCACTCGGTGCGTTTATGGCGAAAGCGAATCCAGAGATCGCGATTGAGATGTGTGACATTAATGCTTATGCGATCACTTCTAGCCAAGCCACATTAGAAGCGAATGGTTTATCCGGACGCGTATTTGCATCAGATATATACTCGGATACCGCAAAAGACTACCGCTTTATCGTCAGCAACCCGCCATTCCACAGTGGTCTAGACACAAATTACAACGCAGCGGAAACCTTGTTGGGTCAGGCACCACAATATTTAACCAAAGACGGCGAAATGGTGATTGTCGCGAATAGTTTCTTAAAATACCCACCAATTATCGAGCGGGCGTTTAATAATTGCGAGACGCTAAATAAGACCAATAAATTTTCTATCTACTACGCGAAAAAATCATAACTTCCCCCCGCGCGGGCACAAACCTGCGCGATTTTTTCTCATAAATTCAACACTCATAAGAAAAACTGCGTCACCCTGCACGCTTTACAACTAACTTTCTTGTCAAAGAAAAAAAACTCGTTAATTTTGTTAATTCTATCTAGTTGAACATCTTATCCGTTTTTAACGAGAACCTCGGCAGCGAAGTATGTTTTAGAACTGCCCATTATGAGTTGTAATCTTATCCATGTTTAAATTCTACAAAAAACAGAAATTTAAGCGCCTTCAGAGTACACTGATGACCGCATTTCTGGTGCTCAGTATCACACCTCTTACCATTACTGCGATCTTTTTCTTGCAGTCCCACAGTAAAGATCTGCAAGAACAAAGCACCTCGCACTTACTGTCTGTTCGAGATACAAAACAGCAGCAAATCATCGACTACTTTGAGGCACGAGAAACCGAAGTCATGGGCTTTGTGCGCTCAGAGTTGGCTTACGCCAGTGGTGGCCGATTCTACGGTCTCGTCAATGCTTTTAGTCGTTTAGGCAATGATATTGAAGAGTCTCGTAAAAACGCCCAACAGCGCTACATCGAGGGCAGCGGAGACCAAATCAAAACCTCAACGTTACCCGAGTCATCCAACTATGTAGGAAGTGAACGTTACCGGCTTTTACATAAACGCTATCATTGGGCCTACTTAGAGCTCCTCAAGCGCTCTGATTTTAATGACATTTTGCTGGTCGACATCAATGGTAACGTCACCTACTCGATCAACAAAGACGATAACTACGGAACGAACTTGTTATCAGGCCCCTACAAAGACTCGGCACTTGGCAAAACTTTCAAGCGTCTCGCCGATGATGTGACTGAACGTCGAAAAGTAAACGAAGACTACACTCCTGTGATTGTGTCTGACTTCGAGCTGGAAGGGGGGAAATCAGTCGCTTGGCTAGGTGCACCAATTGTTCAGCAAGGTTATCTACACAGCTATGCCATGTTCCGCTTGCCAAATAATGGCATCACTAAGTTAGCCGCAGACGCCAACCGAGAGTCATCAATTAACACCTTGCTGGTTGGAAATGATCACCAACCTCGCACAATTAACACGAAACAAGACGATATTAAGAACAGTTTAGAAGTGATCGATAAAGCACTCTCTGGTGCATTTGGTGTCGGCACTTACACAAACGGTTTAGGTGAAGAGATCATCGCGGCTTATGCACCGATTGAAACTCGTGGTGTGATTTGGGCGCTCGTCGTACAGTTACCAGAAAACGAAGCTTTCGCTCGTATCCATCAACTCGAAAAACTATTCGTTATCGCTATGTTGATCGCCATTATCCTTGTGGTGATCGCTTCTCACTATTTATCAAACTTTATCACTTCTCCGTTGCTGAAATTGACTTGGGTTGCCGAAAAGGTCTCTGCAGGTGATCTTGATGACACGTCTTTTAATACTGTTCGTAAAGATGAAATTGGTCGGCTTGCGTTAAGCTTTGAACGAATGCAACGCTCTATTCGAGAGAAGATTCAAACCATTAAGAAGCAAAATGAAGAACTAGAAAGCAACATACAGATCATTCAAAAACAGAATGAAGAACTGCAATTGGCCGATAAATTAAAAGATGAATTCTTAGCCACGACTTCTCATGAACTTCGTACACCGTTACACGGCATGGTCGGGATTGCTGAAACCTTAGCGTCCGGCGCCAATGGCGCGATCCCCGCTAGCCAGAAATATCAGCTTGATATCATCATTAAAAGTGGTCAGCGTCTCGCTAATCTAGTCGATGACTTGTTGGATTATCATAAAATGCGTTATGGAAGCATGGATATCCAGAAATCAGCAGTGAGTTTGGGCAGTGCAACACGATTGGTTTTAGAGCTTTCTAGCCATTTACTTGGAAGTAAAACCATCCGCATCATCAACCAAGTCCCAGCGGATTTAAAAGCAGTGTCAGCTGACCCGCAACGCCTTGAACAAGTGCTATATAACCTGATTGGCAATGCGATTAAATACACCTCAGAAGGTAAAATTGTTATCTCCGCTAATGTGGTAGATGATCATGTACGCGTACAAGTCGTGGATACTGGACAAGGAATTCCCGCAGAACAACTTGAGCATATTTTTGAACCACTTATCCAAGCAGGGCAAGACGCGAGCCGTTATCGTCAAGGTGCAGGGCTTGGGCTCTCCATTAGCCGGCAATTGATCGAATTAATGGGAGGCTCGTTATACGTCAGTAGCCAACCAATGGTCGGAACTACCTTCAGTTTCACTTTACCGCTCGCCAGTGAAGAAGAAATCCAAGCAACCCAGACTCTAGCTGCGCACGGGCACTTCCAAATTCCTGAAGTTAATGTAGAGAACCGCGAAGACTTATCACTTCCAGAGAACCCAGACGGCCCGTTACTGTATGTTGCTGACGATGAACCAGTAAACTTACGCGTGCTTGAAAGCTTTTTACGTTTAGAGGGCTATCGTGTGCGTACCGTCTCCGATGGGCCAGAAACGTTAGCGCTCGTCGAGCAAGAGAAGCCGGAACTTCTGTTATTGGATATCATGATGCCAGGCATGAGCGGCTACCAAGTTTGTAGTGAACTACGTGAAACCTATGATCATGCCGAGTTGCCAATCATTATGCTCACCGCACTCAGTCAAACAGAAGATCGTGTAAGAGGTTTTGAAGCAGGAGCCAACGACTATTTATCGAAACCATTTAATAAACAAGAGTTGGCGGCACGTATCCAAGCGCATTTAACGGCAAGTAAAGCAGAAATGCGCCATATGGAAAACAAAGTGCTAGAGTCTGAACTTAGACAGCGAGCAGTCGTTGAAGCAAGCTTACTTGAGACTCAAGGTCGTCTGTTGGAACAGCTAGAATCGGCTCCTGAAGCTATCATCTGTCTACGTGAAGACAAGCGTATTCGCTTTGCTAACGAAGCTGCTTGTAAGCTATTCAAGCGCAGCTTAGAACAGCTAAAGCGCTCATCTGCTGATGAGCTGATTGCCCCTAAATATCTAACCGTCAAACAACCTCATTACTGTGGCAAGATTGATATCTATATTGAAGATATTCGTCAGAACATCGAAGCAGACATTCTTAAGCTCCCTGAAGGTTCAGGGTTAGATATCATGTACATCTTTAATGTCGGCGGTGGAGCCAGTGCCGCTCGCATACATAATCTAGAAACCGCCGTAGAAGTGCTTTCAAGTTATGCATTTGATGGTGACAAAGACCAATTACAAAAGCTAAAAGAGCTTGGCGGAGAATTTACGCGCCTTGCAGACAAAGCGCTCGGTAATAAAAAAGACAAGCAAGAACTTATGCGAGAAGTTCTAGTAGACGCAATGACACATGCTTTAGAGTATTGGGAATCTGTAACGGGTGAAAGTAAGTTCGCATTTGCAGAGCAAAGTGGCTTGTGGCGCGTTTATCTAGACCGTAGTACTTTGCAAACACGCACTTTAGATAAATACATGCGTATAGAAACATTACCCAAAACACCACGTTGGAGAACGGTGCTAAGCTCGATAGAGTTCATTCTCGAACACTGCAAAGAACAGAGCCCCGAGAGAGCATACATAGAAGCACAACGAGATAAACTACAGCGACTATTGACCAGCTAATATTTATCAAAAAACTAGCCCAGCGTGCATGCTGGGCTTTTTTGTTATTCGAGTATTCCCTTCCTAGAGATAAAAGAGACCGCCTCTTCCTACCCCGTTAACATATTTCCAATAACGAACATTTGGTTAGACAACGCTATCTATTGTTGGTCTTCAAAACGTACGACCTTATCCATTTAACTTGTCTTAACTAGGTAAGTTCGAGCAACCGAAAAACTTCATTCATACAATAAAAAAAGGACAACAAACGGAAGAAAACTGTCGATAAAAAAGGCCATTTTTCAGATAACAAGCGGATTTTGACGAACTATTGATAGAGATTGCGAACTTAATCACAACAGAACGGCAGATTAATTTTTAGCTGATTAATTAACACCATTTCTGCATGTGAGCGAGATCTCCGAACCTAGAAACCAAGCAAGAAACGTATATTTAAAAAGGACCAACAGGTTAGTAATCACCAACATTCATTATTAACAAGGATATAAACTGCGACGCATATCAACGTTTATTTTTTGGCCCAATGCTGGTTAAAATTAGCCAAAATAACGTTTATAACGGAGAGCTCAGAGATTTTAACGTTTTTAACGGGAATCAAGTTTGATTATTTTATGGATAAGGTGTTTTCTTACTCCTGCCTAAGGCCTACAGGCCACTCTTGGCGAAACTCAATGTTGTAATGAGTAAGGCATGTACAAGAGGTAGGTCTTAGAGAGTGTTTATCAATTGATGACATTCAATTCCATTTAGTGAAATGAAAGCAAATAGTAAGGAACAGCTATGCTTGCCAATATTAAAAAAACAGCACTAGCAACAGCAATTATTGCAACGGCTACTACAGGTTTTGCATCGGTAGCTACTGCGGCTGAACGCAGTGAACTGACTATCCACCCTAAAGAGTTTACAACTTTCGTTCGTAACTTTAACCCTTTCTTGGGTGCAACTAACCTGCACACAACAACCGACTTTATTTACGAGCCGCTCGTTGTTTTTAACGAAATGCACGGTAATACGCCTGTATTTCGTCTAGCAGAAAACTTTACCATGGCTGATGACCTGATGAGCGTAACCTTCGATATCCGTAAGGGCGTAAAATGGTCTGATGGCAAAGCGTTTACCGCTGATGATGTTGTTTACTCTTTCAACCTAGTTAAAGAGAAGCCAGAGCTAGACCAATCTGGTATCAACTCTTGGGTGACTGGCGTAGAAAAAGTTAACGACTACCAAGTTAAATTCCGTCTAAGCGAAGCAAACTCAAACGTTCCTTACGAAATTGCGAAAGTACCCGTCGTACCTAAGCACGTATGGAGCAAAGTAAAAGATCCAGCAACATTCACAAACGAAAATCCAGTAGGCAGTGGTCCATTTACCGAAATCGACACTTTCACACCGCAGCTATATATCCAGTGTGAGAACCCGAATTATTGGGATGCAGACAACCTAGATGTAGACTGTCTGCGTGTGCCGCAAATCGCGAACAACGACCAATTCTTGGGCAAAATCGTTAACGGCGAAATGGACTGGACGTCTTCATTCGTACCAGACATCGACCGTACGTACGCTGCAGCAAGTCCGAATCACCACTACTGGTACCCACCAGCGGGTACTCAAGCATTTGTAGTGAACTTCAAAAACCCAGACGCTGCGAAAAACGAAGCGCTAACTAACGTTGACTTCCGTCGTGCGTTCTCTATGGCGCTAGACCGTCAAACTATTATTGATATCGCTTTCTACGGCGGCGGTACAGTGAACGACTTCGCATCTGGCCTTGGCTACGCATTCGAAGCTTGGTCTGATGAAGAGACGCACAACAAGTACAAAGGCTACAACACATACAACGCGGAAGGTGCGAAAAAGCTTCTAGCTAAAGCTGACTTCAAAGATGTAAACAAAGATGGCTTTGTGGATACACCATCTGGCAAGTCTTTCGAGCTTCTAATTCAATCACCAAACGGTTGGACTGACTTCAACAACACAGTACAACTAGCCGTTGAGCAACTAGCAGAAGTGGGCATTAAAGCTCGTGCTCGTACACCGGACTTCTCGGTATACAACCAAGCAATGCTAGAAGGTACTTACGACGTTGCTTACACCAACTACTTCCACGGTGCAGATCCACACTTGTACTGGGATAGTGGCTACAACTCGAAGCTACAAGCTGGTGACGGCATGCCTCGCTTTGCAATGCACTTCTACAAGAACGATAAGCTAGACGGTCTTCTTAACAGCTTCTACAAGACAGCAGATAAGCAAGAACAGCTAGAGATCGCTCATGGCATTCAGAAGATCATTGCTCAGGACCAAGTAACTATTCCTGTGCTATCTGGCGCGTACATGTACCAATACAACACAACTCGCTTCACTGGTTGGTGGAACGAAGAAAACCCTAAGGGCCGTCCAAACATTTGGGCAGGTATCCCAGAGCGTCTACTTCACGTACTGGACCTAAAACCAGTTAAATAAGTAGAAGTTCATTTCAAGCGGCATACATCCCGTGTGCCGCCTATAAAAATCCCTTGTTAACGAAACCAATATGTGGCGCTCGTCGTCAGGGGATTTTTCGCTCTAAATTTCGCTAGGAGCGACCTGAAACCAGAAACAGGGAAAAAATCTGGGTGAGTAAGGTGTGAGTTATGGGTTATTTTTTAAGACGTTTGTCGTTCTATCTTGTCGCGCTCTTAGTTGCAGCGACGTTAAACTTTATTATTCCGCGAGCAATGCCTGGTGACCCAGTTACCATGATGTTTGCTAATGCTTCAGTACAGGTGACTCCAGAACGAATCGCAGCAATGAAAGAACTGCTCGGTTTCGTTGATGGGCCAATTTACATTCAGTACTTCTCGTACATTAAAAACATTCTAAGTTGGGAATTGGGCACCTCAATCCAGTTCTACCCACTTTCAGTTAATTCTTTACTAGGTAGTGCATTTGGCTGGTCACTATTTCTAGCTGGTACTGCGGTTGTACTTTCTTTCTCCATCGCTTCTGTCCTTGGTATTTTTGCCGCCTGGAAGCGCGGTAGTAAGTACGATGCATTCGTAACGCCTGGCACATTGATCATTCAAGCTATTCCACAAATGGTTATCGCAATGTTAGCGCTGTTTACCTTTGCGATTGGCCTGAAATGGTTCCCATCTGGCTATGCTTACACGCCAGGTACTATTCCTGATTGGACAAGCTGGGAGTTCATCAAGAACGTGGGTTATCACGCTGTACTACCTCTATTCTGTGCAACCATCGTTCAAATTGGTGGCTTCCTAGTTAACATGCGTAACAACATGATCAACCTTCTCGCCGAAGACTACATCACGATGGCTAAAGGTAAAGGGCTGAGTGAAAACCGCGTCGTCTTTAATTACGCCGCACGTAACGCACTACTTCCAAGTGTTACCGCACTGTCTATGTCTTTGGGTATGGCCATTGGTGGTCAATTGATCATCGAGATGATTTTCAACTACCCAGGTTTAGGCACCGTGCTACTTAACGCAATTCACGCTCGTGACTACCAAGTACTTCAAGGTCAGTTAATTATCATGACGATGTTCATGCTGTGCTTCAACTTAATGGCTGACATGCTGTACATGATTCTAGACCCTCGCCTACGTACGGGAGGCAAATAATCATGAAAGAACTATTCAAACTTATTTTAGGTAACGCATTCGCTCGAATCGGTCTTGGTATTGTTACCGTATTCGTATTCGTTGCGATCGCCGCTCCTTTACTTACAAAGCATGCGCCAGACAAGCGAACCGGTAACCCACACGAATACCCAAGCTTTGTTGTAAAACAGGCACAAAACAATCCTGATGGTTGGGTCGCTAAAAACCTAGCAGACGATCGTCGTACGCTGATTATGTCTAAAAAGGCCGACCACGTATTAGGTACTAGCCGAATGGGTCGCGATATCTGGTCGCAAGTGGCTTACGGTGCACGAGTATCACTGGGTGTAGGCTTTGGCGCTGGCATCATCGTGTGCTTCTTAGCAACAGTCATTGGTATATCGGCAGGTTACTTCGGCGGCAAAGTGGATGACGTATTGAGTGCCGCGATGAACATCATGTTAGTAATTCCGCAGTATCCATTGCTATTCGTGTTGGCGGCCTTTATCGGTGAAGCAGGCCCACTCACCATTGCCTTGATTATCGCTGGTACTTCTTGGGCATGGGGTGCACGTGTTGTCCGCTCTCAAACTATGGCACTACGCGAGAAAGAGTTCGTTAAAGCTGCCGAAGTATTGGGAGAGTCTTCATTCCGCATCATCTTCGTTGAGATTTTACCAAACCTTATCCCAATTGTCGGTGCGAGCTTCATTGGCTCAGTAATGCTGGCGATCAACACTGAAGCGGTCATTTCGTTCCTAGGTTTGGGTGATGCCAACACGATCAGTTGGGGCATCATGCTTTACAACGTGCAAACCTCATCAGCCATGCTGATTGGCGCATGGTGGGAAGTACTAGCACCTTGTATTGCCCTAACACTACTGGTTACTGGTCTTGCTCTGTTGAACTTTGCCGTTGACGAAATTGCGAACCCTCAACTTCGTTCTCACAAAGGCATGAAACGCTGGAAAAAACTAGCTGCAAAAGACAAGAAAGAACGTGAGCCTGAACTGGCACCACAAAATGCACTATGGAGCGGAGATAAATAATCATGACTGCACCACTAATTTCCATCCGTAACCTATGCGTAGACTACATCACAGACGCGGGCGATGTCCGCGCCTGTAACAACGTGAGCTTCGACATTGCACCAGGTGAAGTATTCGGTCTGGCTGGTGAATCTGGCTGTGGTAAATCCACTGTTGCCTTCTCACTAATGCGCCTTCATAAGCCGCCAGCGTTTATCACAGGTGGTGAGGTTATCTTCAACGGTGAAGATATCCTTCAGTACAGCGATGATCGCATGCAAGCGTTCCGCTGGAGTGAAATGTCGATGGTATTCCAGAGTGCGATGAACGCTTTGAACCCTGTTCTAACCATGGAAGAGCAGTTCTGTGACGTCATCATGCGTCATACCAATATGACTCGCGCTCAAGCAAAAACACGCGCTGAAGGTCTGCTGGAAATCGTTGATATCCACCCTAGCCGATTGAGTGATTACCCGCACCAGTTCTCTGGTGGTATGCGTCAACGTCTAGTAATCGCAATCGCTTTGGCTCTGAACCCAAAAATGATCATCATGGACGAACCGACTACCGCATTGGATGTAGTGGTTCAACGTGAAATTCTACAAAAAATTTACGCGCTTAAAGAAGAGTTTGGTTTCTCAATTCTATTCATCACACATGACTTGTCATTGATGGTCGAGTTCTCGGATCGTATCGGCATCATGTACTCAGGTGAGTTGATTGAAGTCGCGCCTTCTAAGCAAATTCTGGAAAGTCCTTACCACCCTTACACCAAAGGTTTGGGTAGCTCTTTCCCTCCACTAACTGGACCAAAGACCAAATTGACTGGTATTCCAGGTAACCCGTTGAACTTGCTAGAAGTTCCACAAGGCTGCCGCTTCCAAGCTCGTTGCGATCGCGTACATGAAGCATGTACACGTGTACCAACCCAATTACGTCAAATTGAACCAGGTCGCCTCTCAAATTGCCATTTGTACGGCGACACCATTGCTCAAGCTAAGGTTTAACAACAAAAAAACGCTAGCTAAGAACAAAAATTACACTGGAGAGAATTATGAGCAAACAATTCGGCGAACTGCTGATTGAGGGTAAAAATGTCGTTAAGGACTTCCCTTTAAACAGTAACTCAATCAAACAATCTAAGATGCGCGCAATCAACGACGTCTCTTTCAAAATGTACAAGAGCCGCGGCTTGTCAGTGGTAGGTGAATCTGGTTCAGGTAAGTCTACTACTGCAAAAATGATTGCAAAAATGTACGCACCAACCGATGGCATCATTGAATACAAAGGTCGTGATATCCAAGACATCACCTCTCGTCACGATTTAATGACCTACCGTGAAGGTGTACAAATGGTGTGGCAAGACCCATTCGGCTCGCTAAACCCAACACACAACATTTTCCACCATATTGCGCGCCCGCTGCTGATTCATAAGAAAGTAGCACCGGGCAACAAGAAAGAACTGGAAGAGCGTGTGTACGACCTACTTGAACAAGTTGGTCTTATTCCACCAAAAGAAACGGCGCAAAAGTTCCCGCACCAGCTATCTGGCGGTCAGCGTCAACGTGTAAACCTAGCTCGTAACATCGCAGTTGGTGCAGAAGTGGTATTGGCGGATGAGCCAACATCGATGCTCGATGTATCAATCCGTGCCGGTGTTCTGAACTTGATGGAAGAGATGAAGTTCGAGAAACAAATGTCTCTGCTTTACATCACTCACGACATCGCAACAGCGCGTTACATTGCTGAAGATCTCGCGGTCATGTACGTAGGTCACATGGTTGAATGGGGCGATACTGAAGAAATCATTCACGATCCTCAACACCCATATACGCAACTGTTGGTATCTGCGGTTCCAGATCCATCGAAGTCTATTCACGAGAAACTGAAAGGCAACAAAGGGGAAATCCCACTTTGGACACCAGAATCTGTCGGCTGTCCATTTGCTGGACGTTGTGTACACGCTACCGACAAATGTCGCGAACGACTACCGGGCGTCACTCAACTGTCCGACAACCACTTTGTCCGCTGTTACTTATTTGAAGATTAATCATAACGAGGGTCAGGTTCAGCCTGGCCCATTCCTGTTTTTATCGTTTCCCGGAGACATTGAATGCTGCTACTGACTAACCACATTGGTTATGAACGTCTGGGCCCAAAGAAAGCCATTATCCAGACCGAACAACCACACTTGTCTTCTTACACTGCTCAATTGATTTGTGCCACTAGCGAGCAAACCGTGGCAACTTTTGCGGTTGAAGAACAAGGTAAAGTGGCGAACTGGCATCAGGGCTATTTCTACCTCATCGACTTTTCCTCTTTCACAACGTCAGGTGACTATTTCTTGCAAGTAGAAGATACGCGCTCTTCCTCTTTCATCGTTGGCGAACACATTCTGTTGGATCAAACTTTGTCAGATGTGATCCACTACTTCAAATCGCAACGTTGCGGCGGGATCTTCGATCAACAAGATCGACAACTTCCAGTACTAAACTCCAATAAAAAGGTTGATGTACACGGCGGCTGGTACGACGCATCAGGAGACGTTAGCAAGTATTTAAGTCACCTTTCATACGCGAATTATTTGAATCCTCAACAAACCCCAATGGTGGTTTGGAACATCCTAAAAGGGGTTTCATTGCTTGAAGGAAGCGAAGAAATTGCAGCTTTCACACGTACACGTCTGATTGAAGAAGCCCTGTTCGGTGCAGACTTTCTTGTGCGTATGCAAAACGAAAAAGGCTTTTTCTACATGACGGTCTTTGACAAGTGGAGCAAAGATACTGCGCAACGCGAGATTTGCGCGTACGAAACTCAACTTGGTCACAAATTTGACGACTATCAAGCAGGCTTTCGACAAGGTGGCGGTGTCGCCATTGCAGCGCTAGCGGCAGCGTCGCGTTTAAGTGTTCACGGTGAATACGATCAACAAAAATACCGCAACGCTGCCGAAAATGGTTACTGGCACTTAAAAGAGCACAATACGCAGTACCTCAATGATGGGGAAGAAAACATTATCGACGAATACTGTGCGCTACTGGCTTGTGTAGAACTGTTTAAAGCAACCAAAGAAACTCGCTACTTGGAAGAGAGCCGTTTGTGGGCGCAACGTTTAGTTGCACGCCAAATGAGCGACGAGCAGATTCAACACTTTTGGTCAGCAAACCAAAACGGCAGCCGTCCATATTTTCACGCAGCCGAAGCTGGTCTACCAGTTATTGCCCTATGCGAATATCTATCTATTGAAGACGACTCAGCACGAGCGGAATCGGTAAAACGTATCGTCAACCTAGCGTGTGAGTTTGAGATCACAATATCGAATAAAGTGATCAACCCATTCGGTTACCCTCGCCAATATGTTAAAGGCGTAAATGAGTCAAAACGCGAGGCATTTTTTGTCGCACACAACAATGAATCCGGCTATTGGTGGCAAGGCGAGAATGCTCGACTGGGCTCACTCGCGACCATGGCGTACCTTGCTCAACCGCATATAGCGTCGCAAGAAGTACAGCAACAACTTTCTGTGTTTGCTCAAGATGCATTGAACTGGGTTGTAGGCTTAAACCCATACGACATGTGCATGCTAGATGGCCATGGTCGTAACAACCCTGATTACCTCCCTCAATATGGTTTCTTCAACGCAAAAGGTGGCGTGTGTAACGGAATCACTGGCGGCTTTGAAGACGAGGAAGACATTGCATTTGACCCACCTGCACAAAAAGAAGACGTGTTACAAAACTGGCGCTGGGGCGAACAATGGATCCCGCATGGCGCTTGGTACTTACTCGCGATAATCAGTCAAGCTCAGCATGTTTCTCAGTTGGCGACCTCTAAAAATATGAAGGAAGAATAATCATGGGAATGTATTTTGTCGGTATCGATGGTGGCGGCACGTCATGTCGAGCCAGGATTAAAGATTCACAAGGTAATTTTCTTGGCGAGGCCAAAAGCGGCAGTGCCAACATCATGCTAGGTGCTGAAATAGCAATGGCTTCGATTCTTGAATCCATCACTTCGGCTACCGAGCAAGGCGGTCTAACACAACAAGATTTCGCGTCGATGCACGTCGGCTTAGCCCTTGCTGGCGCAGAGCACAAAGCATCTTGGCAAGCCTTCATGTCTCTTCCTCATCCATTTGCCAGTATAACTCTGAATACCGATGCTTACGGTGCGTGCGTTGGTGCGCACAATGGCGAAGATGGCGCAATCATGATTGCGGGAACCGGTTCTTGTGGCATCTACCTTAAAGGATTGGAGCAACACGTTGTCGGTGGTCGTGAGTTCCCTATTTCGGATCAAGGTGGCGGCGCAGTGATGGGGCTACGCCTAGTTCAGCAAGTTTTGTTAGCTGAAGATGGCATCAGAGAAAAAACGCCCCTAGCACAACACGTTATGACGCATTTCGAAAATGAGGTCGACAACGTGGTGGCGTGGTCAAAACAGGCGCTTCCTCGTGATTATGGGCAGTTTTCTCCGGCTATTTTCCAACATGCGGAACAAGGCGATGCACTGGCCATTGAAATGCTGAAGCAAACCGCAGCGGATATAGAAATGTTTCTCGTGGCATTAAACAAGCGCGGCGCAACACGTATTTGTTTAATGGGCAGCATAGCTGAACGCATTGTACGTTGGCTTTCACCACCAGTTCAGCGATGGATTGTTGAGCCACAGTTTGACGCGATTGAAGGCGCAATTATGTTTGCAGGCAAACCAGAACATAACCTTTACTCGCTCAGTGCGGCGTAGGAGTAGATATGGAATATCGTGTTGATCTCGTAGTCCTTTCTGAGCAGAAACAAAACTGCCGCTTTGGCCTTACCTTTCATAACTTGAGCGACCAAGACCTGAACAGCTGGAGCTTAACTTTCGCTTTCGATCGTTACATTCTTCCAGACAGCGTTTCAAATGGTCAACTGACTCAAATTGGTAGTTTTTGCACACTTAAGCCAGAAGGGCTGGTACTGGCTGCCAACCATCACTATTACTGTGAATTCAGTATTGGTTCGAACCCATTCCGTTATTACTCGGATGGCTTTAACGAAGCGATGATCAACTTTGTCGTTGATGGAAACCCACAGCGCGCACAAGTGGATGTCACGCCTATCGTATTAGCTTCACCATACCGTGAACGCAGTGAGATTCCGGCAAGTTTAACCCATGCACAGCCCTTGCTGCCAAAACCAAACCATATTGAGGTCAGCGATCACTATTTTAGCTTTGATCATCATGCTGGCGTCGCGGTTTATTCAAGCCTGGCCAATTCAGCTAAAGAATGGCTACTTGAAGAGCTTAAGCGCATTCACCAATTTGAGTTCGCATCAGACAATGGCAGTCAGATCATCTTCAAAGGCAACCCAACCTTGGATGAAGGCGCTTACAAACTGAAAGTAGCCGAAGAGTCAATCAAAATTGAAGCAGGATCTTCGTCTGGTTTTACCCATGCTTGTGCAACGTTGTTACAACTAATCAAAGTTGGCGATCAACCTAACTCAATGGAAGTAGTTTGCTGTTCAATCAAGGACAGGCCACGTTTTCGTTACCGCGGTATGATGCTGGATTGTGCTCGTCACTTTCACTCCGTTGAGCAAGTCAAACGCTTGATCAACCAACTGGCTCATTACAAGTTCAATACGTTCCATTGGCATCTCACCGACGATGAGGGTTGGCGAATTGAAATCAAATCACTGCCTCAACTGACCGATATTGGTGCTTGGCGCGGATTGGATGAGATCAATGAACCACAGTACACGCACTTTGATGAACGTTACGGCGGCTTCTACACACAAGAAGACATCAAAGACGTTATCGAATTTGCATCGCAACGAGGCATCACCATCATTCCTGAAATTGATGTACCTGGTCATTGCCGAGCCGC
The DNA here is from genome assembly GCF_033337395.1 of Vibrio sp. YT-19(2023). Taxonomy (NCBI): domain Bacteria; kingdom Pseudomonadati; phylum Pseudomonadota; class Gammaproteobacteria; order Vibrionales; family Vibrionaceae; genus Vibrio; species Vibrio sp. YT-19(2023). Next base: position 98,228 of record NZ_JAWOQN010000011.1, on the reverse strand, counting down.
CATCAAGTCGTTACCACACCTATTGGTAGAAGCGGAAGATACCACCGAATACCGCAGTATTCAGCATTACAACGACAACGTCATTAACCCCGCTCTGCCGGGGAGTTATGAGTTTATCGACAAAGTGCTAGAAGAAGTCTCTGCGCTTTTTCCTGCGCCTTACGTTCATATTGGTGCCGACAAAGTACCTAACGGCGTATGGTCAAAAAGCCCAGCATGCCAAGCACTAATGGAACAACTGGGTTACAGCGACTACAAAGATTTGCAAGGACACTTCTTGCGTTATGCCGAAGACAAACTTCGTAAATTGGGCAAACGCATGCTGGGCTGGGAAGAAGCTCAACACGGCGACAAAGTCAGTAAAGATACGGTGATCTACTCATGGCTAAGCGAAGAAGCGGCCTTGAACTGTGCTCGCCAAGGCTTTGATGTGGTGCTGCAACCAGCACAAACCACTTACCTAGATATGACCCAAGACTACGCACCTGAAGAACCGGGCGTGGACTGGGCAAACCCACTGCCACTAGAAAAAGCTTACAACTACGAGCCGCTCGCTGAAGTGCCTGCTGACGACCCAATACGTAAGCGCATTTGGGGCATTCAAACAGCATTATGGTGCGAAATTATCAATAACCAACCTCGCATGGACTACATGATCTTCCCTCGTTTAACTGCAATGGCAGAAGCATGTTGGACAGACAAACAACACCGAGATTGGACCGACTATTTATCACGCTTGAAAGGCCATCTACCTCTGCTTGATTTGCAGGGAGTGAATTACCGTAAACCGTGGAAGTAATACAAAACTGATGTCGAAACATCACGCTTGAAGAGTTTTTAAATTTTGGCTGCTGATGCAGCTTCGTAAAAAGGAAAGACACAAATGAAATACGGCTATTTCGATAACGAGAATCGCGAATACGTCATCACTCGCCCTGACGTACCAGCACCATGGACCAACTACCTAGGTACTGAGAAGTTCTGTACGGTTATCTCGCACAACGCGGGTGGCTACTCGTTCTACAACTCTCCAGAATACAACCGTGTTACTAAATTCCGTCCAAATGCGACATTCGATCGCCCAGGACACTACGTTTACTTGCGTGATGATGAGACAGGTGATTACTGGTCAATCTCTTGGCAACCAGTTGCGAAGAGCCTAGACGAAGCAAACTACGAAGTTCGTCACGGCTTGTCTTACTCTAAGTTCAAATGTGAATACAGCGGTATTACCGCAACAAAAACTCTGTTCGTGCCAAAAGGCGAAGACGCTGAAATCTGGGATGTAGTGATTAAAAACACCTCTGACAAACCACGTACGATCAGTGCATTCTCATTTGTTGAGTTCTCATTCAGCCACATTCAATCTGATAATCAAAACCATCAGATGTCTCTGTACTCGGCAGGTACGGCTTACAACGAAGGTGTGATTGAATACGACCTGTACTACAACACCAACGATTTCGAAGGCTTCTACTACCTAGCTTCAACATTTGACCCAGATTCATACGACGGTCAACGTGACAGCTTCCTTGGCCTATACCGTGACGAAGCAAACCCGCTAGCGGTAGAACAAGGCAAGTGTTTCAACACAGCACAAACGTGTTACAACCACTGTGGCTCTCTGCACAAGCAATTCACTATCCAGCCGGGTGAAGAAGTTCGCTTTGCTTACATTCTAGGTATCGGTAAAGGCAATGGTGACCGTCTACGTGCTAAGTACCAAGACCTTGCAGAAGTCGACAATGCATTTGCGGGTATCAAAGCACACTGGGATGAACGCTGTGGCAAGTTCCAAGTGAAATCACCAAACGAAGGTCTAGATACCATGATCAACGCTTGGACACTGTACCAAGCAGAAACTTGTGTGGTGTGGTCTCGCTTTGCTTCATTCATCGAAGTGGGTGGTCGTACTGGTCTTGGTTACCGCGATACAGCGCAAGATGCGATCTCAGTCCCTCACGCTAACCCTGCAATGACGCGCAAACGTATCGTTGACCTACTGCGCGGCCAAGTAAAAGCGGGCTACGGTCTACACCTATTTGATCCAGATTGGTTTGATCCAGAGAAAGCTGACGTTAAACCATCGAAATCCCCAACCGTGGTTCCAACACCGTCTGATGAAGACAAGATTCACGGCATCGAAGACACCTGTTCTGATGACCACCTATGGCTAGTTCCAACCATCTGTAAGTACGTGATGGAAACCGGTGAGCACAGCTTCTTTGACGAAGTGATCCCTTACGCCGACGGTGGCGATGCAACGGTTTATGACCACATGAAAGCCGCGCTAGACTTCTCGGCTGAATACGTAGGTCAAACCGGTATCTGTAAAGGTCTGCGTGCAGACTGGAACGACTGTCTGAACCTAGGTGGTGGCGAATCTTCAATGGTGTCGTTCCTACATTTCTGGGCACTGCAGGAGTTCATCGACCTAGCGAAATACCTAGGTAAGGAAGCCGACGTTGAAAAATACACGGTGATGGCAGCAAACGTTCGTGAAGCGTGTGAAACCCACCTTTGGGATGACGAAGGCGGTTGGTACATCCGTGGTCTGACGAAGAATGGCGACAAGATCGGTACTGCGCAACAAGCGGAAGGCCGAGTACACCTAGAGTCAAACACACTTGCGGTACTTTCTGGTGCGGTATCTCAAGAGCGTGGCGAAAAAGCGATGGACGCTGTCGATGAGAACCTGTTCTCTGAATACGGCCTTCACCTAAACTCACCATCTTTTGCAACACCGAATGATGATATCGGCTTCGTAACTCGTGTTTACCAAGGCGTAAAAGAGAACGGTGCGATCTTCTCACATCCAAACCCATGGGCTTGGGTAGCTGAAGCGAAACTGGGTCGTGGTGATCGTGCAATGAAGTTCTACGATGCGCTAAACCCATACAACCAGAACGACATCATCGAAAAACGTATTGCAGAACCATACTCATACGTTCAGTTCATCATGGGTCGAGACCACCAAGACCACGGTCGTGCAAACCACCCATGGTTAACAGGTACGTCAGGCTGGGCTTACTTCGCTGTTACCAACTTTATCCTTGGTGTGCGTACAGGCTTCGATGGCCTAACTATCGATCCATGTATCCCAACGAACTGGCCTGGTTTCGAAGTGACTCGTCAATGGCTAGGTGCAACGTACAACATCAAAGTAGTTAACCCAGACTCAGTAAGCAAAGGCGTTAAGTCGATTACTGTGAACGGTGAAGCAGTGAATGGTGCCTCTGTCCCAGTTCAAGCGGAAGGTTCAGTAAACGAAGTTATCGTTACTCTAGGTTAATCATCTTTTGGAGGAGTCCTTCTCCCCTTTTGATTTATCCGGTGCATTTATGTTTTACAAGTGCATCGGTTCGCTAGCAAAGATTTAAGAGGCGGTGGGATGCCGCTCTTATCGAGGATCGAATCATGATCAAATTTGGTACAGGCGGTTGGCGTGCATTTATCGGTGAGGAGTTCACTAAAGATAACGTACGCTTGGTTGCCCAAGCAGTTGCAAACATCACGAATAACGAATCGGTTGCTGATCGCGGTTTTGTGATTGGCTATGACCGTCGTTTTCTTTCCGATAAAGCAGGTCGTTGGTTCGCTGAAGTTCTAGCAGCAAACGGCATTGTGGTCAGCTTTATCGACAAATTTGTCCCAACACCTATCGTAATGTTTAAAGCGAAAGAAATGGGCTGCGCATACTCGGCATGTATTACCGCATCACACAACCCTGCCGATTACAACGGCATTAAAGTCTTCATTGAAGGCGGTCGTGACGCAGATGAAATCATCACCCAAAAAATCGAATCACAAATAGACGCGCTCACTGCGCAAGATGTAAAAAGCGTCGACTTTGAACAAGCGGTTGAAGATAAGCTGATTGAAATCATCAATCCGATGAACGAATTCGTTGACTCAATCATCGACTTTATCGACATCGAAGCGATCAAGAAGGCGAATTTACGTGTTTTGATCGACCCAATGTTTGGTGTCGCGAAAAACGCACTGCAAACCGTATTAATCAACGGCCGCTGTGACGTTGATGTGATTAACGATGGCAAAAACCCAGATTTCGGTGGGTTAATGCCTTCGCCAAGCGCTGCAACACTCTACCGTTTGATGCACCTAGTGAAAGAGCAAGGTTACGATATTGGCATCGGTACTGATGGCGATGCGGACCGTCTTGGTATTATCGACGAAAAAGGTAACTTCATTCATCCAAATGAAGTGCTACTGCTGCTTTACTACTACCTACTTGAATACAAAGGCTGGAAAGGCTCCGTGGTACGTAACATCGCAACCACCCACCTTCTCGATAAAGTCGCCGAAGATCATGGCGAGAAATGCTTTGAGGTTCCTGTAGGCTTTAAGCACATCAGCTCCCAAATGGAAGCGGATGACTCACTGATTGGCGGGGAAAGCTCTGGTGGCCTAACCATTCGCGGCCACATCAAAGGTAAAGACGGCGTATTCGCATCAAGCCTATTGGTAGAAATGATTTCAGTAACCGGCAAGAAGCTGTCTGAGTTACTGGATGAAATCTACGGCAAGTACGGCTATGCCTACATGGCAGAAGGCGATTGCAAGTTCAAACCAGCGCAAAAAGACGTACTGTTCAACAAGATTTATGTTGAAAAGCAGTTGCCTGAGTTTGAGTTTGAAATCGAAAAAGTCAGCTACGAAGATGGTGCGAAAGTCTACTTCAAAAACGGCGGTTGGATCATCGCTCGCTTCTCTGGTACTGAGCCACTGCTACGAATTTTTGCAGAGATGCAAGATAAGGACACTGCGGAACGTGTTCTTCAACAGTTTAAAGACTTCTTGTCTTTATAACTGAACCTTGTGCCCGCTTCGAGCACTATGATGAGAGTCGACGCTGTCTGAAAAGGCGCTCATCAACAGGAGAAGAGCACTTGCCCGGCCCCACTGCCGGGCTTTTTTATTGTATGTTGGAAAGTCGTAAACGAGATAGCAAAGATACTCAGGAGCGTTAAGCAAATGCCAGGACGCCTTGCGTTTCAATTTTTACCGCGACGGACTCACCTATATTTAATGCTTGCGAAGCTGTAGCTAACAAACGATCACCATTTGCGTTAATCACATAACGGCAGTGATCACCCATAAAATGCTGTTCCAATACGGTTACCGAACTATCTTCATCGGATTGAATTTGCACATGCTGCGGTCTTAGCAGTAAAGAGCACTCCGCCTGTACTGGAATATCTTGTTGAGCCGTGGCTTCAACCACGCCCAAGTGGGTTTCATATTCTGAATTCGAAACTCGTTTAGCAGCAAGGTAACTGCCACCACCTAAGAAATCAGCGACAAATTTACTTGAAGGTTGGTAGTAAAGCTCAGATGCTGTGCCATATTGCTCGATGACTCCATTGTTCATCACTGCCATTTTATCGGCGAAAGCAAAAGCCTCTTCACGGCTATGCGTAACAAAAATGGCAGTCACACCTTGGGCCTTAAAAATCTTACGGATCTCACTTATCAACTCATGGCGAACTTGCGTATCAATATTAGAAAACGGTTCATCCAGTAACAGTAAGTCTGGGCTGTAAGCTAATGAGCGAGCAATCGCAACACGCTGCTGCTGTCCACCAGACAATTGGTGAGGATAACGATCGCCATAACCTTGAAGATGCACGAGTTCTAACATCTCTTGAACTTTTGCATTTTTCTCTTTTGTCGAGCACTGCTTTAAGCCAAAGGCAATGTTTTGCTCCACCGTCAAGTGAGGAAAAAGTGCGTAATCTTGGAAAATCATCCCTATATTACGCTGTTCTGGCGGCAACCAGTTTTCCCCATCATCAATTGTGACGCAATTTAGACTCATTTCGCCTGACGTTAACGGCAATAATCCCGCAACGGCCTTTAATAGTGTTGTTTTCCCACAGCCACTAGCTCCTAGCAAACAGACAATCTGCCCTTGTTCTACCTCAAGAGACAATGATTCGAGTACGGTTTGATCGTCATATTGGCACGTTAGGTTTTTAATTGATAATGCACAGCTCATCAGTGATTTTGCTCCAGTGAACGGTTAACAACAACAAGCGGGATCAACCCAACAAGAACCAACAGAACCGCTGGCAAAGCGGCCAATTCTAAATGCTCATCCGAGGCGAAGTTATAAACGTATGTGGCTAGTGTTTCAAAGTTAAACGGACGAAGTAACAAAGCCGCATTGAGCTCTTTCATTGACTCGATAAACACTAATAAAGCCGCAATCAGTGCACCGCGCTTAACCAGCGGAAAGTGCACGCGCCACAGCATGGCATTGGGCTTACAACCCATAGTGCGCGATGCCATATCTAACGACGGAGAAATTTTATTTAAATTACTCTCGATACTACCAATCGCTACCGCGGAAAAGCGCACAACCATGGCAAATACTAGTGCGAACATGGAACCAGAAAAGATAAGTCCCGGCCTTCCCCACTCCATGGCTTTAGCAACGTCGTTGACACGATGATCCATAAACAGCACAGCGACCATCACACCGATGGCTAGTACCGTTCCTGGTACTGCATAGCCCATAGAAGAAAGACGCATAAATGCCAAGCTTTCTCGTTTACCATTGACTCGATGGGTAAAGTTAACGATCAGTGCGACAGCAACACCAATAATCGCAGCAATAACAGACACAACTAAGCTGTTCCATGCGTATTCACGAAACTCTGAGGTCCAACTCTGCGCAAAATAAGTGATCGCATAATCAATCAGCTGTAGTAGCGGCAAAATAAACGCGACCGAAACCAAGCCCCAGCACCAAACTAGTGCGGTCCACTTTTTCCAGCCCGTCAACTCGTAACGAAAATCTTCGTGACTGTTAAATTGGCTTTGAAAAAGCTTTTGTTTACGGCGGCTGTATCGTTCGGCACTAAGAAGCAGTACTACAATGACGAGCATCATGGCAGAAATCTTGGCTGCCGCATTAAGATTAGAGTACCCCAACCAAGTATCGTAGACCGCTGTGGTTAACGTATTCACCGCGAAGTAACTTACCGTACCAAAGTCACCAATGGTCTCCATTGCGACCAATGATAAACCCACTGCGATAGAGGGTCTTACTAACGGCATCGAGATGCGCCAAAAACTTTCCCATGGAGAGCACTTGAGCAAACGCGCGCTTTGCAATAAAGAGACATTTTGCTCCATAAACGCAGCCCGGCACAATAAATACACGTAAGGATACAACACCAAAGCTAACACAAAGGTCGCGCCAGGCAACGTACGAATGTCAGGGAACCAATACTCGCCAGGTCCCCATCCGGTTACATCACGCAAAAAGATCTGAATCGGGCCTGCAAAATCAAACCAATCAGTAAAAATATAACCAATGATATAACCTGGCATTGCAAGAGGTAGCACCAATGCCCACTGCAACCATTTTTCGGTCGGCAGTTTACACATGGCCATTATCCAAGCGCTTGGAATACCAAGAATTAAGGACAGCACCATTACGCCAACAGTTAGCGCAACCGTGTTAAAAATATAAGTCGGCATGACCGTTGCCATTAAATGAGCAAACAAATCATCCGTTTCACCAATTGCGGTGTAGAAGATCGCTAAGATCGGCAAAACCAGTAGCAGAGTTATTACCCCACTACTGGTTTTCCATAAAGAGTGTTTATCTTTCATCGCCTAATTACTGCAAGGCTGTATGAAATACAAATGCTGTTGCAAATACATCTCATATCCTTTAATCAAATGGGGGTACTGTTATACCCCCACAAGGAATTAAAGGTCAAATTTCACTTCATCTAATAGCTTAATTGCCGCTTCGTGGTTGGCTGCAATATCGTCTAGAGAAAGCTTGTCTGCTTTAAAGTCACCCCAAGATTCCACAAGCTCAGAACGCTTCACGCCTTCTTTAACTGGGTACTCGTAGTTAACTTCTGCGTACATTTGCTGCGCTTTGTCACCCGTTAGGAATTCCATTAGCTTCACAGCATTGTCTTTGTTTGGAGAGTACTTAGCCATCGCCATACCAGAGATATTCACGTGAGTGCCTGTAGTCTCTTGGTTAGGGAAGTTGATGTAAACTGCATCAGCCCAAGCTTTTTGCTCTTTGTCGTTAACCATTTTACCTAGGTAGTAGCTGTTACCTAGAGAAACATCACATAGGCCTTCTTTGATCGCTTTAACTTGTGCACGATCGTTGCCTTGTGGTTTGCGAGCAAGGTTTGCTTTCACGCCTTCTAACCACTCTTTGGTTTCTGCTTCGCCATTGTGAGCAATCATTGCTGAAACTAGAGAAACGTTGTACGGGTGCTTACCGCTACGAGTACAAATTTTACCTTTGAACTCTGGCTTAGCTAAGTCTGCGTAGTTGAAATCTGCGCCTAGTTTACCTACGCGATCACGTGATGAATAAACGCTACGAGAACGTAGAGTTAGAGCAAACCACTCATTCTCTTTATCTTGGTATTGAGCAGGTACGTTTTCTTCAATGATTTTGCTATCGACTTTCTGAACTAAACCTTTGTTTGTCAGTTCAGCTAGACGGCTGATGTCTGTCGTAAGAATAACGTCAGCAGGGCTGTACTCACCTTCTTGAGCTAGCTTTTCTGCTAAGCCTTTTTTAGCAAATTTTACGTTTACTTTGATACCAGTTTCTTTAGTGAACTCATTGAACATAGGTTCAACTAGGAAAGGTTGACGGTAAGAGTAGACGTTCACTTCTTCAGCAGCCATTGCTGTTGGAGCTAGAGTAGCGCAAGTTAGTGCTGAAAGAGTTAGCAGTTTTTTCATTGTTTAATCCTTTACCATGCTAATGATAACGTTTATCAGTTGCGTTATTATATGTATGTTCAATAAGAAGACAATGACGAATATTAAAAAACCTGCTCATCGGAGCAGGTTTTATTGTGTTAAGTGTGTAACCATTTATTACAAGCTAATGATTATTTCACCGTAACAAACTCTGGGTAAGCACCAACACCACAATCATGCATGTCCATACCTTCCATTTCTTCATCTTCTGTAACGCGAATCCCAACGGTCGCTTTCAAGATTGCCCACACAACTAGGCTAGCACCAAATACCCAAGCAAAGATAACTACGGCACCTAAAAGCTGTGCACCAAACGTTGCATCACCGTTGCTCAGTGGCACTACCATTAGGCCGAAGAAACCACACACACCGTGAACTGAGATAGCACCTACTGGATCGTCAATTTTAAGTTTATCTAGAGCAATGATACTGAATACTACTAGTGCACCCGACACCGCACCAATCGCAACCGCGTACAGTGGTGATGGCGATAGAGGGTCTGCAGTGATGGCAACCAAGCCAGCTAGCGCGCCATTGAGGATCATCGTTAAATCGGCTTTACCCCAAGTAGTTTTACAAACGAATAGCGCCGCAATTGCACCAGCAGCCGCTGCTGCGTTAGTGTTTAGAAAGATCTGACCTACCGCTGTAGCATTCTCAAAATCTGAAACCATCAACTGAGAACCACCGTTAAATCCAAACCAGCCAAACCAAAGGATAAAAGTACCCAACGTTGCCAAAGGCATGTTAGAACCTGGAATCGGATAAATTTCACCATTTTTACCGTACTTACCCTTACGCGCGCCAAGCAGTAACACACCAGCAAGAGCAGCAGAAGCACCTGCCATATGTACGATACCAGAACCCGCAAAGTCACTAAATCCAGCTTCTGCTAGGAAGCCTCCACCCCATGTCCAGTAACCTTCCATTGGATAGATAAACGCAGTTAAAATCGCTGAGAAAATCAAGAAAGACCAAAGCTTCATGCGCTCAGCTACCGCACCAGAAACGACGGACATGGCAGTTGCAACGAAGACAACTTGGAAGAAGAAGTCAGACTCTAAAGAGTGGTCGGCCCCTTCACCTTGAGTACCAATTAGCGTACCAAATGAAGGTAACCAGCCTCCTTCTCCGTTATCGACATACATGATGTTATAACCGACAATCAGAAACATCGTACATGCGATGGCGTACAAACAGATGTTCTTCGTAAGAATTTCTGTTGTGTTTTTAGAGCGCACAAGGCCAGCCTCTAGCATCGCAAAGCCTGCTGCCATCCACATTACCAACGCACCGGAAATGAGGAAGAAAAAGGTGTCAAGTGCGTAACGTAACTCGGTTACTGTTGTTGCTAATTCCATAATAAGTATCTCCAATCCTTTGAATTCTTAAAGTACTTCTGCGTCCATTTCGCCAGTTCGGATACGCACCGCTTGGTTCAGATCGTAAACAAAAATTTTACCGTCGCCGATTTTTCCGGTTTGCGCAGCTTTTGTAATTGCTTCAACAACGCGATCTACATTGTCTGCGTGAGTCGCGATTTCAATTTTCACCTTTGGTAGAAAATCGACTTGATACTCTGCACCGCGATACAATTCCGTGTGACCTTTTTGACGACCGAACCCTTTAACTTCTGATACTGTCATCCCTTCGATACCGACATCAGCCAATGCTTCTCGTACATCGTCTAATTTAAACGGCTTAATAATGGCATTGATTATTTTCATTGAGTTATCTCCGAAGCTTTCATCCTGAAACACTTCTTATAATCCAATCTACGTGCCAAGTTTTTAAGTTATTGAATAATAAAAACTAACCTCAATTTACATATCTATAAACAAAAAGGGCGCACCATATCGGTGCGCCCTTTTCACAAATTTAAAGCAACGGCAGAGAAGTTACCCAAAACTGTGCATTAAATGTTCAAAAAGTCTTTCCACTGTTCGATAAGTGCCATGAAATCCTCTATCCCACAACTTGCTGTACTTTCTGCATTGTAGAAGTCGAACTCACTTTCCATCTCGACATCATATTCATGGGCTAATGCGTTTTCTTGTACAAGAACTTCGTCGCCCTGAATCATCAAGCTAATTTCCGTGCCTGTAAGGTTATGCTCCTGAGAAGGCGCTGAAAATGACCGCTCAATTAGCTTTTCAACCTGTGCAATCTTCATCGGATCTTTACCAATTTCTTCTTGCAACCAGCGCCCTACAATCTCATGTCCCATGCTACATTTTACGTAGTACTCGCCCATCAACGTGTTACGAATGAATTCAAATTCCACCGAGATTGCCTATTTCGTATCAATTTGGTGCGAGTATAGCGAATTGCTCCCATAAAAAAAGCACCTCATGTGAGGTGCTTTTGAATTGTGCATTTCTGATTATGCCGGTTCTTGGAAGATCACTTCGTCCGCTTTCTTGGTGTATTGATCCATTTTATGGAAGTTCAAGTAGCGGTACGTATCCGTTGCCGTAGCGTCGATTTGCTTCGCGTATTCTAGGTATTCTTCTTTGGTTGGAATCTTACCTAGGATTGCACCTACTGCAGCTAGCTCAGCTGACGATAGGTAAACATTCGCACCAGTACCCAGACGGTTCGGGAAGTTACGCGTTGAAGTCGACATTACTGTTGATTTATCTGCAACACGCGCTTGGTTACCCATACAAAGTGAACACCCTGGCGTTTCAATACGAACCCCTGCACGTCCGAAGATACCGTAGTAGCCTTCTTCAATCAGTTGGTCTTTATCCATCTTTGTTGGTGGCGCTACCCAAAGGCGCGTCGCTAACTGGCCATTGAACTTATCAAGCAATTTACCTGCTGCGCGGAAGTGACCGATGTTCGTCATACAAGAACCGATGAACACTTCATCAATCGCTGTGCCTTGTACTTCAGACAACAAACGAGCGTCATCTGGGTCATTCGGTGCACATAGTACTGGCTCATTGATTTCAGCCATATCGATTTCAATCACATGTGCGTATTCAGCGTCTTTATCTGCTTGCATCAGCTCAGGGTTTGCTAGCCACTCTTGCATTGCAGTAATACGGCGCTCGATAGTACGGCGATCACCGTAGCCTTCAGAGATCATCCACTTCAGCATCACGATATTAGAGTTTAAGTACTCTTCGATCGACTCTTGAGACAATTTCACAGTACAACCTGCCGCCGAACGCTCTGCAGATGCATCAGAAAGCTCAAATGCTTGCTCAACCGTTAGCGTTTCTAAGCCTTCAATCTCAAGGATACGGCCAGAAAATTCGTTGATCTTGCCCGCTTTTTCTACCGTTAGTAGACCTTGCTGAATCGCGTAGTAAGGGATGGCATGAACAAGATCACGCAGTGTAATACCCGGTTGCATCTCACCTTTAAAACGAACCAAGATTGACTCTGGCATGTCTAGCGGCATAACGCCTGTCGCAGCTGCAAAGGCAACCAAGCCCGAGCCGGCTGGGAATGAAATACCCAGAGGGAAACGAGTATGTGAGTCACCACCCGTACCGACAGTATCCGGTAGTAGCATACGGTTTAGCCATGAGTGGATAATACCGTCACCAGGACGAAGAGATACACCACCGCGGTTCATAATAAAGTCCGGAAGTGTATGGTGAGTGTTAACGTCTACTGGTTTTGGATAAGCCGATGTGTGACAGAAAGACTGCATGACAAGATCAGCAGAGAAGCCGAGACACGCCAAGTCTTTAAGTTCATCACGAGTCATAGGGCCAGTAGTATCTTGCGAACCTACTGTCGTCATTTTCGGCTCACAGTAGGTTCCAGGACGGATGCCTTCTACGCCACATGCTTTACCAACCATTTTCTGTGCAAGCGTGTAACCCTTGCCAGAATCTGCGATTTCACCTGGTTTGCGGAATACGTCCGAAGGCTCAAGACCTAGCGATTGACGCGCTTTGTCTGTCAAACCACGACCGATGATCAATGGGATACGACCACCAGCACGAACTTCATCAATCAGTACTTCTGTTTTTAGCGAAAACTCAGCTAGAACCTCACCAGTTTCGTGGTTGCAAACTTTACCTTCATATGGGTAAACATCGATAACATCGCCCATGTTGAGCTTAGTTACGTCAACTTCGATTGGTAGTGCGCCAGCATCTTCCATTGTGTTAAAGAAGATAGGGGCAATTTTGCCACCAAGCACATACCCACCAGCTCGTTTGTTTGGAACGTAAGGGATATCATCACCCATAAACCAAAGCACTGAGTTGGTTGCAGATTTACGTGAAGAGCCAGTACCAACAACATCACCAACGTAAACCAATTGATGGCCTTTGTCTTTTAACTCTTCAATTTGCTTGATCGGGCCAATAGTACCCGGTTGATCAGGGTTTATTCCTTCACGCTCGTTTTTAAGCATCGCCAGTGCGTGTACTGGGATATCAGGGCGAGACCAAGCGTCAGGTGCAGGTGAAAGGTCATCCGTGTTCGTTTCACCTGTTACTTTAAATACGGTTAGAGTGACTTTTTCTTCAAGCTTAGGCTTAGAAAGGAACCACTCAGCATCAGCCCATGATTGAAGTACTTTCTGTGCATGCGCATTGCCTGCTTTCGCTTTCTCTTCTACGTCATAGAAAGCATCAAACATCAGCAGCGTATGAGACAGCGCTTTTACTGCGATCTCTGCCAGTGCTTCATCATCCAATAGCTCAACTAGCGGTTCGATGTTGTAACCACCTTGCATAGTGCCTAGCAGTTCAGCCGCTTTTTCACGACTCACTAATGGTGATTTAACTTCACCTTTTGCTACTGCTGTTAGGAAACCCGCTTTTACATAAGCAGCTTCATCAACACCTGGAGGGATACGGTTTTCAAGTAGGTCAAGAATGACTTCTTCTTCACCTTGCGGGGGATTTTTCAGAAGTTCTACAAGTCCAGCAACTTGTTCTGCGTCTAGCGGTTTAGGAACAACTCCTTCAGCAGCACGCTCTTCGACGTGTTTACGGTAGGCTTCAAGCACGACTTTTTCCTCTCATTGCGGTTCCTCCTCTATTATTACTATTGTTAAAGTAAAGGAGTGAACATCCTTGGAAACTTGGCTCTCCATTGCCCTTGTTTTCATTCAATTATGATTGAGAAACAGCGCCGTAGAGGCCAAACTGTGGGCAAAATAATAGCAAATTTAACCTTAAATTAAAATCTTATCATTTTGACCAACATAGCAACTTACGACTAAAGTTCTGCTAATTTTGACCAAATATGCCAAGTTTTTGCTTTCTCATACCCGATTAATTAAACGATGTTCCTACGATCAAATACACAGCATCCAAATCTTGCTCGGTACGACCGTATGCCAACATTATTGGTCCTATTGGTGAGTCAACACCAAAGAAGATGGAGCCAGCATTGTAAAGCGGCGCTTCGTTTAGTTTCAGATCATTATCAGACCAAACACCGCCATATTCGACCGATGCGCCCAGGTAGACTGGAGCTTCAAACAATCCGAAATCATTATCAAACCACTTATATCGGTACACCAAACTGCTGAAAAATAAGTTCTGTCCGATCAGGCTATTTCTTGGGATTCCCGATAGGCTTAAGAAGCCGCCCAACTCTCTGGGATCAAGCGGTAAAGATGAGTTTTTACTCTCTACAAAACTATATTCAGCATGTCCGACTAAAGTATGACGCTGATGACTCACTGCACCTTTAAATCGTGCAGAGATTTCATAAACGGTATCTTCAATAATTTTGTCAGTTTCTAAAAGGCTAACGCCTTGAGGACTTTGATCATGAGACACTAAATATTCGAGATCGACTAAAAGCCCACGAGTCGGAAATGCGAAATCATCAAGTGTATCTAGGCGATAATTGGCAAACAGGCCACGACGTTCAAAATCCAATTTACCAGCAGAAGCCAAAGTAGAAAGCTCAATATCTCCGGTTGAGTAGCGAGCGCCAAATCGAAGTTCTTGCCACAATGTGGGTTGGATACCTATCGCTAACTCTGTTGTAAAATCATCGTAAGTGACCGGAAAAAAGTCATTTACTGACTCTAAACCTGGTGCTTGAGGCTCTGTTAAAGGTAAGTTTCGGCTCTCACTACCATAGGAAATTCGCCCCGATACAAAAAGTTCTTGGCTAGATAAAACAGGGGAATACAACTCAGCTTCAATCAGCTTATCCGTGCCCATTTCTACGTTGAACGCCAACTCCGCGCCATGAGAGTTTAAATTGGTAAAGTTGGTCGATATTCCTATGCCGTACTGGCTATCTGTATCGAAGTCATCTTCAAGAAAAAATCGGAAGTTGAGATAATTAGGCCCCCACGACTTCTCGTTAACATCAAAAACCAACAATGTCTCACCATCAACCTCTTCAAAGTGATAAGTGATGAGCTCGAACCGATCTAACGCGTAGAGGTTTTCAACGGCTTTCTCAATTTCGGCCGTTGAAATACGACGTCCGGTTTCTAATTCAATACGATTCGTCAACAACACATCGCTGTAGTGCGTGTTATTAACAATCACTATGTCATCAACCACACGCTGATCGCCATAAATCAAAGTTTTACGAACTTCTTGTTTGCGATCGATGTATTTTTGATAGTCCGCATTGGACAAGCGCAACCCTTTCAGCTTGTCTTTTAACTGCTTGGTAATATCGTACCCAGCTTGAAAAGCCCAAGGCATTTTGTCGAACTCGACAGTTTCCATGGTGCCCACATTGGGACGAATATAGATATCTTGAGGTTCAAGCTCGTCCACTTGCTGTTGTGTACTACGACGAACGAGATAGTTAGAGAGTTGGTCCGCGACAGTAAACAGCCCCGTAAATTCATCTTCGGTTTTGTAGTCGGTGCTAATATCGACGGCAATAACGACATCAGCCCCCATGGCGCGAGCCACATCGACAGGCATGTTATTGACGACACCGCCATCGACAAGCATATGGCCATTGAGCTTATAGGGAGGAAGCGCTCCTGGTACAGACATGCTAGCCATCATGGCGTCCACAAGGTAACCATTGCCCAGTACGACTTCTTCTAGGGCAAGAATATCTCTCGCAACAGAACGATAGGGAATGGCAAGATCATCAAAAGAATCGAATCGCCCTAAGTTCCCTGTAGTCTCACGCAATACTCGCAACATGTTCTGGCCTTGCACCACACCCGTTGGTGCTCGTACCTCACCGAATCTTAAGCCGAGGTCGGTATTAATTTGATAGCGGTCTTCATACTCTTTGTCACGAACTCTACGTTGGCTACGGTCAACACGATCTCGATAACCGCTGCCCCAATCGACGGTGTAGATAAAACTCTCGATTTCATCAGCACTCATCCCCGTGGCATAAAGCCCACCCACATAGGCGCCCATACTGGTACCGGTCACAATATCCACAGGAATCTGCATTTCTTCCAATGCTTTTAAAACTCCAATGTGTGCCGCCCCTTTCGCTCCGCCACCAGCGAGCACAACCGCCACCTTTGGTCGAGGTTCCAAGTCATCCGTTTTTGTTAGAGAGTTTGCGAGGGAAACAGAAGGAGTGATCATCAAAAAGGTACTAACCCAAAGCGCAAAGTTGCGAACCGATGGGCTTGATAACAGCTTTTTGAACATTCACTTCTTCCTTTATTGAATATCTGATCAAGTAGGGCGTGCTAGCAGTACTGTACTAACACGCCCTAATATGTACTAAGAATTAATCAGATAAACAAGCTAATGTTGTTGATTTGGCGATGCTACCAATCAAATATGCTATTTAACCAGTTTGATTTCTTCTCACACTGTTGCTTTATCTGACCGGTTTTATCCCAAACCGGCAGTTTGTAATCACTACGGCAGTTCATTTCTAAACCTCCATCAGATGTAGGCTTGAACCCTAATGTGGTGATTTCTCTTGGCCATGGGAGCTCTAAGCGCTCAGGAATACGCTGCTTCAAGTACTCTGCGTACACTCGTAATGCACCACTCGACCCCGTTAGATTCACGGGTTTATTATCGTCGCGGCCTAGCCAAATTGTCGTCACCTCACGACCATCAACACCGACAAACCAACTATCGCGGTTGTCATTACTGGTACCCGTTTTTCCTGCCAATGCAGCCCAACCAAACTGGCTTTGTAAGAAGCGGCCAGTGCCTTGAGCAACCCCTTGTTTCATCGCGTAGGTCGTTAGCCATGCAGCTTGTTCATCCACGGCTCTTGATGAACGAGGCAAGGATTGATACAGCACATTACCTTCCATATCCATGACTGAGCGCAGAGCGGTCAGTTTTGCACGCTTACCTGAATTCGTCAGAGTCTGATACATCTGTGCAACTTCGAATGGCGTCAAAGAAAACGAACCCAAAAACATCGAAGGCACTGGGCGAATTTCGTCTTTGTTCACGCCCAAACGCTCTAAAGTATTGGAGACTTCAGGAATGCCAAGTGCCATACCTAAGCGCACGGTTGGTACGTTGAGTGATTTCGCTAAAGCAATGTAAAGTGGTACATCACCACGATATTTTCTATCGTAGTTGCGCGGCGTCCACACGTTACCTTTACTGCTCTTCAGACTTAACGGCGTGTCGTGTAGCGTCGTGCCTAGGTTGTATTTATCCGGTTGTTCTAGAGCCGTTAAGTAAATCGCTGGTTTCACTAAAGAACCAATCGGACGACTGGCATTGAGCGCGCGGTTAAAGCCTTCATAACCGACACGTTTACCACCTACCATCGCACGGATTTCACCACTATGGCGATCAACGGCCACAGCTGCGGCTTCTAACTCTTTACCACCCCGTTTAGCTAGTTCTGGGATCTTTTTCGCGATAGCTTGTTCCATTTTGCTTTGCGATACTGGGTCCAGAGACGTAAATACGCGCAGTCCGGTCCCTGCCTTAAATCGCTCCCCAACTTTTTCTTTTAATTCAATACTCAATTGTTGGAAATAAGCTGGCTGACGGCTCGCAATACGTGGCTTGCTTTGCGTATCGAGTGGACGACTTACAGCTTGTTCATACTGCTCTGAAGTCAACATGTTTTGCTGCATTAACAGGCGCAGAACGAGATCACGACGCTCTTTCGTTCTCTCAGGGTAACGAATTGGGTTGTAGTAAGACGGTCCTTTTACCATCCCAACTAACATCGCCAGCTGATCGATTCGCAACTCCTGAATTGGCTGCCCAAAATAGTAACGCGACGCCAAGCCAAACCCGTGGATCGCTTCACCTCCACTTTGACCTAGGTACACTTCGTTGAGGTAGGCTTCTAAGATACGATCTTTGCTGTAACGGTAATCCAAAATTAGCGCGATATACGCTTCTCGAACTTTACGCCACAGTGTTTTATCACGAGTCAAAAACAGGTTTTTTGCCAATTGCTGAGTCAGCGTACTACCACCTTGAACAGTACGGCCGGCCTTAATGTTCGCAACCAATGCACGTGCAATCGCCAGCGGTGACACCCCGTCATGTTGATAAAAATCCCGGTCTTCGGTCGCAAGCAGTGCATCCACTAAAATTTCAGGGAACTGATCACGACGTAAGAAAAGACGCTGTTCATCACGGTCTTTCTCCAGCATGCCCAACATCTTCGGTTCTAGGCGCAAGTAACCAAGGTCTCCTCGAGATTCTAAAGACTGAATACGTTGCAAGCCGGAATCAGAGAAATGCAGCATAATGTGACGATCCGGCTCGGGACCATCGGCAAACTCGAATGGACGACGAATCAATTCAATCCGAGTGGAAGAAGAGGAATATTCGCCTGGGTAACGAGGTTGACTCACTTTACGGTAATTCAACACATCTAGCTCGTTGCGCAGTTCTTGGATGGTGATATTCTCACCAGGGCTTAGATTCAAGATACGGGCATAAACCACCGTTGGCAGCTCAAACAGCTGGCCTTCAAAGCGTTCTTTCACCACACTATCTAAGTAAATCCCAACAAACAGCAAAACAGCGGCAAGTGCAACGCCAGCTTTCCAGCTAAACGACCACAGAACTTTCAACCACGAACGTTTCTCGTTAGTCGGCTTTTTACTCGGCGTACGTCGAGTCTGTTTTGCGGTTCCTTTATTGGTTGTACTTTTCTTCGCTGGCGCTTTTTTCGCGCTAGGCTTCTTGCTGTCAGTCATTATTCAATTGTCTTTTTGTTTTCGTTGTTGCTACATGATTGGCAGGATCATCTGGCCAAACGTGTTTTGGGTAGCGCCCTTTCATCTCTTTTTGAACGTCTTTGTAGCTTCCGTTCCAGAAAGCCGCCAAGTCCGACGTTACTTGCAATGGACGTTGTGCCGGTGAAAGCAGTTCAAGCACCAAACGCTTGCGGCCAAGAGCCACCGTTGGGGAACCACTCTCCCCAAATACTTCTTGCATACGCACCGATAATATCGGCTCGTGGCCATATTGGTAACGGATACGCTTCTTTGAACCTGTGGGTAGTTGGTAATGCTCAGGTAACCATTCATCCAGTTGTTGATTGAGTGGCCAACCTAATAGAGCATTAAGCGCTTCGACCAAGTTTATCTTGCTCAGGTCTTTAACCGAGCTGACAGACGTCATGTATGGTTCTAACCACTCCTCTAATGAATCCAGCAAACTGGCTTCATCAAACACTGGCCATGACTGCTCAGGTAACCATTCCACCGCACAACGAATCCGAGCCAACAAGCTCTCCGCTGCCGGTGTCCAGTTTAGACTCTGTAAGCCCTGGCGGCGGACATACGTGAGTAAAGCTTGTGTCATTTTTTCTTTGCCCGGGCTTGGCAACGGCTCGCTTTCAACGACTAGCAGGCCGAGTTTTGTTTGTCGCTCAGCTATTAGACGGCCTCTTTTTTCATCCCAGCCCACTACTTCTTCAGACGAAAATAGCGTATCAAAGGTCGTTCGCAATATATTGACATCCAATTCACATGCCGAATGAATTTGACTTGAGTTAGAATGAGAACGCATTAAGTCAACGGCAACCAAATACTCACAGCCACCTAGCATGTCTTCCTGACGACATTCTGCACCATGACCATTAGCCAAAGTAAATCGCCCAAATTGATTTGTGCGCTGCTGCGCAATGCGATCTGGAAATGCCAAACTTAACACCAGCGGTAATGCATCTTCATCCACGCCTTTCAGGTCAAATACCGTATCCAATTTGTACGCTAGAGATTGAGCACGCTTGAACAACATCGACTTTTTTGGATGAGTACCAACAAGCCAACGATGCAAGCTATGAGCGATATTGGTAACACTCCTCTCTGGCTCTTCAATCAGTGCGACCGCCGTCAAAGCAGCATTTAACATCTTATCACTGTAAGATTGCGCTTTAATTAGCATCGCAGCCGCACGAGGCTCAACGCCTAGTTCA
Organism: Vibrio sp. YT-19(2023); assembly: GCF_033337395.1. Classification (NCBI taxonomy): domain Bacteria; kingdom Pseudomonadati; phylum Pseudomonadota; class Gammaproteobacteria; order Vibrionales; family Vibrionaceae; genus Vibrio; species Vibrio sp. YT-19(2023). The sequence goes on along the minus strand of NZ_JAWOQN010000011.1, from coordinate 78,149 downwards.
TGCGCCTGTTTTCCTTCGGACGTTAATTGCCCTTTTTCCGTCAGTAGTCCCAATGACACCAATAGCTGCTTCGCTTGTTCCAATGACGCATTAGCTGGAACATCAAGCCACTTTAGAGCGTGGATATCACTCGCTCCCCAAAAGGCAAGCTCCATAACTAAACTAGCCAAATCGGAATGCAAAATTTCGGGTTGGGGAACCAGCGGTTGCTGCTTGAACTGGCTTTCAGAATAAAGACGAACACAAATGCCCTCTTCTATTCGTCCCGCTCGTCCTGCACGCTGAATCGCTGAAGACTGTGCAATGCGTGTTTGCTCTAAGCGTGTTAAACCGTTTTTCAAATCAAAGCGGGCAACACGCTCTAACCCAGAATCAACGACGAGGCGAATGCCTTCAATCGTTAGTGAAGTTTCTGCAATGTTGGTCGCTAGAACGACTTTACGCTTACCTTGTTCTGCTGGCGTAATCGCTTTTTGTTGATCTGCAAAACTCAGTTGACCATAAAGTGGGCATACGTCGATATCATCCGCTAAATGAGACAACCGCTCTTCAACTTGTTTTATGGCACCAACACCCGGTAGGAAAGCTAACAAAGATCCAGACTCTTTGTTCATAAGACTTTCTATTGTTTTTGCCATACTCGTAGGTAAATGCTCGTTCACACCTAACGGCTGGTAGCGCATTGCCACATCAAAGCTGCGCCCTTCAGATTCAATGTAACTGGCTTCTGGCAACAACGATTGTAATGCTTGTTGGTCAAGCGTTGCCGACATTACCACCAGCTTGAGATCGTCTCGCAATGCCTCTTGAACTTCTAAACTGAATGCCAAAGCGGTATCGGCATGAATGCTGCGTTCATGAAACTCATCAAAGATCAGTAGATCAACCCCATCCAACTCCGGGTCCGTTTGAATCATCCGAGTCATGATCCCTTCGGTCACGATCTCCAGCTGCGTTGCAGAACTTACCTTTGCCTCACCACGGACTCGATAACCCACGCGTTGACCTACTTGCTCTCCCAATTGCTCAGCAAGATAACGGGCAATGTTACGCGCCGCGAGTCGTCTTGGCTCAAGCATGATGATTTTTCCAGCAACCGAATGATTTAAGAGTAACTGCAAAGGGAAGTAAGTCGACTTACCGGCACCAGGCGCCGCTTTTACGATCACTTGATGTTGATTTTTGACCGCCGTCAGCAACTCAGGCATCACGGCTTCAATCGGCAATTGTGACAAAGGAAATACCTTATGGTGTAATGATGGCAACATTGTACATAAAAAATTTTTTGTCTAAATAAGCAAATGCATTTCACACCCGCTTTAGAGTCCGCCACTCTACTCAAACGCTATAAACGCTTTCTTGCCGATATCGAGCTCGATACTGGTGAAATCCGTACAATCCACTGCGCAAATACAGGTGCAATGACGGGTTGTGCAACGCCCGGAAACAAGGTTTGGTTTTCTACTTCCGACAACCCGAAACGAAAATACCCCAATAGTTGGGAGTTGAGTGAGACCGAACAAGGCCACCGTATTTGTATCAACACCGCGCGTGCCAATCAATTAGCCGTAGAGGCTATTGAAAATAATGTCATTTCAGAGCTTTGTGGTTATGACACACTTCAAACTGAGGTGAAATACGGCAATGAAAATAGCCGAATTGATATCTTGCTCAGCGCAGACGACAAGCCAAAGTGCTATATAGAAGTGAAAAGCGTCACTCTTCTTGATGAGACCGACTCTACTGGACAAGGATACTTCCCAGATGCGGTCACGACTCGGGGACAAAAACACCTGAGAGAGCTCACAGAAATGGCACAAAATGGAAGTAGAGCCATACTTTTATTCACTGTTTTACATTCAGGTATTGAAAAAGTATCCGCGGCGCACCATATAGACGCGAAATATTCACTATTACTCAAACAAGCACAAGACGCTGGAGTGGAAGTTCTCTGCTACAACGCTGAACTGAGCGATACTGGAATGAAGCTGATTTCCGCTATTGATTTTATCAATTAAGAGAAAAAATGATGTCGTCTTCACATTGACGATAACTTTGCGATTCAGTATTTGCTTGCACCGCCTCTTTTTGCTATAGATACCCGCCTTAAATTGACTGCGTAGCAGTTGACTAGGTGTAAGTAGGAGATGCTGTATGCCAGAATCAAAGAAGAAAACGATAGGCATCCTAGCCATTGCCGGCGTGGAGCCATATCAGGAAAAACCTGGTGAAGAGTACATGTCACCAGAGCAGGTTGAACACTTTACGAAAATCTTAACAGCTTGGCGCGACCAGCTAAGAGCTGAAGTGGATCGTACTGTTCACCACATGCAGGACGAAGCAGCAAACTTCCCAGATCCAGTTGACCGCGCCTCTCAAGAGGAAGAGTTCAGCCTAGAACTGCGTAACCGTGACCGCGAACGCCGTTTGATCAAGAAGATTGAAAAGACTTTGGATAAAATCAAAGAAGACGATTTTGGCTTCTGTGAGTCTTGTGGCGTAGAGATTGGCGTTCGCCGTCTTGAAGCACGTCCAACCGCTGACCTTTGTATTGACTGTAAAACACTTGCAGAAATCAAAGAGAAGCAAATGCAAGGTTAATCACCCAGCATTATGATTGTTGAAGGGAGCTCAGGCTCCCTTTTTGTTTTGGCTATCTTCGCACCCTATTTGTTTACTAAATTCGAGATACACGCATGACACGCTATGTAGGTCGATTCGCCCCATCTCCTTCTGGTCCACTGCATTTTGGTTCACTGATTGCCGCTCTTGGCAGTTATTTTCAAGCGAAAGCACAAAACGGAGCTTGGTTAGTACGTATTGAGGACTTAGACCCACCAAGAGAAATGCCAGGTGCAGCGCAACTTATCCTAGAGGCACTCAAGGCCTATCAGCTGCATTGGGATGGAGAAGTGGTATACCAGAGCGAACGTCACGACCTTTACCAAGCTCAAATAAACAAATGGCTCGAAAATGGAGAAGCCTATTATTGCCAATGTACTCGTAAGCAAATTAAAGAGCATGGCGGTTTTTATCCTGGCACTTGCCGCGATAAAAACTTGAAAGACGGCGCGATTCGCCTAAAAATGACCAAGCCTGTCGCTCATTTCCTCGACCAAAAGCAGGGAACCATTACGATTCCAGAGCAACTCGTTAATGAAGATTTCATTATTAAACGTCGAGATGGATTATTTGCTTATAATCTTGCGGTAGTATTAGACGACATCGACCAAGGCGTCACAGAAGTCGTGCGAGGTGCAGACTTAATCGAGCCGACAGGGCGTCAAATTAGCCTGTACCAAATACTTGGTCAGCCTGAAGTTAGCTACTTGCATTTACCATTGGCGATGGACAACAACGGCAATAAATTGTCGAAACAAAATCACGCGACGGCTATTGATATAGATACACCAAAACCTACTCTATTGCGCGCCATGACATTTTTAGGTTTCGAGATACCTGAAACCGTAAGGGCGGCCAACATAGAAGATATTCTTCGTTGGGGCTGCGAAAACTGGCGGTTGGAACAGCTTCCAGCAGAGATCGAGATCACACCGTGATTCTCAAATGGCATTGTGTAGGCTATCATTAGCCGCAAATTAGGCCCTAGAGGCGTATAAAACTAACCAAAGCAAGATTGGATTAAACCCAGTTATTGCCAGATGCACATGAATACAAACGACTATACACCAAGCGAACCTGCCACAATTCCAGAGCTCGCTCTCAATGTAATAACTCGTGAAGAGCACAACATTTCGCGTAAGCAGATCAGTGATAATGCGCTGAAGGTACTGTACCGCCTAAATGGTGCTGGTTTCGATGCTTTTCTTGTGGGTGGCGGGGTTCGAGACTTACTGCTTGGACAAAAACCAAAAGATTTTGACATTGCGACCAACGCAACGCCGGAACAGATCAAACAGCTATTTCGTAACTGCCGTTTGATTGGTCGCCGCTTCCGCTTGGCTCATATTATGTTTGGCCGAGACATCATTGAGGTTGCGACATTCCGTGGTCACCACCAAGAGCAAAAGAATAAGAGCATTTCTCAGCAATCAAAAGAGGGTATGCTGCTGCGTGACAACGTCTACGGCACCATCGATGAAGATGCTGAGCGCCGTGATTTCACGATTAACTCGATGTACTACAACATCGCAGATTACTCGATTCACGACTACGCACGTGGTATTGAAGATTTAGAAGATCGCCTAATTCGACTGATTGGTGATCCAGAAACACGCTACCGTGAAGACCCTGTGCGCATGCTGCGTGCGGTTCGTTTCGCGGTAAAACTAGACTTTGATATTGAAGAAGACACCGCAGCGCCAATCGAACACATGGCACCGTTGCTCGGTGACATTCCGTCAGCGCGTCTTTTTGAAGAGTCACTCAAATTATTGCAATCCGGTCATGGCTTAGAAACCTACCACCTACTGCGTGAGTACAACCTATTCCAGCAACTATTCCCGACGATTGCAGCGCACTTTACAGAAGATTACTCCTCTCATACTGAGCAGATGTTGGATCTTGTCCTAGATTCTACCGACATGCGCATCGAAGATGGGAAACGCATCAATCCAGCATTTATGTTTGCTGCAATGCTGTGGTACCCACTGTGTGCGAAAGCCGATGAACTGATGGAAGAGCGCAACTTAGGCCATTACGACGCCATTATGGAAGCGAGCAACATCATTCTTGACGAGCAAGTTCGCACAATTGCCATTCCAAGACGCCACACCGCAACCATTCGCGAGATTTGGCAGTTACAGCTTCGTCTTCCACGACGTAACGGTAAACGTGCATTCCGTCTTATGGAGCTCAATAAATTTAGAGCTGGCTTTGATTTTCTTGAAATGCGCGGTGAAATTGAAGGTGGTGACACTCAGAAGCTTGCCAAGTGGTGGGAAACTTTTCAAAATGCAGGCCGAGAAATGCGTCAAGCAATGGCTGCCGACTTAGACGGTCAATCACCGAAAACAGGCCAGCGCCGCCGTAAAACTTATCGCAAGAAAAAGAGTAAGCCCAAATCATGATTACAGCGTACATTGCGGTAGGCAGTAACTTGGCGGATCCTGTCAGCCAAGCGAAGCAAGCGATTGAAGCATTAAAAACGCTGCCTAAATCAGAGTTTGTTCAAGCTTCTTCGCTATACAGCAGCACGCCAATGGGGCCACAAAACCAACCGGATTACATCAATGCGGTTGTGTCTATTAACACCAGTTTGACGCCTATTGAATTGCTCAATTGCACACAAGCTATAGAGCAAGAACAAGGGCGTGTCCGTAAAGACGAACGCTGGGGACCAAGAACCTTGGACCTCGACATTGTGCTTTATGGCAATGAGGTGATTAATTCCGAGAGGCTGATCGTTCCTCATTATGGAATGAAAGAGCGTGAATTCGTACTCTACCCTCTTGCGGAAATTGCACCAAGTTTACAACTCCCTGATGGGACCGAGGTCTCTGAACTACTGGAACAAGTAGATAGAAACGGCCTCAGTATCTGGCAGTCATAGCCAACTCCTAGTAAGGATAAAACCATGAAAAAAATGACCATCAACGACCTAATCAAGTGGAAGCAAGAAGGTCGTAAATTTGCTACTTCAACCGCTTATGATGCGAGCTTTGCCCAACTGTTTGAAAGCCAAGAAATGCCAGTACTTCTTGTTGGTGATTCTCTAGGTATGGTTTTGCAAGGTCACAACGATACTCTGCCAGTAACGGTCGATGATATCGCTTACCATACTCGTTGCGTACGTGCTGGTAGCCCAAATTGTTTGTTGATGGCAGACATGCCATTCATGAGCTACACCACGCCAGAGCAAGCTTGCGAAAGTGCGGCTAAACTGATGCGTGCTGGTGCCAATATGGTAAAAATTGAAGGTGGTGACTGGCTTGTCGACACGGTGAAAATGCTCACTGAACGATCAGTTCCAGTTTGTGCTCATCTTGGTTTAACTCCTCAAGCTGTTAATATTTTTGGTGGTTACAAAATCCAAGGTCGCGATCAAGAAAAAGCAGACCGCATGGTAAAAGACGCATTAGCGCTGCAAGAAGCAGGCGCTCAAATCGTCTTACTAGAATGCGTACCAGCTGAGCTTGCTGAACGTATTACGCAAGTGCTTGACGTTCCTGTTATCGGTATTGGTGCAGGTAACGTAACAGATGGTCAAATTCTCGTGATGCATGATATGTTCGGTATTTCTGCCAACTACATGCCGAAATTCTCCAAAAACTTTCTTGCTGAAACAGGTGATATGCGCAAAGCCGTTACTAAATACATTGAAGATGTAGCCAACGGTGTATTCCCAGACGACGCTCATACCATTGCCTAGAGGATAAATGCATGCAAACTTTTGCGGAAATCTCAGCAGTTCGTGAACACCTTAAAACCTTTAAACGTGAAGGTCGTAAAGTGGCGTTTGTCCCTACCATGGGCAACCTTCACGAAGGCCACTTAACTTTAGTGCGTAAAGCACGCGAATACGCTGATATCGTTGTCGTAAGCATCTTTGTTAATCCGATGCAGTTTGATCGTGCTGACGATTTAAATAATTACCCACGCACGCTAGAGGAAGACTTAAGCAAGTTAACTTCTGAAGGGGTCGATGTGGTATTTACGCCAACACCAGAAGTTATCTACCCTGAAGGTCTGGATAAGCAAACCTTCGTCGATGTCCCTGGCCTATCAACAATTCTCGAAGGCGCGTCTCGACCAGGTCATTTCCGTGGCGTGACGACGATTGTGAATAAGCTGTTTAACATCGTACAACCGGATGTCGCGTGCTTCGGCGAGAAGGACTTCCAACAACTTGCTGTTATCCGCAAGATGGTTGATGACCTAGCAATGGACATTGAAATCATCGGTGTACCAACCGTACGTGAAATGGACGGTTTAGCAATGAGTTCACGCAATGGCTTGCTTACGCTGGACGAGCGTCAACGCGCTCCTGTACTTGCTCGTACAATGCGTTGGATCAGTAGTGCCATTCGCGGTGGCCGCGATGACTACGCATCGATCATCGAAGATGCAAGCGACCAACTTCGAGCTGCAGGTCTGCACCCTGATGAGATCTTCATTCGTGATGCTCGTACATTACAAGTGATCACACCAGAAACGACACAAGCTGTTATTCTGATGTCTGCGTTCCTAGGCAAAGCTCGTCTTATCGATAACCAAACGGTAGATATGGTTGTCGAAACGAAGGAAGAAGCTGAATCTAACAATACAAACTCAGAGAACGCAGAGTAAGCTCTGAGCCATAAAAGTAAAAAGGTCGACTCTTAGTCGACCTTTTTTATACTCTACGTATAGACGCAATCTAACCCTTCAGGGCGAGTTTTAAACCGCTTGTGCAGCCACATCCACGCTGGAATATCACGTTTTATCATTTTCTCAAGCTCTTGGTTCAAGATGCTTGCCGCTTTAACCGCATTACGTCTCTCGAAACGCTCGCTAATGTCTTTTCCAATGTACAGCGTGTAATGGTGATTTTTACTCACTGTAACGCCAGATATAACCGCGCACTTTGTTGCATCAATGAGAACACTAGACCCGACGGTACTCGCCGCTTGTTCAACAGCAAAAAACGGCGCAAAAACAGAATGGCTAACGCCATAATCATGGTCGGGTAAATACCAAAGTCGATGACCATTCTTCAGAACTTTGAGCATTGATTTCACGTCTTTTCGATCAATCATTTGATGTCCAAAACGAGTTCGACCTCGATGTTGAATAAACTCATAAGCAGGATTCGAATTTGGGCGATAACGCCATAACCTTGGGCAAACTGGCTAAAAATACGAGCGGTTATCTCCAAGTTTAAATGGTGACTGCACACCACCAACACACCACGTCCATTCTTTTCCTCAGCGAGTAAACGATCTTTTCCAACAATAGAGGTTATCCGACGTATCCGCCAATCTGGCCAAAACCAAGCGATACCGGTTTCGATGATCGCCATTCCAGTATATTGAAAGTTTTTTCGTACTACGTCCTTACATTGCCAATCCGTAAAATCAGGGAAACACAGCTGGAGATTACGCAGAGCGATCTTGTGTCGGCGCTTCATTACATGCATCGCAATACAGCCGATGCTTCTACCTAAGATTCGCAATACTACGTATGGCAGTACATTAACAAGAATCGCTAAAGATCCAAATGCCAGCCATACAGACCAATATTTGGGCTTAAGTAACTGATAGGAGAAAGGCGGCGGCGGGACAATATTCATAGGATCACTCATTTATTACAAATGATTGAAACCTACCATGATAAAAACCGAAAAATTGTATGGGTATGTATTGTTATGCACGCGAAAGAGCAGCGTGAATCGCCGCTCTTTGCTTTATGAGAATGGCTTAGCTTCTTAGCCCAATCCCTTTGGTTACTAGATAATGCGCAATGGCATACAGTGCAACAACAAACACTGCAAGTACACTAAATGAAGTGACAATGCCCACATCCGAGACACCTAAAAAGCCGTAGCGGAACGCATTCACCATGTAGACGATTGGGTTGATCTTAGAAACGCCTTGCCAAAATTCAGGCAGCAGACTGATCGAATAAAAGACTCCTCCCAAGTAAGTTAAAGGAGTCAATACAAACGTAGGGATGATCGAAATATCATCAAACGTTTTTGCGTAAACCGCATTGATCAAGCCACCGAGAGCAAATACAACCGACGTCATGAAGACAGTCGCGACAATAATGCCCCAGTGCTCCACTTGCAAATCAACGAACAAAAGTGACACACAAGTAACAATTGCACCGACCAACAAACCTCGAGTCACGCCGCCCATCACATAGCCAGCAATAATCACATAGTTTGGTACCGGTGCCACCAGCAGTTCTTCAATATTCTTCTGTAGCTTTGCACTAAAGAATGACGACGCCACGTTCGAGTATGAGTTAGTGATCACCGACATCATGATCAAACCTGGAACAATGTACTCCATGTAACTAAAGCCGCTCATCTCACCAATTCGAGAGCCAATAAGATTGCCGAAAATGATGAAGTACAACGTCATCGTAATGGCTGGCGGCACTAAGGTTTGCACCCAAATACGTGTAAAACGAGTAACTTCTTTGCTCAGCAAGCTGCGAAATGCCGTCCAATATAAACCGTACATTTAATTACTCCCCTCTCTTACAATGCTGACAAACAACTCTTCAAGTCGGTTGGCTTTGTTACGCATTGAGAGAACTTTAATGCCATGCTCTGTTAACTGACTGAATACCGAATTCAATCCTTGGCTCTTATCTAGTTCTATCTCTAAAGAGCCATCAACAATACTTTGTCGATTAACACCTTCAAGCTCAGGCACCTCGACTTCTGACTCAATATCCAAGATAAATGTCTCGACGCTTAGCTTACCTAGTAACGCCTTCATGGTGGTATTTTCAATCAGCTCACCACGATTAATAATGCCGATATTTCGACACAGCATCTCCGCTTCTTCTAGGTAGTGTGTCGTTAAAATAATCGTAATTCCTTGCTCTTGGTTGATCTCTTTCAGAAACCCCCACATTGAGCGGCGTAGTTCAATATCCACTCCAGCCGTTGGTTCATCTAAAATGAGTAATTGCGGCTCGTGCATCAAAGCTCTTGCGATCATTAAACGACGCTTCATCCCACCGGATAGGTTACGAGCACGCTCTTGGCGTTTTTCCCATAAATCCAATTTTTTCAGGTATTTTTCTGCTCTTTCTTTGGCTAATACTTTAGACACACCGTAATAGCCAGCTTGCTGCATCACAATTTGCTCAACGGTTTCAAACTGGTTGAAGTTGAACTCCTGTGGCACCAAGCCTAAATTCTGCTTGGCCAATTCGAGGTCGGTATCAATGTCATAACCGAAAACTTTCGTCGTTCCGGAGGTTTTATTCACTAAGGAGGAAATGATGCCAATCGTGGTCGATTTTCCTGCACCATTGGGACCCAGAAGCGCGTAGAAGTCACCCTTTTTCACTTGGAGACTTATACCTTTTAACGCCTCAAAGCCACCTGCATACGTCTTGCGCAATTGTTCAATTTCTAATGCGTACATAAGGTCTTGATTGCCGTTTGTTTGTGATTACTAATACCGACTCATATTTAGCAGCGGTTTACTACAAAATCGCCTTGGGTATCGTACTGGAGGTCCATCAGTTTATCGTTGAATAACGATGATTACAAATAAACCTTTCGATAATATTGGAAATATAACCCTTACCTCGTAAAGGTTATCTCTAAGTAAGACAAAATAGAGCATAAAAAAACGCAACAGGAAACTGTTGCGTTTTTAACTGTCAGAATGATTACGCCGTTATGCGCTGATACTGGTCTGCCTCAACATGTGCCACCGCCGCATTCAATGCTTCGTAACGGAATTGGTACATATTTTCATCCGGGACAAGGTCAATCACATGGAATTTCTCTAGCTGTTCTCGTGTTCGCTCATTCGGGCATAATAAATACACGGCACAATTGGCATCGAGAGCATCCTTAATCGCATTCTCTAACGCCAAACCGACGGTTACATCAATCATTGGTACATCCGTAAGATCGAGAATCATCACGTCATAGTCCGAAATACTAGAGTGCTGACGTGAAATGGCTTTAGAAACACTAAAGATCATCGGACCGGAAAGATAAAAGAACAGCACTTTACCATTAGCACGATCCAACAAACCACGCTCGCTGTCAGTCAGCGGCACATCATCTTCATCCGCGTCGCTGATCGCTTTTACTTGTCGCGCCTGCTCTCGGCTCAAACGCTCGATGATGATAATGTTCGAGATAAAGACGCCTAAACCCACCGCAACGATAAGATCAACGAATACTGTAAGCAACATAACGCCATACATCACCGCCATTCCGGAAAAGCTTACCTTATGTGCCCTCTGAATAAAGCTCCAGTCTAGGATGTTAAAGCCAACATACACCGCAATGCCTGCTAACACAGCCATCGGGATTGGCTCTGTTAATCCGCCAGCAACCAGTACAACCAACGCCAACATTAGTGCACGAATCACACCAGATAATGGCGAACGAGCCCCAACTTGGATATTCGTTACCGTCCCCATGGTAGCCCCCGCCCCCGGCAGCGCACCAAACAAGCCTGAGATCATGTTAGCTAACCCTTGACCTCGCAGCTCTTTATCTGAGTCGTGTTCTTTACGAGTTAATGAGTCACCGATAACCGCCGTTAACAAAGTATCAATACAACCTAATGTGCCTAGCACTAATGCATCAATGACCATCTCGACAAACATATCTGTGTCAATATAAGGGGCGACGAGAGAAGGTAACCCAGCAGGAATTTCACCGATACGACGAATATCTTCTGTATCAAAGAGAATCACAGACAATAAAGTCACCGCGACCAATGCCACGAGCTGTGCAGGAACGTATTTACGATATTGCTTAGGGAAGAAAAAAAGAATCCCCAAAGTCAGTAGTCCCAAAAACAACTCACTGAACTTAAGGTTAGAAATGGTCTCCGGCAAAGCAGATAACGTTCCGAGTACTCCCCCTGAAGGCGCAGCATGCCCCATCAAAGGCGATAACTGCAGAATGATAAGAATCACACCTATGCCAGACATAAAACCGGAAATAACGCTGTAAGGCATCAAGGTAACGTATTTACCCAGTTTTAATGTCCCCAATAGGATTTGGAACGCGCCAGCCATCATGACAACCGTGAAAGTCATAGCCATGCCCGTTTCTGGGTATTTCGCCATCATACTGGTTAATACTGCGGTCATGATTACCGTCATTGGCCCTGTCGGTTCTGATATTAACGTATTAGAACCACCAAATAACGAGGCAAACAAACCGACCATTATTGCCCCCCAAAGGCCGGCCTCAGCCCCGGCTCCGGATGCAACACCAAACGCTAACGCCAGAGGGAGAGAGATAATCGCCGTGGTTACCCCGCCAAATACATCCCCTTTGAAATTGATATCTTCAAAACGACTACCGAACACTGCTGATTTTCCCTGCATTCAATTTTAAAAAGTAAAATATCACTACTTTAACGAGCTAGGCGAAAATTTAAACCATAAATAGATTAAGGCTAAATTCACACCACAAATAGTTTCACCAGATTTTACTTTTTTCTTAATGAAAACTAGTCAGATGAGTCCTATCTGACGAATATTTAACGAGATCGAAATTGTAACATTGTGTATAGTTACAACACTGATCGCTTGCATGTGCACACAAACAGCGGCAGCGATTTTGTCTTTTAAGGGAAGTAGTTTGCAAAATGCCGGAAATAAAACAGTTATTTGAAAACAATTCGAAATGGTCTCAAGAGATCAAATCTGATCGACCTGAATACTTCGCAAAACTCGCTGAGGGGCAAAAGCCTGATTTTCTTTGGATTGGCTGCTCTGATAGCCGCGTTCCTGCCGAGCGACTAACCGGGCTATACTCAGGTGAACTCTTTGTTCATCGGAATGTTGCAAACCAAGTTATCCATACTGATCTCAACTGTCTATCTGTCGTCCAGTACGCCGTAGACGTTCTTAAGGTTAAACACATCATTGTCTGTGGACACTATGGATGTGGTGGCGTAAATGCAGCCATTGATAACCCTAAGCTAGGTCTTATTAATAATTGGCTGTTACATATCAGAGATATCTATTTCAAATACCGCACATACCTAGATCAAATGCCGCAACAAGATCGAGCGGATAAACTAGGCGAGCTTAATGTTGCAGAGCAAGTGTACAACTTGGGTAACTCAACCATCCTGCAAAACGCTTGGGAGCGTGGGCAAGATGTTGAAATTCATGGTGTGGTATACGGAATTGAAGATGGTCGCTTAGAGTACTTAGGCATTCGTTCTAACTCTAAGGAAACCGTAGAAGCGTCTTACCAGAAAGCTCTTTCGACGATTCTAAATACAGACAACAAGCTCCTTTGTCGCTAAGTCATATCTAAAAGTTGAACGAAAAACGCCCATCTTAGATGGGCGTTTTTTATATTTTTAATGCTGAACTCAATGATTATTCTTGAGGTACAACTTTACCGATGTATGGTAAGTGGCGGTATTTCTGCGCGTAATCAATACCCACCCCAACGACAAATTCATCTGGAATTTCGAAACCAATCCAATCCACAGGAACATTCACTTCACGACGAGATGGCTTATCTAGGAGCGTACAAATAGCGATAGACTTCGGCTCACGTAGCGAAAGAATCTCACGGATTTTATTTAGTGTGTTACCAGTGTCAATGATGTCTTCAACAAGCAGAATGTCTTTACCTTTGATGTCATCATCCAAATCTTTCAAGATACGAACGTCACGTGAGCTTTCCATCGTATTGCCGTAGCTTGACGCAGTCATAAAATCAACTTGGTGAGTCAGTTCGATAGCACGTGCCAAGTCTGCCATAAATACAAATGAGCCACGCAATAAGCCTACCAACACAAGATCTTCACTACCTTGATAACGCTCTGTAATTTGTTTGCCTAATTCACGAACTCGCTCCTGAACTTCTTGCTCAGAAATCATGACTTCTATTGTATGTTTCATACTGTGCTCAATCTAAATTTGTGGGTTGAGGTAAGTCGCACGCAAACGATCACCTAATCTTACGGCGTGTAGTGTATCACCACGTTCATTGGGTTGAAAGTCGCATCCTGTTGCCAAAAAATCTTGGAAGAAGGTCTTAGTTTTATAAAGTTCATAGCTAAATTTATCAATAATAATGACATTACTGTATATAAATTGCTCTACAGATGTTGACCTTGTGCATATGCACCATTACACTCATCACTGCTTTAAGCAACTATTAAAATAATCAATTAGGGGGTTACCCCCAATATCAACTCAAATGGCAAGGAAAATGGATATGGACTCAATTGCAAAGAGACCTAGAACTAGGCTTTCTCCAATTAAGCGTAAGCAACAGTTAATGGAAATCGCATTGGAAGTATTTGCGTGCCGCGGCATCGGTCGTGGTGGTCACGCAGATATCGCAGAAATTGCTCAAGTTTCTGTAGCGACTGTTTTTAACTACTTCCCTACACGCGAAGACTTGGTGGATGAAGTTCTCAATCACGTCGTACGTCAGTTCTCAAACTTCCTATCGGATAACATAGACCTAGACTTACATGCACGTGAAAACATCGCCAATATTACTAATGCGATGATCGAGCTTGTCAGCCAAGATTGTCACTGGCTAAAAGTATGGTTCGAGTGGAGTGCTTCAACACGTGACGAAGTATGGCCATTGTTTGTTTCAACTAACCGTACTAACCAGTTGCTGGTACAAAACATGTTCATTAAAGCAATTGAACGTGGCGAAGTGTGTGACCAGCACGATTCAGAACACTTGGCAAACCTGTTCCACGGTATTTGTTACTCACTGTTTGTCCAAGCGAACCGCGCTAAAGGTGAAGCGGAGCTGAAACACCTAGTGAATTCATACTTAGATATGCTTTGCATTTACAACCGTGAACACTAAAGCTTAGCTCGTAATATATGTCAGCCCACCGTTTGGTGGGCTTTTTATTGTCTGCTAAGCACACATTTATATTTCTATATAACAAGCATAAAAAAACCGCTGCAATGCAGCGGCTTCTATCATTCAGTCAGAAAAAGCTTACTTCTTCTTAACTGCTTTTTTGTTTGGCAGGTCAGTGATTGAACCTTCAAATACTTCAGCAGCTAGACCTACAGACTCGTGTAGAGTTGGGTGAGCGTGGATAGTCAGAGCGATATCTTCTGCATCACAGCCCATCTCAATTGCAAGGCCGATTTCACCAAGTAGTTCACCACCGTTAGTACCAACGATAGCACCACCGATTACGCGGTGAGTTTCTTTGTCGAAGATTAGCTTAGTCATACCGTCTGCACAGTCAGATGCAATTGCACGACCTGATGCTGCCCATGGGAATGTTGCTACTTCGTACTTGATGCCTTCTTCTTTCGCTTCTTTTTCAGTCTTACCAACCCAAGCCACTTCTGGCTCAGTGTACGCAATTGAAGGGATAACTTTAGGGTCAAAGTAGTGCTTCTTACCAGAGATAACTTCAGCAGCTACGTGACCTTCATGCACACCTTTGTGAGCAAGCATTGGTTGACCAACGATATCACCGATCGCGAAGATGTGAGGAACGTTAGTACGCATTTGCTTATCAACGTTGATGAAGCCGCGCTCGTCAATTTCTAGACCCGCTTTTTCACCGTCGATTAGCTTACCATTTGGTACACGACCGATAGCAACTAGAACCGCATCGTAACGCTCAGCTTCAGCTGGCGCTTTCTTGCCTTCCATTGAAACGTAGATACCGTCTTCTTTTGCTTCAACTGCTGTTACTTTCGTTTCTAGCATTAGCTTGAACTTGTCTTTGATACGCTTAGTAAATACTTTCACGATATCTTTGTCTGCTGCAGGAATTACCTGGTCAAACATTTCAACAACTTCAACTTTAGAACCTAGAGAGTGGTAAACCGTACCCATTTCTAGACCGATGATACCACCGCCCATGATAAGCAGTTTTTCTGGCACTTCTTTTAGTTCTAGAGCGTCAGTAGAGTCCCAAATACGTGGGTCTTCATGCGGGATAAATGGCAGTTTGATTGGACGAGAACCAGCCGCAACGATTGCGTTGTCAAAGTTAACAACTGTTGGCTCACCTTCACCTTCTACAAGGATAGAGTTAGGGCCAGTGAACTTACCGTAACCGTTAACTACTGTTACGTTACGCATCTTAGCCATACCGCTTAGGCCGCCAGTTAGTTGGTTAACAACTTTTTCTTTCCAGATGCGGATTTTGCTGATGTCTGTTTGAGGCTCACCGAACACAACGCCGTGGTCAGCCATCGCTTTCGCTTCTTCAATTACTTTAGAAACGTGAAGCAGTGCTTTAGATGGGATACAACCCACGTTCAGACATACACCGCCAAGCGTGCTGTAACGTTCAACTAGTACAGTTTCAAGACCTAAGTCCGCACAACGGAATGCAGCGGAGTAACCAGCAGGACCAGAACCAAGTACAACAACTTGGGCTTTAATTTCTTTGCTCATTTTGACCTCTTGTAGTCATTATCCCTAACAGGCTGAGTGGGTATCGATTTTTTATGTTTAAGAGAGATTTGTTTTAAACAGTTATTTTCAGACCGCTAACAGTTTACAGAGATGTTAATGGTGTGAAAAGTAAATCAATTTAGCCTGTGAGCTAGACAACAATTCGATTGTGAAAACCCTGAACGAAGCAAGGCTGATAACCAAATTGTCGGTAATTATGATTAGCAGAGGCGGCTAAGTTGCCGCCTCTCATTCATCTAATTTCTATTACAGAACTAGACGACGAATGTCAGATAGACATGAGTTTAGGTAAGTGATGAAGCGCGCACCTTCAGCACCATCGATCACACGGTGGTCGTATGATAGAGACAGTGGAAGTTGTAGACGCGGTTCGAACTCTTTACCGTTCCATACCGGTTTCATTTCTGACTTAGACACACCTAGGATACCAACTTCTGGTGCGTTTACGATTGGAGTAAACGCCGTACCGCCGATACCGCCTAGGCTAGAGATAGTGAAACAGCCACCTTGCATGTCAGCCGCAGTTAGCTTACCAGCACGTGCTTTCTTAGAAACCGCCATTAGCTCTTCAGATAGCTCGTAGATGCCTTTCTTGTTCACGTCTTTAAATACAGGAACAACTAGACCGTTTGGTGTATCTACCGCGATACCAACATTCACGTATTTCTTCAGAATTAGGCTCTCACCGTCTTCTGATAGAGAAGAGTTGAACGCTGGGAACGCTTCAAGCGCTTTAGCTACCGCTTTCATGATGAACACAAGTGGTGTGATCTTCATGCCAGTGTCTTTCTTCGCTTCAATCGCGTTTTGCTCTTTACGGAATGCTTCAAGAGCCGTGATGTCTGCGTTATCCCACTGTGTAACGTGCGGGATCATTACCCAGTTACGGTGTAGGTTTGCGCCAGAGATCTTCTTAATGCGAGATAGCGGTTGAACTTCTGTCTCACCAAACTTGCTGAAGTCCACTTTTGGCCATGGTAGTAGACCAAGAGCCGCGCCGTCGCCTTTGCCAGATGCTGCTGCACCTGCGCCAGACTCAAGACGCTTAAGTGCATCTTTCACGTAAGCTTGAACGTCTTCTTTTAGGATACGGCTCTTACGACCAGAACCTTTAACCTTAGAAAGATTAACGCCAAATTCACGCGCTAGACGACGAACAACTGGAGACGCGTGAGCGTACTCATCGTTTTCTTTGAAATCGCCAGTCGCTGCTGGAGCTGCTGCCGCTGGAGCTTCTGCTTTAGGAGCTGGAGCTGCAGGTGCTGCCGCTTGAGCTGGAGCTGCTGCAGGAGCAGGTGCTGCGCCCGCCACTTCGAATACCATGATTAGTGAGCCAGTAGACACTTTGTCGCCAGCTGCAATCTTGATTTCTTTAACTGTGCCAGCGAATGGTGCAGGAACTTCCATAGAAGCTTTGTCACCTTCAACAGTGATTAGAGATTGCTCTTCTTCCACTGTGTCGCCAACCGCAACCATGATCTCAGTAACTTCAACTTCGTCGCCGCCGATATCTGGTACGTTAACTTCTTTTGCCGCAGACGCTGCTGGAGCTGCTGCCGCAGGAGCTTCAGCTGCCGCTGGTGCTGCTGGAGCGCCTGAACCTGCTGTTTCGAACACCATGATAAGTGAGCCAGTCGATACTTTATCGCCTGCTGCAACTTTGATCTCTTTTAGAGTACCTGCGAATGGCGCTGGAACTTCCATAGAAGCTTTGTCGCCTTCAACAGTTAGAAGAGATTGCTCTTCTTCGATGCTGTCGCCAACGGCAACCATGATTTCAGTAACTTCTACTTCATCACCACCGATGTCTGGTACGTGAACTTCTTTTAGTTCTGCCGCTGCTGCTGGAGCTGGAGCTGCTGCTGGAGCTGCTTCTGCCGCAGGAGCAGGTGCAGCGTCAGCTGCACCCTCGGCTTCGAAAATCATGATTAGAGAACCAGTAGAAACCTTGTCGCCTTCTGCAACTTTGATTTCTTTAACGATACCCGCTTGAGAAGCAGGAACTTCCATAGAAGCTTTATCGCCTTCAACTGTGATCAGAGACTGCTCTTCTTCAACCTTGTCGCCAACGCTTACAAGAATCTCAGTAACTTCAACCTCATCCGCACCGATGTCTGGTACATTAATTTCGATTGCCATTTCTTATCTACCTTCTTAATTAAGCGTATAGCGGGTTTGTTTTCTCTGTGTCGATGTCGAATTTCTTAATTGCTTCTGCAACTACAGATTTCTCAACTTCGCCACGTTTCGCTAGTTCAGTTAGCGCTGCTACTACTACGTAACCTGCGTTCACTTCGAAGTGACGACGTAGGTTTTCACGGCTGTCTGAACGACCGAAGCCATCAGTACCAAGAACTTTGAAAGACTCAGCAGGAATGTATGCACGAACCTGCTCTGCGTAGTTCTTCATGTAGTCAGTTGCTGCGATAGCAGGTTCAGTACCCATTACTGTTTGGATGTAAGGTACTTTCGCTTCCGCTTCTGGGTGAAGCATGTTGAAACGCTCTGCATCTTGGCCATCGCGAGTTAGTTCGTTGAATGACGTTACAGAGTAAACATCAGAAGCAACACCGTAATCTTCGCTTAGGATTTGAGCTGCTTTACGTACTTCATTCATGATAGTACCAGAGCTCATTAGCTGAACTTTCGCTTTGTCGCC
This sequence comes from Vibrio sp. YT-19(2023), assembly GCF_033337395.1. NCBI lineage: Bacteria > Pseudomonadati > Pseudomonadota > Gammaproteobacteria > Vibrionales > Vibrionaceae > Vibrio > Vibrio sp. YT-19(2023). The sequence continues at coordinate 59,445 of NZ_JAWOQN010000011.1, read as the reverse complement.
CGTGTAAGTTTCTAGCTTGTAGATACCTTTACGGATGCCTTCTTCAGCGCCTTCTGGCATTGCTGGCATTGCGTAGTTTTCGTTCATTAGCGTTAGGTAGTAGAACACGTTTTCTTGTTCTGGACCGTACATGCGACGGATACCGTCTTGCATGATTACTGCTACTTCGTACGCGAATGTTGGGTCGTAAGAAATACAGTTAGGAACCGTACCCGCCAAAATGTGCGAGTGGCCGTCTTCGTGCTGTAGACCTTCACCGTTCAACGTTGTACGACCCGCAGTTGCACCTAGTAGGAAACCACGTGCTTGTTGGTCACCAGCCATCCACGCCATGTCGCCAACACGTTGGAAGCCGAACATTGAGTAGTAGATGTAGAACGGGATCATTGGTAGGTCGTTTGTCGAGTATGAAGTCGCAGCAGCAACCCATGAAGACATAGCACCTAGCTCGTTGATACCTTCTTGTAGAACCTGACCTGAAGTCGCTTCTTTGTAGTAAGAAACAACGCCACGGTCTTCTGGTGTGTAAGTTTGGCCGTGCGGGTTGTAGATACCGATTTGACGGAACAGACCTTCCATACCGAATGTACGTGCTTCGTCAGCAATGATAGGAACGATGTTCTTACCAATGTTCTTGTTCTTAAGTAGAACGTTTAGCGCACGTACGAATGCCATAGTAGAAGAGATATCACGCTTCTGTTCTTCTAGTAGTGGCTTGAATTCTTCTAGCTCAGGAACGATGAATTCTTGAGTGAATTTTGGTAGACGCTGTGGCGTGTAGCCGTGTAGCGCTTTACGACGAGCGTGTAGGTATTCGTACTCTTTTGAACCTTCTTCAAGTTTCAGGTACGGAAGCTCTTTCACTGCTTCGTCAGTTAGGATGTCTTGAAGACCTAGACGATCACGTAGGTGTAGTACGTGAGTCATGTCCATCTTCTTAACTTGGTGCGCGATGTTCTTACCTTCAGCCGCTTCACCCATGCCGTAACCTTTAACAGTCTTAGCTAGGATTACTGTTGGACGACCTTTAGTTTCTGCCGCGTTTTTGTATGCCGCGTATAGCTTAGAAGACTCGTGACCACCACGCTTAAGTGCGAAGATTTCGTCATCAGTCATGTCAGCAACAAGTGCAGCTGTCTCTGGGTACTTACCAAAGAAGTGCTCACGTACGTACGCGCCATCTTTTGATTTGAATGTTTGGTAGTCGCCGTCGATCGTTTCATTCATAAGCTGTAGAAGCTTACCAGTCGTATCTTTAGCTAGTAGTGAATCCCAGTTGTTACCCCAGATTACCTTCACTACGTTCCAACCAGCACCTTTGAACAGACCTTCAAGTTCTTGAATGATCTTACCGTTACCCATTACAGGGCCATCTAGACGCTGTAGGTTACAGTTGATTAGGAAGCATAGGTTGTCTAGTTTCTCACGCGCAGCGAAAGAGATAGCACCACGTGATTCTGGCTCATCCATCTCACCGTCACCTAGGAACGCGTAAACGCGCTGCTCTGAAGTATCTTTAAGACCACGGCCTTCTAGGTACTTAAGGAAACGAGCTTGGTAGATAGAAGCGATTGGACCTAGGCCCATCGATACTGTCGGGAACTGCCAGAATTCAGGCATCAGTTTAGGGTGCGGGTATGAAGGAATACCTTTGCCGTCTACTTCTTGACGGAAGTTGTCTAGCTGCTCTTCAGTTAGACGACCTTCAACGAATGCACGTGAGTAGATACCTGGTGAAATGTGACCTTGGTAGTAAACTAGGTCGCCACCATCCTTCTCGTTTGGTGCACGGAAGAAGTGGTTGAAACATGTCTCGTAGAACGCAGCAGAAGACTGGAAAGACGCCATGTGGCCGCCTAGCTCTAGGTCTTTCTTAGATGCACGTAGAACGATCATGATAGCGTTCCAACGAATAATTGAGCGAATACGACGCTCAAGTGTTGTGTCACCTGGGTATGCTGGTTCTTGGTCTGCAGGAATCGTGTTGATGTAGTTAGTTGTGATACCTGTTGGCATATCAACACCGTCTAGACGTGCTTTATCTAGAACTTGCTCTAATAGGAATTGAGCACGCTCTAGACCTTCTTCACGTACAACTGACTCAAGCGCTTGTAGCCATTCTTGAGTTTCCAGTGCATCTACGTCATGCTTCATATCAGACATGGCGATCTATCCTTCTGTTGGTTGGATCTACTTATTTAAGTAACGCTCTTACGAGTCGTTACCCTGCTGAATTCGACGTAGAGAACGCTCTCGTCGAGACTCTTCTCGAGTCAAATCCAACAATGTTTCTTCGATGTAAGCCAAGTGCGAGTGGGACATTTCTCGCGCCTTTTCAGGCTGACCAGAAACAATCGCATCCACGATATTGGCTCGGTGTTTACTGACTTTCTCGACCGCTTCTGGGCGGCGACGTAGTAATTTAAAATTTTGTAGAATATTTTGCTCAAGCAAAGGCGCTAAGCTTCGAACAATGTGCAACAGAACCACGTTGTGCGCGGCTTCTGTCAAAGCGATCAAAAATTGCATCACTTCCGCAGATTCAGCTTCGATATCGTTGTTTGCTTGCTCTTGGCTAATGCGCTCAAGGCAACCTTGAATACGCGCAAAATCTTCTTCGGTACCACGTAAAGCTGCAAAGTAGGCTGAAATTCCTTCCATCGCATGACGAGACTCAAGCACATCAAGCTGGGTTTCAGAATGACTAGACAACAAATTCAACAAGGGATCTGAAAAGCTCTTCCAGATATTCTCACTTACGAATGTTCCGCCACCTTGGCGACGAGTCAACAAACGCTTCGCTTCCAAGCGTTGAATGGCTTCTCGGACTGAAGGACGAGACACATCGAACTGTTTTGCCAGTTCACGCTCTGGAGGCAGTTGTTGCCCCGGAGACAATGTTCCTTCCACTATCAACCTTTCTAACTCTTGTTCTATAACATCAGAGAGTTTTGGCTGACGAATCCTTTGATAAGCCATAATTTATTGTTCTTCTACTCTTGCAGGTAATTGGTAATACCAATTTTAAGTTGGTGCAGAAATTAACATAATTAAAACGCCACTGTCCAGCCGAAAATTGACCTAAATCATAGAACGAGCTTACTTCCAACACTCTGATAACAATCGACTGTTAAAACAGCAATAGAATTGGTATGACCAATTACATAAAGCATACAAATGGGAAGTCGACGTGCTAGCAGTTTTGGAAAAGAAATACAGAAAATGACAAAATTATCAGTCTATTTATTCACCAAAACGGCATGTACGAGCGTAAAAGTGTAGTTAACTTTTAACAATCATTAATATTTCTGGTATCAAAAAAAGGCATACCTGATCGTATGCCTTATTTATTTCGCTTTTTTGAATTTACACTTTCGCTACAAATCAACGCTGTATAAGCAGTCTATATTTCACCCAATCAAAGCTTAGACCAGGATCGCTTTTTCTCAAGGGCGCAATATATTGATGACCGGTAATTCGTGGCGGGGTGATTTGAGGATAAGACTGCATAATCACCTCAGTGATCTCTGCAAGTGATTGATATTGCGCTTCTGTGTAGGCAGTAAATTCTGTCCCTTCAAGCTCGATACCAATGGAATAGTCATTACAACGCTCCCTGCCTGCGAAACTGGATTGACCGGCATGCCATGCTCTATCAAGAAAAGAAACAAATTGAACAACCTCGCCGTTTCTTTTAATCAAGCAATGTGCAGAAACGCCCATTTTGTGAATAGCTTCAAAAAATGGATGTTCATTTGGGTCTAGCTTGCCAGTGAAGAAGTCCTCTATATATGGTCCACCAAACTGCCCAGGAGGCAAACTGATATTGTGTACCACCAGCAGAGAGATGTCGTTTATATCAGAGCGGGCATCAAAAAATGGTGACGGAACATGCTTTGCTTGTGTCAGCCAGCCATTCTCGATAATTGGGCGCATATCAACCTCTCTACTTTGCAAATTAACTGCTGAAATTATTGACACCGGAGAGTATCATTCGTTGCCATCTCCCTTTCAAGACAAGATTTGCGATGAAGAACACACACAACATTCAAGAACGCCTAGAATACCTTAAACAACAACTCCCTTTAGAGATCACTCGCTCTGTCGCTGATACCTTAAAAGAAGATCTAGGTGGCAGTGTCGACGCAGATAACGACATTACTGCATCTTTGATCCCTGCCGATGCGGTTAATACCGCAACGATTATTACTCGTGAGCATGGTGTGTTCTGTGGTCAAGCATGGGCTGATGAAGTTTTTAAACAGCTCGGTGGCAAGGTCAGCATTGAATGGCACGTAAAGGACGGCGATAAAGTCGAACCTAACCAAACCCTTTGCACGCTGACAGGCCCTGCTCGTGACTTGTTGACTGGTGAGCGTAACGCAATGAACTTCATCCAAACGCTGTCTGGCTGCGCAACAGTTACCGCAGAGTACGCTGAAAAAATCGCGCATACTGGGTGCCGTCTACTAGATACACGTAAAACCATTCCTGGTCTGCGTAGCGCACTAAAATACGCCGTGACGTGTGGTGGTGGCTTTAACCATCGCATCGGCGTGTTCGACGCTTACCTTATTAAAGAAAACCACATTATTGCTTGTGGTGGCATCACTCAAGCCATCCAAAAAGCGAAAGAGCTTAACCCAGGCAAACCAGTAGAAGTAGAAACGGAAAGCTTAGAAGAGTTGAAACAAGCGATAGAGGCTGGTGCCGACATCATCATGCTCGATAACTTCACAAAAGAAATGATGCGTGAAGCCGTAGCGATTAACGCAGGTCGTGCCGCTTTAGAGAACTCAGGTAACATTACGCTAGAGACCATCGCAGAATACGCAGAAACCGGTGTCGATTACATTTCGGTAGGCGCGTTGACTAAGCATCTAAAAGCGATGGATCTTTCGATGCGCTTCAAATAATAAAAGTAATAAATCTCTAATTACTTCAACTAACTCAGTTAGTTGTGAGTAATTCATCATTTAAAAGGGCCTATTGGCCCTTTCTTTTTATCCACTAAAAAAATAGTGCTACTCGCAAAACTCTGCATACGATGTGCAACTTTTCACCAAAGAGTTTTATCTCACTCGAGAGCCCATCTCTTCCCCATTTTCAACTCGCCTTAACTCTCCATAATCTTTCGCTAATGCAAGAGCATTATTAATTAAGGGTTAAAAATGAAAAACAGTAAACAGAAAAAACAACAGGGTTTTACTCTGATTGAGTTAATGATTGTGGTGGCGATTATTGGCATCTTATCTGCTTTCGCAGTTCCTGCTTACCAAAATTATACTAAGAAAGCGACATTGTCAGAATTTCCAAAAGCAGCTGCGGCAGCCAAATTAGCAGTAGAATTATGTGCCCATGAGAATGCCTCAAATGAAACAACATTTATTAGTGAATGTGTAAAGGAAGAAAATGGAATTCCCGCTAAATTCGTTTTGAATAATATTGAAATTAGCGTTGTTAAAGCCACAGATGCTAGCGTTTCTGGTGCGATAGCAGTTATTGCAGCAGCTGATGAAGTTAAGGGACCTATTGCTAAAGGCGAGCAATATATCATGGCTGCATCATATAAAACTCAAGGCTTAGAGTGGGGGGCTTCATGTAAAGCTGGCGGTAAAGCACAAACAGACTACTGCCCAAACTAACTTAAATGTTGACCAACCTATCCACGGCTCTTCGCCAAAAAGGGTTACTGACGTTTTCCCAAGAAGAATCGTTAATAGAGCAAGTCAAAGCTTCTGGCATTTCGATGCCAGAGGCTTTACTCAGTTCTGGATTATTTACATCAAGCGAACTCGCTGAGCACTTAAGTTCTCTCTTTGGTTTAAATCAGCCCGAGTTATCTCAGTACGAGTATGCTTCGCTTTGTCAGCAACTTGGCCTTAGGGAATTAATCACGCGGCATAACGCACTCCCACTCCAGCGTACGTCTTCAACGTTATTATTAGCGGTTGCCGACCCCACCAACCAACAAGCAGAAGATGATTTTCGCTTTGCCACTGGTTTACAGGTTGAATTGGTCTTGGGGGATTTTAGTCAACTCAGCGCGGCAATTCGACGCTTGTATGGTCGTTCATTGAGTCATGAGAAGTCCGGGTTAAAAGAGATCAACCAAGAAGAGTTAGCCAACCTAGTTGACGTGGGCGCAGATGAAATCGACAACATTGAAGACTTGAGCCAAGATGAGTCTCCTGTTAGCCGTTACATCAACCAAATTCTATTGGACGCTGTGCGCAAAGGCGCATCCGATATCCACTTTGAGCCTTATGAAAAGATGTACCGCGTGCGCCTGCGCTGTGATGGCATCTTAATTGAAACACAGCAGCCACCAAGCCACTTGAGTCGCCGCTTATCCGCTCGTATCAAAATCCTCTCTAAGCTTGATATTGCAGAGCGACGTTTACCACAAGATGGGCGTATTAAGCTCAAGTTGAATCAAGACACCGCAATTGATATGCGTGTATCCACACTGCCTACTCTATTTGGAGAGAAAATTGTACTACGACTGCTCGACAGCAGCTCTGCGTCATTGGATATCGACAAGCTTGGTTATAGCGAACAACAAAAACAATTGTACTTGGATGCGCTGCGTCGCCCACAAGGCATGATTCTGATGACAGGTCCAACCGGGAGCGGAAAAACCGTTTCTTTGTACACCGGGCTGAGTATCCTCAATAAACCAGAAATCAACATTTCTACGGCAGAAGACCCAGTAGAAATTAACTTATCGGGCATTAACCAAGTTCAAGTCCAGCCTAAGATTGGTTTTGGTTTTGCCGAAGCACTGCGCTCTTTCTTACGTCAAGACCCCGATGTGGTAATGGTCGGTGAGATTCGTGACTTAGACACTGCAGAAATCGCGATCAAAGCCTCGCAAACTGGTCACTTAGTACTTTCAACCTTACATACCAATTCTGCGGCTGAAACGGTTATTCGTTTATCAAACATGGGCGTAGAAAGCTTTAACTTGGCCTCATCTCTTAGTTTGATTATTGCCCAGCGCTTGGCCCGTAAACTGTGCTCGCACTGTAAACAATCACAAGAGCTTACGGTTCAGCTACAACATCTTGGAATTCAAGCAAGCGACAACATTTTTAAAGCCAATCCCGATGGATGCAATGAGTGTACCCATGGTTATTCCGGCCGGACGGGGATTTATGAAGTGATGCGCTTTGATGAATTTCTTTCCGAAGCGCTTATTAAAGGTGCCTCGGTACATGAACTAGAAAAACTCGCCATCGCAAATGGTATGAGCACGTTACAAATGTCGGGCATAGAAAAACTCAAACAAGGGATCACAAGTTTTAGTGAACTACAGCGTGTACTTTATTTTTAATCCTTTAATCAGCAGTCACATCCATGAAAAGCACTACACCACAACTTAAAAACTTCCGCTGGAAAGGCATCAATAGTTCAGGCAAAAAGACGTCTGGACAAACCCTCGCGATGACAGAAATTGAAGTACGCGAACGTCTAAACGCACAGCATATCAAGATCAAGAAGTTAAAGAAAAGCAGTATCTCGTTTCTCACTAAACTCAGCCATCGCGTAAAAGGCAGAGACATCACGGTGTTTACCCGTCAAATTTCGACGATGTTGATAACCGGTGTGCCCTTAGTTCAGGCTTTAAAATTGGTCTCAGAAAACAATAAAAAAGCAGAGATGAAATCCATTTTGATGAGCGTAACACGCGCCGTCGAAGCGGGTACGCCTATGTCAAAAGCCATGCGCACTGCAAGTGAACACTTTGACCCACTCTATACCGACCTTATCGCAACAGGTGAGCAATCCGGTAACTTAGCGGAAGTATTCGAGCGCTTAGCCACCTACCGAGAAAAAAATGAACAACTCCGTGCGAAAGTGATCAAAGCACTGATTTACCCAGCGATGGTAGTGCTAGTCGCGTTAGGCGTGTCGTTTATCATGCTCACCAAAGTCATTCCCGAGTTCGAAAAAATGTTTGTTGGTTTTGGTGCTGATTTACCTTGGTTTACCAGGCAAGTGTTAGATCTTTCCGCCTGGACACAAAACTGGAGTCCGTTTATCGCACTAGGCTCCATTAGTTTATTCACCTCGGCGAGAATCCTCTCTAAGCGTTCAGATTCTTTTCGCTTAATGCTCAACCGCTCTGTGCTTAAATTTCCTGTTCTGGGCCCTGTATTATCAAAAGCCGCTATCGCCAAATTTAGTCGAACACTCGCCACAAGCTTTACAGCGGGTATTCCAATTCTAACCAGTTTAAAAACCACATCAAAAACCTCAGGAAACTTACACTATCAACTCGCCATAGAAGAAGTGTACCGTGATACCGCCGCAGGTATGCCAATGTATGTAGCCATGCGCAACTGTAATGTGTTCCCTGAATTGGTGTTACAAATGGTTATGATCGGTGAAGAGTCTGGTCGACTTGACGATATGCTCAATAAAGTTGCAACGATCTACGAGTTTGAAGTCGACAACACCGTCGACAACCTTAGTAAAATTCTAGAGCCACTAATTATCGTATTTTTAGGTATCGTTGTTGGCGGATTAGTGACAGCAATGTACTTGCCAATCTTTAACTTAATGAGTGTATTGGGCTAGAATGAGCTGTTAACTCCTTTAAAACAGCATCTTGCTGATTTCACTCATCGCTCAAGAGACAAATATGGAAGTATTCCAGTACTACCCTTGGCTATTCGTTGTGTTTGCCACCATCTTCGGTCTGATCGTGGGTAGCTTCCTCAATGTGGTTATTTATCGACTACCTAAAATCATGGAACTAGAATGGCGACGCGAATGTGCCGAGTCATTTCCTGAATACAAAATAGAACCTCCTAAAGAAGTGCTGACCTTGAGCGTCCCACGCTCCTCCTGCCAGAAATGCGCAACACCGATACGTATTCTCGACAACATTCCTGTGATTAGCTGGCTGCTTTTAAAAGGCAAATGTCACAACTGTCAGGCAACCATTAGTGCACGCTATCCACTGATTGAACTGCTCACCGCGTTCTGTTCAGGCTTTATAGCTTATTACTTTGGTTTTAGTTACTTTACCGTTGCCCTACTCTTTTTTACTTTTATCTTAATCGCCGCAACATTTATCGATCTCGATACTATGTTGTTACCTGACCAATTAACATTACCATTAACTTGGGCTGGCATTGCCTTAGCATTAGTCGAAATAAGTCCTGTTACTCTACAAGATTCTGTCATTGGTGCTATTGCTGGTTACCTATGTCTCTGGTCCGTTTACTGGGGCTTTAAGTTACTTACCGGTAAAGAAGGAATGGGGTATGGTGATTTTAAACTACTGGCGGCACTAGGAGCTTGGCTAGGTTGGCAGTCACTGCCGATGATCATTCTACTTTCTTCTGTGGTTGGCATCGTATTTGGCATCATTCAACTACGCTTGCAAAAGCAGGGAATTGAAAAAGCTTTCCCTTTCGGTCCTTACTTAGCAATTGCTGGTTGGATAAGCTTAATTTGGGGCGACCAGATTTTAAACTGGTACTTTACTTCAGTTCTAGGAGTGTAAATGGCTTTGGTTATTGGTTTAACAGGTGGTATCGCTAGTGGAAAAACAACCGTCGCGAATCTGTTCAAACAACAATTTAAAATCGATATCGTCGATGCCGACATTGTAGCAAGAGAAGTTGTCGATCCAGGTACTCCCGGCCTAAACGCGATTATTGAACACTTTGGTCACGATATCGTTCGTGAAGACCAAACTTTAGATCGCGCAAAGCTGAGAGAAAAAATCTTTTCGAATTCAGATGAAAAAGCATGGCTCAACGCACTGTTGCACCCGATAATTCGTGAAAAGATGATCGAAGATTTGCAGCAAGTCACTTCAGAGTATGCGTTACTTGTGGTGCCGTTGCTCGTAGAAAACAAGCTAGATAGTTTGTGTGATCGCGTTCTTGTCGTCGATGTAGAACCGAATACACAGATATCTCGCACGATGAAACGAGACAATGTGAGTGAAGATCAAGTTCGCGCCATCCTTGCCTCTCAAGCATCAAGAGAGCAAAGGCTCGCGCTTGCAGACGATGTGGTTAAGAATAATCCAAGTGACCCTGATCTTTTGCTTCAAATCACAGATTTGCACGAAAAGTACCTAGCCATGTGTAAGAAAAATCTGCGAAAATAGGAACGAAACTCACAAAGGCTTATGTCGATGACCACGCACAAATTTGAACATCCGTTAAATGAGAAAACTCGTATTTATCTAAGAGTGGAGTCTCTGCTGCGTCAGGCTCACTTGGCCTCTGGGTTTAGCGAAAATCATCAGTATCAACTGTTTTTCCGTGCGTTATTCGATATGGTTGAGATCTTCGAACAAATCCAACTGAAAAGTGAACTGGCTAAAGATCTTGAGAAGCAGCGGCTGTCGTACCGCCATTGGCTCAATGTTGATGGTGTCGATCAAGACGCATTAAATACCCTACTACAAGAGATAGATGTCGTTCATAGCCAACTAATGGGTGCTGAACGTTTTGGCCAAGCACTAAAAGAAGATCGCTTCCTAAGCTCTATCCGTCAACGCTTTAATCTACCGGGTGGTTCATGCTGTTTTGATCTGCCAGCATTACACTACTGGCTTCATCTACCTATTGAACGTAAAAAGCGTGATGCACAACAGTGGCAAGCAAGCTTAAAGCCCTTATCTGATGCGCTTTCGTTATGGTTAAAGCTCACTAGAGAGACCGGACATTTCAAAGCTCAAATCGGTCGTGCAGGTTTCTTCCAAAGTGACGCTGATGAAGCCAACATTCTAAGACTTCACATCCCAATGGAATATGGCGTGTATCCTATGATTTCAGGCCATAAAAACCGCTTTGCGATCAAGTTCATGTCGTTTGAAAACGGTCAAGCGTGCACACAAGATATTGAATTTGAACTTGCTGTGTGCAGCTAAGACGACACTACGCCTCGCCTCCATAATCTAAAATTCAACGCTTTATTGCGCTTATATTTGATAAAATTTCGTAGCAGCAATAGCGCGTTGAATAAGCCATCTTTAATTCGTTTAGGTATACTACCCTTTAACACCAATTAGTAATGGGACGCTCAACTATGTCTAAAGTTACCATCGTTCAATGTCCACAATGTGGCGCCGACGTAGAATGGGGAGAACAAAGTCCTCATCGCCCTTTCTGCAGTAAACAATGCCAAATGATTGATTTTGGTGAATGGGCAGATGAAGAAAACACCATCCCAGGCGCACCCGATATGTCCGATAGTGATGGCTGGTCTGAAGACCAGTATTAAATTGAGACCTAGGGTAAAGGAATACCCTAGGTTCCTTCTTGGGGAACCGAATCACGCTCCGTCGTCGCTGTCCAGAATGACGAATTTGAACCTCAGTGCTATATAATCTTTGACCATCATTTTCCGTCATTCCGAGGAGCCATAGCGACATCAGGAATCTACTCATAGCAAGGATGAAGCTAACAACGTAAACACTTGCATGCTCGACTAGTAGATTCTGAATCACGCTCCTTCGTCGCTGTCCAGAATGACGAATTTTAACCACGGTACTCTGTAATCTTTGACCATCATTTCCTGTCATTCCGAGGAGCCATAGCGGCATCAGAAATCTACTCATAGCAAGGATGAAGCTAACAACTTAAACACTTACATTCTCAACTAGTAGATTCTGAATCACGCTCCTTCGTCGCTGTCCAGAATGACGAGTTTTAACCACGGTACTCTGTAATCTTTGACCATCATTTACTGTCATTCCGAGGAGCCATAGCGACATTAAGAATCTACTAACAGCAAGGATGAAGCTAACAACTTAAACACTTACATTCTCAACTAGTAGATTCTGAATCACGCTCCTTCGTCGCTATCCAGAATGACGAATTTTAACCACAGTACCCAGTAATATTTGATCATCATTTCCCGTCATTCCGAGGAGCCATAGCGACATCAGGAATCTACTCATAGCAAGGATGAAGCTAACAACTTAAACAATTGCATGCTCGACTAGTAGATTCTGAATCACGCTCCTTCGTCGCTATCCAGAATGACGAATTTTAACCACAGTACCCAGTAATATTTG
>NZ_JAWOQN010000011.1:29816-47296 GCF_033337395.1 Vibrio sp. YT-19(2023) | reverse complement strand
ATCATCATTTCCCGTCATTCCGAGGAGCCATAGCGACATCAGGAATCTATTCACAGCAAGGCAGAGGCGTGGAGTGTACATCAGTGCATGAGCATCGACAGTTCAGTTCGGGTGAAAAGAAACGAGCAAGCTAATTACACAAATAAAAAAACGGAGCCCTAAAAGGACTCCGTTTAAGATGAGAACACTAGTTATAGCATTACTTCTTAGCAAGTTTCTCTTTGATACGAGCAGACTTACCAGAACGCTCACGTAGGTAGTACAACTTGGCACGACGTACTGCACCACGGCGTTTAACTTCGATGCTATCAACGATTGGAGAGTGTGTTTGGAACGTACGCTCAACACCTTCACCGTTAGAGATCTTACGTACAGTGAAAGCAGAGTGTAGACCACGGTTACGGATTGCGATTACAACGCCTTCGAAAGCCTGTAGACGCTCACGGTCACCTTCTTTTACCTTAACTTGAACTACAACAGTGTCACCTGGTGCAAATTTAGGTAGGTCTGATTTCATTTGCTCTTCTTCAAGAGCTTTGATGATGTTACTCATTTTTAAATTCCTAGAATAAACTGATACTAAATAAATTAGGTTACTTTGCGTTATGTTCTTTAATGGCTTTATGCTCATTAACAAACTCAGCAAGTAATTGTTCCTGTTCGTCAGTCAGAGCTAGGTTTTCCAGGAGCTCTGGTCTTCTTAGCCAAGTACGGCCCAACGACTGCTTGAGTCGCCATTGACGAATGTCCTTGTGATTGCCTGACATCAGTACCGCTGGTACCTCTTTGTCATCCAATACTTCTGGACGCGTATAGTGAGGGCAATCTAACAAGCCATTTGCAAAAGAGTCTTCTTCTGCTGACGCGAAATCCCCTAGTACACCCGGAACAAACCGAGAGACAGCGTCGATTAACGTCATGGCTGGTATCTCACCACCCGTCATCACAAAATCACCAATCGACCATTCTTCGTCGACTTCAGATTGAATGATGCGCTCATCTACCCCTTCATAACGACCACAAATCAGAAGCAAGTTCTCATTCGTTGCCAGTTCTTCCACTCCTTTCTGGTCGAGCTTGCGACCTTGAGGAGAAAGGTAGATGACTTTCGTCTTGCCCGGTGAGGCTGCTTTCGCGGTATAAATGGCATCGCGCAAAGGCTGAACCATCATTAACATACCAGGGCCACCACCGTAAGGTCGGTCATCGACTGTGCGATGTTTGTCGTGAGTGAAATCTCTAGGATTCCAAGTCTCAATCGACAAAAGACCTTTTTTAACCGCTTGACCTGTTACTCCAAAATCAGTAACAGAACGGAACATTTCTGGAAAAAGGCTAATAACGCCAACCCACATGTTTATCTCGCTCTGTAATTTTGGAGATTAGAATCCAGGATCCCAGTCAACTTCGATCCGTTGAGCTTCGCGATCAACATTAATGATCACTTGCTCTTCAAGGAACGGGATTAATCGTTCCTTCTGCCCGAAAGCATCTTTAAGATTTGCTTTAACAACCAGAACATCGTTTGAGCCAGTTTCTAGCATGTCAGTAACGACACCTAGATCGTAACCTTTAGTAGTTACAACTTGCATCCCAAACAATTCGCGCCAGTAGAACTCATCCTCTGACAATTCAGGAAGTACCGCAGGGTCAATAGCAATTTCAAAGTTCGTCATTAGATGCGCGTCTTCACGAACATCCATGCCTTCCAGCTTAGCCACCATACCTTTGTTATGGCGCTTCCAGCTTTCTACTTTGTACTCAACCCACTTGCCCTTTTGGTTAATGTACCAAGGGCTGTAATCGAAAATGCTTTCAGCATTGTCTGTGTAGGAAAAAACCTTAAGCCAACCACGAATGCCGTAAGTAGCACCAAACTTGCCTACAACAATCTTTTCGTTGCTCATTGTTTCTTTACCTTTCATCGACATAAACTAGTTTCTACTTTTCAAGTAAAAAATTAAGCCGCTTTTTGAGCGTCTTTAACTAGCTTAGCAACACGGTCAGATACTGACGCGCCTTGACCAACCCAGTGGTTAACGCGGTCTAGGTCTAGACGTAGACCTTCTTCTTGACCTTTAGCAGTTGGGTTGAAGAAACCAACTTTCTCGATGAAACGGCCAGTTGCAGCGTTGCGGCTGTCCGCTACTACGATTTGATAAAATGGACGCTTTTTAGCGCCGTGACGTGCCAAACGAATGGTTACCATGTCGTCCTCTTTGCTTTCTCAAAAATAAAATTAACCCCAAAAACCATTCAATAAATTAAACAGCTTGGGGTCTCGTGCCAAAATAAAGCTCCGGAAGTTTACTCTTCTCCCGGAGCAATGCAAGGAGTTTAGTTACTTTTTCACCAACATAAATTGAATTTAAAGTTTGTGACGTACCTAACACCCTGAATCTATGCGTGATCGATTAATTAACGACCAAATGGGTTGAAGCCACCGCCACCACCCATGCCGCCCATCATGCCTTGCATGTTGCGCATCATGCCTTTCATGCCACCTTTTTGCATCTTTTTCATCATTTTCTGCATTTGGGTGAACTGTTTTAGTAAGCGGTTTACATCTTGAACCTGCACACCAGAACCAGCCGCGATACGCTTCTTGCGCGAGCCCTTGATAATTTCTGGGCGTTGACGTTCTTTCATTGTCATGGAGCTGATGATCGCTTCCATCTGTTTGAACATCTTGTCATCGACTTTGTCTTTCACATTGTCTGGTAGCTGGGACATTCCTGGAAGCTTATCCATCATCCCCATCATGCCGCCCATGTTTTGCATCTGGCCTAGCTGTTCACGGAAATCTTCAAGGTCGAAACCTTTCTTCTCTTTGAACTTCTTCGCTAACTTTTCTGCCTTTTCTTGGTCAACGTTGCGTTGTAGGTCTTCAATCAAAGACAAAACGTCACCCATGCCAAGAATACGTGAAGCAACACGATCTGGGTGGAACGGTTCTAGCGCGTCAGTTTTTTCACCGACACCCAAGAATTTGATTGGCTTGCCCGTGACATGGCGTACTGAAAGTGCCGCACCACCACGAGCATCACCATCAACCTTAGTTAGAACTACACCGGTAAGAGGTAGCGCATCGCCAAAGGCTTTTGCTGTATTTGCTGCGTCTTGACCCGTCATGGCGTCAACAACAAATAGCGTTTCTACTGGGTTGATAGCTGCGTGAAGATCTTTGATCTCCCCCATCATCTCTTCATCAATTGCCAAACGACCTGCGGTATCGACAATCAATACGTCGTAGAATTTTTTCTTCGCATGGTCAATCGCTGCATTGGCGATATCAATAGGCTTTTGGTCTGGTGATGATGGGAAGAAGTCAACACCGATGTCTGATGCCAGTGTTTCAAGCTGCTTGATTGCCGCAGGACGGTAAACGTCGGCAGACACAACCAAGACTTTCTTCTTGTCACGTTCTTTTAGAAGCTTAGATAACTTACCTACCGATGTGGTTTTACCCGCACCTTGTAGACCAGCCATAAGAAGCACAGCAGGTGGTTGAGCAGCAAGGTTTAGCGCCTCATTCGACTCACCCATTACGGCTTCAAGTTCTGTTTGAACGATCTTGATAAATTCCTGACCTGGAGTCAGAGATTTAGAAACTTCTACGCCCACCGCTTTTTCTTTAACGCGGTTCACAAATTCACGAACGACCGGAAGCGCAACGTCAGCTTCAAGTAGAGCCATTCGGACTTCACGTAGGGTTTCTTTAATGTTGTCTTCGGTCAGACGACCTTTACCACTGATATTTTTCAGCGTTTTGGATAATCGATCCGTTAAATTCTCAAACATCTTTGTCTCTTCGCTAAAATGGCGATTAATTAGTGTGAGTATACATTAGCCAAGGTCTGAGTCATACCCGTACCGCTGTCCTATTCTTGTCTCTATTTATATATGGTGCGGTAACTTATTAATTTCAATATCTCATCTCTCACGATTGATGTCGGATATAACGTAGCCCCAAAGTGTAATGCAAGGTATAATTTCTCCATCGTGCACAATAATATTTAGGATTCATGGATAGCTTAATAGCCATCGCGGCCGCCATACTTTATGTCTTGGCGATTGCGACCATCATACCCGGACTCTCACAACAGTCAGGAATCAAAGCAAAAACAGTGTTTGCTAGTGCTGCCTGTGCGCTTGTTTTTCATGCGTGGATTTTGAGTGATCTGATTTTTGATGGTTCAGGTCAAAACCTGAGTATTCTCAACGTGGCTTCTTTGATCAGTTTTATTATTTCTCTGGTCATGAGCCTTGCTATGTTGAAAAACCGACTGTGGTTTTTATTGCCTGTCGTTTATAGCTTTGCTGCCATCAATTTATCTGCTGCCACATTTTTGCCAAGCACGTTTATAAAGCACCTAGAGAATGACCCTAAGCTACTCATTCATATTTCATTTGCGCTCTTCTCATACGCGACTTTAACTATCGGGGCACTCTATGCGCTTCAGTTGGCTTGGCTGGATCACAAACTGAAAGCAAAAAAATCTTTGGCGATTAACCCAAACCTGCCGCCTCTATTAATGGTGGAGCGTCAACTCTTCAAAATTATTTTGATCGGTAACTTATTGTTAACTGCCACGCTCATTACTGGCTTTGTCTTTGTGCAGGATATGTTTGCCCAAGGTAAGGCACATAAGGGCATTCTTTCTTTCATCGCTTGGGTGGTGTACTCAATACTGCTTTGGGGTCACTATCAAAAAGGCTGGCGTGGTAGAAAAGTCACATGGTTCGCTGTTGCAGGAGCAACACTGTTAACTCTGGCATATTTTGGCAGTCGCTTTGTAAAAGAAATCATCTTGAATTAAGGAGCTCTAGGGCTCCTATCCTTTATATTTTAGGCTAGATAAAATACAGTACGCCTTAACTCTTTGACTTAACGGACTTACTCAACCGTTATATAACCCAATACTTACAAGGAACAGCAACGTTTTGGACGACATCTCTACGGGTATCTTGTTTGCGCTACTCGCGTGTCTTATCGTCATATCAGGTTACTTTTCCGGTTCAGAAACAGGGATGATGTCTCTGAATCGTTATCGCTTAAAACACTTAGCCAAAAACGGGCATAAGGGTGCTAAGCGAGTCGAAAGACTATTAGACCGTCCAGATCGTTTGATTGGTCTTATTCTTATCGGCAACAACCTCGTTAATATTCTCGCGTCCGCGATCGCGACCATTATTGGTATGCGTTTGTATGGTGATTTAGGTGTCGCTATCGCAACCGGTGCACTAACTATGGTTGTATTGGTTTTTGCCGAGGTTACCCCTAAAACAATTGCAGCGCTTTACCCTGAACGCGTGTCCTACGCGAGCAGTATATTATTGACCATACTGATGAAGTTACTGTCGCCTTTAGTGATGCTTGTTAATTTTATTACGAATGGCTTTATCCGCTTACTTGGCGTAAGAGCGGATCACTCAGCAGAAGATCATCTTAGCTCCGATGAGCTGCGTACGGTGGTAAATGAAGCTGGCGGTTTGATCCCTCGCCGACACCAAGACATGCTAGTGTCTATTTTAGATCTTGAGCACGTCACCGTGAACGACATTATGGTCCCACGCAATGAAATTACCGGTATTGATATTAACGACGACTGGAAATCCATTGTTCGCCAGCTAACACACTCACCACATGGACGCATAGTTTTCTATCGTGACCAAATTGATGAAGTGGTTGGCATGCTGCGCTTGCGTGAAGCTTATCGTCTGATGTTGGAAAAGAACGAATTCAACAAAGAAACGCTATTACGTGCTGCTGATGAGGTCTATTACATCCCAGAAGGCACACCACTGAACGTGCAAATGTTGAAATTCCAACGCAACAAGCAACGTATCGGTCTGATCGTGGATGAGTACGGTGATATCATCGGTCTAATCACTCTTGAAGATATTCTGGAAGAGATCATTGGTGAGTTCACGACGTCAATTTCTCCAAGCCTCTCTGATGAAATCAGTCCTCAGGGTGACGGAAGCTTTCTTATTGAAGGCAGCACCAATATTCGAGATATTAACAAAGGCCTGAAATGGGATTTACCAACGGATGGCCCAAGAACGTTAAACGGTCTTATTTTGGAGCACCTGGAAGATATTCCAGAGAGCCATTTAAGCGTGAGAGTAGCGGGTCACCCAATGGAACTTGTTGAGATTGAAGAGAACCGAATCAAGCTCGTTCGTGTTTATCCGAAGAAGAAAAAATCGACATCCAAATAACCAAAAGAAAAGCCTGACTCATGTCAGGCTTTTTTACTTATTGGGGCAATATGCTTCTTATTCTTAATAAGCACCTAGTTGATGCGCAACTCTTTTAACATCGACTCAGGCAAAGCAAGTTCATCATTTTTGTTCACCGAAACACCAGCATCCAAAATGTTCTTTGCGATCTGTTGTGCTTCTTTTAAAGAGTGCATTGCTGCCGTGCCGCATTGGTATTCGTTAAGTTCAGGGATCTTATTCTGACTTTCTACCTTCAGCACATCTTCCATTGCTGCAATCCAAGCATCTGCGACTTGCTGCTCTGATGGTGTGCCAATCAGGCTCATGTAAAAACCTGTGCGGCAACCCATAGGCGAAATATCGATGATCTCAACAGAATCATCGTTTAGGTGATTACGCATAAAGCCTGCATAAAGGTGCTCTAGGGTGTGAATACCTTTTTCAGAAAGAATGTCTTTGTTTGGCGCAGTAAAGCGTAAGTCGAAAACAGTAATCGTATCCCCTTTTGGGGTCTGCATGGTTTTCGCCACTCGTACAGCGGGTGCATTCATACGAGTGTGGTCCACGGTAAAACTATCGAGTAAAGGCATTACATCTCTCCTGATTGTAACTCCAGTACCTTTCGGTAATGGATAAATGTCATTCATCCCTACAGCACATGAACTGACTGTGGGCTAAAAGAACCAGCTGCTGTTGTCTTCTAATTCCTGACGACATTGCTTCAGCTGCCAGCCATAAGTTTTCGCTGTTTGTTCAACACGTCGAGCGACTTTGATTAAACTAGGCTTTCGATTATAAGTACCTCGCTTATACCCACCTCGCCCTTCATGATAAGCCAGATACTGGTTATAGGGATCCCATAATGAAATCCCTAGCTGACGCCGTGTTTCATGAGTATACCAACCGACAAACATCATAGAATCATCGAAGTTGGTACGAGAGCCACCCTGACCTGTGGCATCTTGGAAGTCTTCCCAAGCAGGGTCTTGAGCTTGAGCGTAACCATACGCACTGCTGACTCGTCCCCAAGGAATAAACCCTAGCAAATAATCTTTAGGTGGTTTTGCATCGTGCCGAAAGCTGCTTTCTTGTTTAATGATGGCCATAGCGACATGAATAGGGGTCCCCCATTCATCTTCCATATCTTTGGCATCATCGTACCAACCGGATTTCTCTCGGAATATCTCGCATAAGTTATTCTGCTGCTTTGGCGGTGCCGTAGCACAACCTGCAAGTAACACGCTTCCAAGTACCGCTACTACTGACGACTTAATGTTCAACCGCACCAATCCTTAGTTAGTCATTACTGCTTCAGGTAAGCAAAGTAATCTTCCAAAAAATCATCAAAAGAAAGCGTGTCACTCTGCTCTGCTTGCTTTTGTTTTTCCACGGACGACGCTACTTCCGTTTCCATCGTATCTTGTGAGTAGTACTGATAACCGTGAGCTAGGTTTTCATCACGGTACTTCATACCAAGAGTACAACCAACTTTACCTAGCCCACCCAGCTCTTTCGTTAGCTCTAATAGTTGACCAGAGATCGTTAGTTCTGGGTTATCAATCCATGTCTCGAGTTGATTACACACATCTTGGTATGCACTGCCACCAGCGGTCATATCCATTTGCTGTGCTATTTGACGTAACTCGACGAAAACTCGGTGTGCCCAATCTTGTAGAGATAGACGTTCACCTTGACAACCAATTTGCAGCATTAGACCTTTTTCACGGCCAGAAACAATGACTTTATTCCAGTTATCGCGCCAACACTCTAATTCACAGTTATCCATAGGGTCTGAGTCTGACAAGGCCGCCCAGGTAAGGAAGAGATCCAAGAATCGTACTTGATCTTCATTTAAGCCCACTGCGCTGAATGGGTTAACATCTAGAGAACGAACTTCAATGTATTCGACACCACCGCGTCGTAACGCATCTGAAGGCTTCTCACCACTTTTCGATACACGTTTTGGACGAATCGGAGCGTACAGTTCATTCTCAATTTGTAAGATATTGGAATTAAGCTGGCGGTATTCACCATCCACTTTTACCCCAATTTTCGCAAACTCTTCTGATGGGTGGCGAATCGCATCACTCAAACCATCGAGGTATTGGTCAATACTGTTAAAACCAATTTTCAGCACACTTTGAGCACTATTGGTATAGCCAAGATCGCTCAAACGCAAAGACGTCGACTTCGGCAAATATAATGTCCCGCCAATCTTCTCGAATGGCAGATCGGTTTCACGACCTTGAATAAAAGAGCCACATAACGCTGGTGATGCACCAAAGAAGTAGGGAATCATCCAGCCAAAGCGGTAGTAATTACGGATCAACGCAAAGTACGCATCAGACTTAGCATCTTGGCGGGCTTGTTCATCTTGCTCGCCATAGAGCGCATCCCAAAATGTTTCAGGAAACGAGAAGTTAAAGTGGACACCTGAAATAATTTGCATCAGGCTGCCATAACGACGCTTTAGGCCTTCTCGGTACAACGTTTTCATTTTCGCTGCATTCGAAGAGCCATACTGGGCTAACTGAATATCATCCTCTGAGCCTACGTAGCAAGGCATTGATAGTGGCCACATTTTCTCTTCACCCATTTTGGTTTGAGTGAAATGATGGATATCTTTCAGCTGTGCCATCAGTTCTGGAATTTCATGTGACACAGGCGTAATGAACTCTAACAATGATTCCGAAAAATCCGTTGTGATCCATTGATTTGTGAACGCAGAGCCTAACCCTTCAGGATGAGGAGTTGTAGCTAGATGTCCATCCTGACGATAGCGCAAAGTTTCTCGCTCAACACCGCGTCCAAACTGCTTAAATACTTCGGGGTTTGATGCAACTTTTTTTAGTCGCGCAGCAAAATCAGTCAAAATGAGGTTCGCTTATATTGGGAGCAGGACACTTGTTACATAACACAAGTGTAAGCTAAGTTATTGATAGTTAATACATCTAGATAAATAACCCACGAAAAGTTGCTTATCTAGATGAATAGCGGAGAAACGTTTCTCCGCTATTAAATGTGTACTCTATCGAATGATTTCAAGCTCTTCTACGTCTTTCCCCAACTTTTCTAATTGAGGACGCAACGATTTAGCATCACCAACGACGATAATTTGATAGTCATTTGGATCAAACCATTTCTGAGCCAGCGCATTCAACGTCTGCTTATCAACTTTTTCTACGATAGCGTTTCTTTGCTGCAAGTAATCATGATCGAGGTTGTACTTAAGAATATCACTGATGAGCTCCGCTTTTTGTGTTGGCGTTTCATATTTCAGTGCATCTTTTTGACCGACCGCTTGACGCATAAATTTCATCTCTTCATCAGTAATACCTGACTGCGAGTATTCATTTAGCTCATTTTCCATCTCAATGATCGAAGCAACCGTTGCATCCGCTCGTACTTGCGCGGTGAAAACCACCGAGCCTGTTTCTGGATTACCAGAGAAATAGCCGTAAGCACCGTATGTGTAACCCTTGTCTTCACGTAGATTTTGGTTAATGCGGCTATTGAAGTTCCCAGCTAAGTTGAAGTTTGCCAGTTGGCTTAGGTAAAAATCGCCCGTTGCGTCGTAAGGCATACCTTGACGAACCATCATGACCACACTTTGCGGCGCTCCTGGTTTATCAACAAGATGGATCTTTTGCTCACCTAATGCAGCAATGCTTTGCGGTGCATACAATGGCGCAGCTTCATCTTGCCAGTTTTTCCAGAACGTCAGTTGCTGCTCAATTTCCTGTTTATTGATGTCACCAACAACGACGATTTGCGCACTTTGTGGCGTGTAATGCTTCGAGTAGAATTCACGGACATCATCCAACGTTAATGCACTGACACCTGCTTGCGTGCCGTCTTTTGGTCGAGCAAAAACCGAATCCCCATAGAGCACCTGACGACTCGCTTGTGACGCCATCCAACTTGGATTTTGGTGCTCATATACCAGGCCTTCTAGCGCTTGCATTTTTACACGCTCGAAATCATCTTGATTAAATGCAGGAGACAGCAACATCTCTTCGACAATTTTTAACGTCGGCTCTAAGTTCTTTTCTAGAGCAGAAACACTGATGTTTGTTGTATAACCTGTGGCATTAACAGAGATAACACTACCTAGTTTATCAAGCTCAGCTTGAATCTCTTCGACACTGCGTTTCGTTGTACCTTCTTGCAACATCGCAGCGGTCAATTGGGCAAGACCTTCTTTACCCTTTTCAACAAAACGTGTCCCTGCAGGTAAACTAAATTGCATCATCACCGTCGGCGTTTCATCGCTAACTGCACCAAGCAGCTCTGAGCCATTCTTGAAATGTAACTCGTACAGCTCTGGCATCGTCGCTTTCACTGGTTCTCCTACTGGCGGTTGCACTGAGCGATCGAAGTTATCGGTCGCACGACGATACGCCAATTGGTCATCGGAAATCTTCTCATATTCTGGCAGCGTACGCTTTGGTGTCACAAAGGTCGCAGGTTTTACGACAAGGTCTGTTTTTCCTTTTGGGACCACGCTTAGGGTCACTTTGTTCTTACCTTGGATAAAGTCCGTATACGCTTTTTCTACCGAAGTCGGCGTAACTGCACGGATTTGTTCAAGCTGTTGCTCAAGACGATCAGGATCGCCGAAAAATGTCTCGTTGGAAGCCAACTGAGTCACTTTACCTTTAACGCTTTCTAGCGCAAAAATAGCATCCGCTTCCGCTTTACCCTTCAACTGCTCAAGGCGATCTTCTGTCACGCCTTTTTCCGCAAACTGATTAAGTGATTGTAAAAGCTCGTCGTACAGTTTTGATAGGTCGCCTTTATCTCCAGAATCACCCATTGCGTAAACGTAAAAGTTACACGCCAGTTCAGCACAATCATGGAATGAACCAGCATCGAACGCTTTTTGAGTCTTCACTAGGTCTTGATAGAGCACGCTGTTGGTACCGCCCCCCAATACTTCTGATAATGTATCGAGAGACGCTTGGCTTTCTTCGCCGTTGTAGGTTGTTGGCCACGCGATCATCACCATAGGTTGTTGAATACGATCTTCTAGAGTGATGTATTTGTCTTCTTGCAGTTTTGCAGGTTGTTTCGGCGCATTTTCAACCTCAGGACCACGAGGAATCGAACCGAAGTACTTATTTACCCACTCTAGAGTTTGTTCAACGTCTAAGTCACCACCGATCGTGATAGTCGCATTGTTTGGGCCATACCAACGCAAGAAAAACGCTTTGAGGTCGTTCACATCAACACGATCAAGATCTTCAACATAACCAATGGTTTGCCACGAATACGGATGACCTTCAGGATATAGCGCTTCGGACATGCGCTCCCAAATCAAGCCATAAGGACGATTATCGTAACGCTGAGCTCGCTCATTTTTTACAGTCGAACGCTGAATTTCAAATTTGCGTTGAGAAACCG
Organism: Vibrio sp. YT-19(2023); assembly: GCF_033337395.1. NCBI lineage: Bacteria > Pseudomonadati > Pseudomonadota > Gammaproteobacteria > Vibrionales > Vibrionaceae > Vibrio > Vibrio sp. YT-19(2023). The sequence continues at coordinate 35,665 of NZ_JAWOQN010000011.1, read as the reverse complement.
CATCCAACAAAAAGCCCATACGGTCAGACTCTAACCACAGCATTTTCTCGAGCTGGTTAGCAGGGACAGTTTCAAAGTAGTTAGTACGATCGCGGTTTGTTGTACCATTTAACGTGCCGCCAGCCTCTGTGATGATTCTGAAGTGCTCTTGGTCACCAACGTTCTCTGAACCTTGGAACATCATGTGCTCAAAGAAATGCGCAAAACCAGACTTACCCACTTCTTCACGAGCTGAACCAACATGGTAAGTCACATCCACATGGACCAATGGGTCAGAATCTTCAGGAGCTAAGATCACCGTTAAACCATTATCGAGTTTATACTTTTGGTATGGAATCTTAACTTTGCCTTCTTCAGCTTTCGATGACTCAACGAAAGTTACCCCTTTCGGCAGTGATGAAACTGGCGTATTTGATGCACAGCCCGTGATCACCAACAGTGAACACGCGCCAACCCAAAACATCTTCATGTACTTTCCTTAAAATAATCCGAGATAGATGGCCGCAAGTAAGCTATACCTAGCAGCCTTTCCTAAAAATATTAAAATCACGCAAGGCAGAAACTTCATTCTTAGCCACCCTGCGGCTAAACACAGCGGGTCTCCAATTACAGGTAACCAGCTAAAAAATAATCCCCAATAGCCATACTTAGAGAGCCACTTTAATGCGGTATGACCGTGCTTTTCCTCTTGTGCTTTGTTGGGAATCCACAAGCCAAGCCAATAATTTGTTAAGCCACCAAGCGTATTACCGATAGTAGCGACCATAACAATTGAAGAAACGGAGTATTGATTTAATGAGAGAGTGGCAACTAAGCCCGCCTCAGAACCACCAGGCAACAACGTGGCACTGAGAAAACCGGTCATGAAAAGCACCCATAATGCTGAATCTGAAAACCAAAGCGCTAAACTTTCAAAACTCGTGTTAAATGCTTCTAGCATGTCATATCAAGCAACACCTTGCCTCTGGTTCTTCCTGATTCGACCTGCTGGTGAGCACCAATGACATCACTCATAGGATAAACCTGTTGAATTTCAGTCTTCAGTAAGCCAACGCCGACCATATACAACAAGGTATCTAACTGCGCAGGGTCTGGTTCAACCAACATGCCACTAGCCTCAAAGCCTAGGAGTTTGGCTTTTTCACAAATCAGCTCAGCTGTGATGGTTGGAACGGTGATGACTCTCGCATTGTCTTTCAGGCATTTAAGCGCATCTAACACAGCATCTCCGCCTACTAAATCAATCAAAACATCAACATCTTCAACACGTTCTGACACTGGTGCAAATTGATAGTTCACTGCATGAGCACCGAGCGTCGCAAGGTAATCTAAATTTCGTTCACTGCAGGTTGTAAAGACTTCCGCTTTCGTCGCGATCGCAATTTGTACCGCGAGGTGTCCAACACCACCGGCTCCAGCGAGGATAAGTACGCGATCGTTTTCATTCACATTAGCCTTACTGAGAGCTTGTGCCGCAGTTTGTCCCGCCAACGGTAATGCAGCAGCTGCCTCTAAAGTGACAGAGCTAGGAACATGACTTAACTCAGTTTCTGGAACACATATGTATTGGCTGTAACCACCGCCTCGAACTGGGAAACCAATAAATCCAGCCACCTCATCACCTTCATTAAAACGTGATGCCCCCTCTCCACAAGACATCACTTTTCCTGAGATGTCGTAACCTGGCACCCAAGGTAAATTATCCTTATTCTGCGCTGCCGCCCAACCGAGCCCAGCTCGAGTTTTGACATCAATAGGATTTATGCCTGAAAAAGCGACTTTTACTAAGACTTCACCAAGCTGTGGTGATGGTGTAGAAGCATGTTGAATCGCGAGTACGTTGGCATCACCAAACTCAGTGATAACGATCTGTTTGTGTTCCATAAACCATTCCCTGCAAGAAAACAAAAAGGGATGCGAAAGCATCCCTTTGACTATAAACCATTTTGTTAACCTAAGTTAATCGTGATTTTGTAAATTGGTTGATCATTCCATTTTCAATAATGTCTAACCAACAAGTGCTAACAATATACCAGCCGCAACGGCTGAACCCAGCACACCAGCAACGTTTGGTCCCATCGCATGCATTAACAAGAAGTTTTGCGGGTTAGCTTGTAAACCAACTTTGTTTACGACTCGCGCGGCCATTGGTACCGCAGAAACGCCAGCCGCACCAATAAGTGGGTTGATGTCTTCTTTCGAGAACTTGTTAAGCAGTTTCGCCATCATGACGCCCGCACCAGTACCGATACTAAATGCAACTGCGCCTAACCCCAAGATACCTAACGTTTCTAGGTTCAAGAACTGCTCAGCTTGCAGCTTAGAACCAACACCAAGACCTAAAAAAATAGTCACTATGTTGATCAATTCATTTTGAGCAGTTTTCGATAAACGATCGACCACCCCAGCTTCACGCATCAAGTTACCCAAACAGAACATACCAACCAATGGCGTAGCTGAAGGTAAGAACAGAATCGTCATCAGTAATACAGCAAGCGGGAAGATGACTTTCTCCCATTTACCAACATGACGAAGCTGAGCCATCTTGATTTGACGCTCTTCCTTGGTTGTAAGTGCTTTCATGATTGGTGGCTGGATGATCGGCACCAATGCCATATAGCTGTATGCCGCGACTGCAATCGCACCTAGCAGATCTGGAGAGAGCTTACTCGCTAAGAAAATCGCTGTCGGCCCATCAGCACCACCGATGATCGCGATAGACGAAGCATCTGCCATGGAGAACTCCATGCCAGGTACATAGTTGAGCAAAATAGCGCCAAACAGTGTTGCAAAAATACCAAACTGCGCAGCCGCACCTAACCACAACGTTTTTGGGTTTGCGATCAAAGCACCAAAGTCGGTCATCGCGCCCACACCCATGAAGATTAATAGCGGGAACACACCCGATTCAATCCCAATGTAGTAAACGTAGTAGAGCAAGCCACCAGGCTCAGTAAAGCCAGCATTTGGAATATTCGCCAAAATAGCACCGAAACCAATCGGCAATAACAGTAAAGGTTCAAATCCTTTTTTAATTGCCAAAAACAGCAAAGTACAACCAACCAGCATCATACAGATTTGGCCGAACTCGAAGTTAGCGATCCCTGTTTCTGCCCAAAGGGTTAACAATCCGTCCATGATACTCCCTTACGCTAGGCTCAACAGAGGCGCACCTACTGTGACAGCATCGCCTTCTTTAACGTTCAGCTCTTGAACCACACCACCACGCGCCGCTCGTACTTCAGTTTCCATTTTCATCGCTTCAAGGATGAGCAATACATCGCCTTCAGCTACCTCAGCACCAGGCTGAACATTCACTTTGAAGATGTTACCTGCAAGAGGAGCAGGCACCGCTTCAGCTGAAGCATTAGAAGGTGTGCTAGGTGTAGCCGATTTTGCCGGTGCATTAGAAGGAGCAACAGATGTCAGTTCACCTTGAGGGCCAACTTCCACCTCATACACCTGCCCGTCAACACGTACACTATAAGTTTCTACACCACCAGTTGCTGGTTGAGCTGCAGGTACAGCAGGCTTCGCAGCTTCTAGCGTTGGTGCTGGCTCAAATGCTTCTGGGTTTTCACGATTCTTAAGGAACTTAAGCCCAACTTGAGGGAAAAGTGCATAAGTGAGTACGTCATCAACACGCTCACTTGCTAGCTTAATGCCTTCTGATTTCGCTTTCTCCATCAGATCAACCGTAAGCGTCTCCATTTCAGGCTCAAGTAAATCGGCAGGACGACAGCTAATTGGCTCTTTACCATCAAGCACTTTCGCTTGCAGTTCTGCATTTAACTCGGCTGGCGCTTGACCGTACTCACCTTTCAATAGGCCAGCGGTTTCCTTGGTAATACTCTTATAGCGCTCGCCAGTAAGAACGTTAATCACCGCTTGCGTACCGACGATCTGTGAAGTTGGAGTCACCAATGGAATGAAACCAAGATCTTTACGTACACGAGGGATCTCTTCTAATACTTCATCAATGCGATCCGCAGCGCCCTGCTCTTTCAACTGGCCTTCCATATTGGTCAACATACCACCAGGCACTTGGGCAATCAGGATGCGTGAATCGACTCCTTTTAACTGGCCTTCCCACTTCGCATACTTCTTACGTACCTCACGGAAATATGCGGCGATAGGTTCCAGTTGCTCGAGTTTCAAATTGGTATCTCGCTCGGTGCCTTCTAGCATAGCGACTACCGTTTCAGTCGGTGTATGGCCGTAGGTACAACTCATTGAAGAAATCGCAGTATCAAGAATATCAATACCGGCTTCTACTGCTTTTACCGCTGTTGCTGTAGACAGCCCCGTTGTTGCATGACAATGAAGTGCCAATGGCACATCACAAGACGCTTTGATACGCGTGATAAGCTCTTCCGCTTCATAAGGCTTAAGTAAGCCAGACATATCTTTAATACACAGCGAATGACAACCTAAATCCTCTAGGCGTTTTGCCAAGTCAACCCAAGTGTCTGCGTTATGCACTGGGCTCGTTGTGTAAGACAACGTACCTTGAGCATGCGCACCAACATCAACCGTTGCTTTCACGGCTTTCTGGAAGTTTCGCACGTCATTCATTGCATCAAAAATACGGAATACATCCATGCCGTTAGCATGCGCGCGTTCAACAAACTTTTCTACTACGTCGTCGGCATAATGGCGGTATCCTAAAAGGTTTTGACCACGCAGTAGCATTTGCATTGGTGTATTAGGCATCGCTTTTTTTAGTTCACGTAAACGCTCCCAAGGGTCTTCCCCTAAGAATCGAATACAAGAATCAAATGTTGCACCACCCCAAGTCTCTAGAGACCAGTAACCAACCTTATCCAACTCAGCTGCGATAGGCAGCATATCCTCAATACGCATACGCGTAGCAAATAGTGATTGATGGGCATCACGAAGGACCACATCAGTAATAGCTAGTGGTTTAGACATGCTCTTAAACTCCTTTTTAATCCTAGTTCGGCTACTTCGCGAATGAGGCGCGATGTTTATGAATCGCAGCCGAGATCGCCGCCACTACTTGTGGACTAACAGCTGAAGAGGTTGATTGAATATTAGTGTTTGTTTTTGGTGCTGCGATCGGCTCTGGTACTTCTTCTGGTACCAATTTCGACATTAACCGAACGAGATAAACAAGAATAGTGAGGAAAATAAATACGACCGCCATCCCCGTTAGCATCAGGGTGGCCGCATCTACTAGCAGGCTTCCTATATTAGTCATGTTGCTTCCTTTCTTTGTCATCCTGACAACGTGCAGGACTTTAATAGTGTCAAATCCCGACCCATGGATTATCTCGATTGGTTAAATTTTGTCAATTTTGTTTAAGGAAGGTTTGTAGTAATCCTGATAAATGATTATTTATTCACTACCCAGATCACAGTTCATGACAAAATAATCACTTCAAATCGCTATCACCTTACGAACAGAGTAAAGGAGGACATAAATAAAAACTGCGATTTAGATTTCAAAATCAAATCGGGACTCACGCAGTAAAAACCAACAAAAACAAAAAGATGAACAAGATTAACAATAAATAAACAAATAACAAACAAAGTGACTACATGAGAGTGATTGAAATGAAAAATGGAAGTCAGTGTATAGGAGGGATAATCAGGATGATTTCACACGATGCGACAGAAGCTTGATAGCAAATTGCTTAGATACGCACATATTCGCTTTTAAAAAAGAGGAACATAGGCTCTAGTGATCCTACGCCATATTTCAGATGTCTAGATACAAAAAAGCCTCGCAATTGCGAGGCTGTTTCAATGAGTGGCGCGTCCTGGAGGATTCGAACCTCCGACCGCCTGGTTCGTAGCCAGGTACTCTATCCAGCTGAGCTAAGGAC
>NZ_JAWOQN010000011.1:0-29716 GCF_033337395.1 Vibrio sp. YT-19(2023) | reverse complement strand
GCGTCCTGGAGGATTCGAACCTCCGACCGCCTGGTTCGTAGCCAGGTACTCTATCCAGCTGAGCTAAGGACGCGCAGATCTTCTTGCTAAGAAGTTGTGAAGTAAATCACATTCATTTCTTACGAAACAAAAAAAAGGCCATCGGGCCAGTCAATGAATGGCGGTGAAGGAGGGATTCGAACCCTCGATACGGGATAAACCGTATACTCCCTTAGCAGGGGAGCGCCTTCAGCCTCTCGGCCACCTCACCGTTTTCATTGTTATATCTCAAAAGAGATATGGCGCGTCCTGGAGGATTCGAACCTCCGACCGCCTGGTTCGTAGCCAGGTACTCTATCCAGCTGAGCTAAGGACGCACTTTTTGTTGATAAATCAACGTTGCAAGAATGGCGGTGAAGGAGGGATTCGAACCCTCGATACGGGATAAACCGTATACTCCCTTAGCAGGGGAGCGCCTTCAGCCTCTCGGCCACCTCACCGTCTTGCGGAGGCACATATTACGTTTTACCGAAAATATGTCAAACACTTTCTTTGAAAAAATCTACGAAACTGGCTTAACCGTTGCTGATTTAATCAAAGTGACTATTAAACGAACTTTATCACTCTATTATGATGAAAAAAGAGAGTCTTCTCTGAAAAAAAGACATTTATTTTCAAATAACTTTCTGAAGTTCGAATCAACATTATTGATGAATTCACAGCCATACTCAACACAATAGTTTCTGCAAATTTTCAAAAAAAGTAAAAACTAAAAAGGCCAACCCTTCGGTTAGCCTTTTTCATTCAAACTAAGCTCTGTAAACAGGAGCGACTTAGTAGTTACCTGAAGCAACGTTGCCATTGCCTTTTTCAGCTTGAATGCGCATGTAGATTTCTTCACGGTGAACTGAAACCTCTTTCGGAGCGTTAACGCCGATACGCACTTGGTTACCTTTAACACCTAGTACAGTTACAGTCACTTCATCACCAATCATCAGTGTTTCGCCTACGCGGCGAGTCAAAATTAGCATTCTTTGCTCCTTGAGTAATCTCTAAATTTTCTTGCTACAAAGCTATTATCCAACAAAAGTTATATTTTCGTAAACTACCTTGTTAGCGAAAATCAGCCTAAAAAGGCATGTTTTTGTTGAATGTTTAATGCTTCACTAGACGTAATGTAAGCATCATGCAGAATGTTTGCTGCTGTATCCACACATTCGGGTGCTAAAACTAGCATCATAGTGAGTGCATTCGTTGCGCTGAAATTGATCTCAATATCTCGCTTTGCCAACAAATCGCATGCGTGCTCTACCATTCCATTGGCCTCAAGCCCCACTGCGGTCAACAGGCTTACCACTTCACTATTACGGATTTTGTCGCTGAACACCAGATCGAACTTGGCACATGCATCTTGTTTTATCATGATACCTGCCCGTTCTGTTTCCTCGATCACATTCCAAATGTCGATACCCAACATCTGACATTGTTTTGTAGCACTAGATAAATGTTCTTTATCGACTTCGATTATGGCAAGGTCACGTTGGATGGCTATACCAGAGACGGCTTGATTGCCTAACTCCCCCTTTACCAGACTGCCTTCATTAACATCAAATGTCGAAAGCACGCGCAGTGGCACATTATTCTTCCATGCAAATTGCACTGAAGGTAAATGTAATACTTTCGCGCCTCGGCTTGCCATCGCTTCCATGGAAGGAAAATCGATAACCGCCAATTTTCGCGCGTTTTTCACTACACGTGGGTCACAAGTATAAATACCATCAACGTCGGTAAAGATTTGACACTCATCAGCGCGCAATGCGCCTGCCAGTGCCACTGCGCTCGTATCTGAGCCACCTCGACCTAATGTGGTGATATCCCCGTTCTCATTCACACCTTGAAAGCCTGCAACAATCACGATTTGGTCTTGCTCAAGCAATCCCAGAATTGTCTTAGTATCAATGTGTTTAATCGTTGCGTCATTGTGTTGATTATCCGTCACAATATTCGCCTGTGCTCCGGTAAGCGAGCGTGCAGCATGACCCAATTTATTGAGTGTCATTGCTAACAGTGCCATTGACACTTGCTCACCAGCAGAGAGCAAAACATCAAGTTCTCGAGCTGTAGGCACGCTATCTATCTGTTTAGCGAGGTCCATCAGTCTGTTTGTTTCGCCTGACATTGCAGACACGACAACAACAACTTGATTGCCATCATTTTTCGCCTTAATGATGTGTTCAGCAACTTGGTGGATTCTTTCAATTGAACCCACTGAGGTTCCGCCAAACTTTTGCACGATAAGGGGCTTTTTCACCAGTCTTCACCTTCCCAAGACCGAAGTCTCTTTAGAACTGCTTACATCTTCAGTATTTCCTTTTAGAAAAATTATATAAGCAGTAGTTACAACAAAAACCAAATAGCCTAAATGACTCGGTTAACTTTTGGTCAATTAAACCACTTGGCTGCTAAAAAAAATTACGCTCAATCAAAGAAACTTGATTGAGCGTAATTTTAGTAGTTAAAAGCTTATAAGCGCTCTTCTAACCAAGGCTGAACTGTTTTAATTGCCTCTGGTAGTGCGGCTACATCAGTACCACCAGCTTGAGCCATGTCAGGACGACCACCGCCCTTACCACCGACTTGCTCAGCAATCATCTTAACTAGATCACCAGCTTTTACTTTACCAGTTAGATCTTTAGTCACACCAGCAATCAGACCAACCTTGTCACCTGTTACGTTGGCAAGCAGTACGACACCAGACCCCATTTGGTTCTTGATGTCATCAACCATAGTACGTAGGTTCTTGCTGTCAGCGCCTTCAAGAGCTGCGACTAGAACTTTTGTACCATTGACTTCAACCGCTTTGCCCATGATGTTAGCGCTTTCTGCTGCTGCCATCTTATCTTTTAGCTTCTGCACTTCTTTCTCTAGCGCTTTTGCTTTCTGTGCAGATTCTGCCAGTTTCTCTTCATACTTCGCGTTTTGAGCTTCAATCGCGTCTAATGCAGCCTCGCCTGTTACCGCCTCAATACGTCGAATACCTGCAGCAATGCCGCTTTCTGAAGTGATTTTGAATAGGCCAATATCACCTGTGCTTGATGCGTGAATACCACCGCAAAGCTCTGTCGAGAAGTCACCCATAGACAGTACGCGTACTTCGTCGTCGTACTTCTCGCCGAATAGAGCCATTGCGCCTTTCTTCTTAGCAGACTCAATGTCCATCACGTTGGTTTCAATCGTGTGGTTACGACGAATTTGCGCGTTAACTAGACGCTCAACTTCTTTCAGTTCTGCTGCAGTTACTGCTTCTAGGTGTGAGAAGTCGAAACGTAGGCTGTCAGCTTTCACTAGAGAGCCTTTCTGCGTTACGTGCTCACCAAGAACTTGGCGAAGTGCTGCGTGTAGCAAGTGCGTTGCTGAGTGGTTTAGAGAGATAGCTGCGCGACGCTCTGCGTCAACGATAGTTGCTACTTCGTCGCCTTTCGCTAGAACGCCTTCTGCCATTACACCGTGGTGTGCGATTGCGTTACCTAGCTTTTGAGTGTCTTCAACACAGAATACACCAGCTTCAGTACGGATTTCACCAGCGTCACCACATTGACCACCTGACTCTGCGTAGAATGGTGTCTCACCAAGCACGATGATTGCTTTGTCGCCTGCAGATAGAGATTCTACTTCGTTGCCTTCAACGAACATCGCCGCTACAGAGCTAGAGCCTTTAGTACCTGTGTAACCACAGAATTCTGTTTGCGTATCAACTTTGATTGCTGCGTTGTAGTCAGTACCGAAGTTACCCGCTTCACGCGCACGTTGACGCTGCTCTTCCATCGCTTTCTCGAAACCTTCTTCGTCGATTGCGAACTCACGCTCACGTGCTACGTCGTTAGTTAAGTCAGCTGGGAAGCCGTAAGTATCGTAAAGTTTAAATACGGTTTCGCCGTCTAGTACTTTACCGTCTAGGTTATCTAGTGCTTCGTTTAGAATCGCCATACCGCGCTCAAGTGTACGACCAAAGTTTTCTTCTTCGATACGCAGTACTTTTTCAACCACAGCTTGTTGACGCTTCAGCTCTTCACCAGCCGTACCCATGATGTCAGCTAGAACGCCAACCAACTTGTGGAAGAATGCACCTTGTGCGCCCAGCTTGTTACCGTGACGAACTGCACGACGGATGATACGGCGTAATACGTAACCTCGACCTTCGTTTGAAGGCATAACGCCATCCACGATCAGGAATGAACATGAACGGATGTGGTCAGCGATAACGCGTAGTGATTGGTTTGATAGGTCTTCGTAACCGATCACTTCTGCTGCTGCTTTGATAAGAGCTTGGAATACATCGATTTCGTAGTTTGAGTGAACGCCCTGCATGATTGCAGAGATACGCTCGATACCCATACCAGTATCTACCGATGGTTTTGGTAGCGGTTCCATAGTCCCGTCTGCGTGACGGTTGAACTGCATGAATACGTTGTTCCAGATCTCGATGAAACGGTCACCATCTTCTTCAGGCGTGCCAGGACGGCCACCCCAGATGTGCTCACCGTGATCGTAGAAGATTTCAGTACATGGACCACAAGGGCCAGTGTCGCCCATTTGCCAGAAGTTATCAGACTCGTACGGCTTGCCGCCTTCTTTATCACCAATGCGAACAATACGATCAGCGGGTACGCCAACTTTTTTGTTCCAGATGTCAAACGCTTCGTCATCGGTTTCGTAAACAGTTACCAATAAACGATCCGCTGGCAGTTTAAGAACTTCGGTTAGGAATTCCCAAGCAAAGGAGATCGCATCTTCTTTGAAGTAATCGCCAAAGCTGAAGTTGCCTAACATTTCAAAGAATGTGTGGTGACGAGCAGTAAAGCCAACATTTTCTAGGTCGTTATGTTTACCACCAGCACGTACGCAACGCTGAGCCGTAGTCGCTCGAGTGTAGGCTCGTTTTTCTAAGCCTAAGAAACAATCTTTAAATTGGTTCATACCTGCGTTTGTGAACAGCAGGGTTGGGTCGTTATGTGGAACTAACGATGAACTTTCTACGATTTGGTGTCCTTTGCTCTCAAAGAACTTGAGGAACGCGTTACGAACCTCATCAGTGCTCATGTACATGCAGCTCTTCCTGAAAATAGTCGAGTTAGAATTTTGCCGTATTGTAGATCATGCAAACAGCTGAGACTAGTTTTCTTGAGGAAAAGAGGGAGTAGGAGAAAAAATTTGAAGCAAAACAAAAATCAGTGCGGACGACTGACCGTTAATCTTCGTCCTCAAAGCTCAGCGCGTAGCTGATTTGGTCAAAACTGTAGCCGCGATACTGCAGAAAACGAACTTGTTTTGCGTACTCTTTTTGGTCTTTGGCTTTAATACCTTTGAATTTCTTTTCTGCCGCCTGTTTAGCCAGTTCAAACCAATCTTGCGGCTCTTCAGCCATAGCTTGCTCAATCACCGATTCCGCAACACGCTTCTGGTTTAACTCTTGACGAATTCGACGCTCTCCATGTCCTTTGTATACATGCTGTCTAATTTGACTCTTCGCGTAACGTAAATCATCTAAATAGTTATGGTCTAGGCAAAAATTAATTGCGATGTCGATGTCTGATTCTTCATAGCCCTTCATCGATAATTTTTGGTAAAGCTCATACTGACCATGATCGCGACGGCTAAGCAATTGTATAGCAGCCTCTTTGCTCGATAATGTTGGCGCCTGGCGTTTTTGGTACATGATGATCCTAAAAGTATTTTTGCTGTACAGGCTCTCAATGGCCTTTGTGATAATTCGATTTTTGATTTCAATAGATACAACAAAGCCCCGCATTGCAGGGCTTTGTCATTTATTAATCTATGAGAGATTAAAACTCTTCAGCTTGCTCTGGCGCTTCACCAGCTTCAGGCGCTTCCGCAAGTGCTGGCGCTAGCAACATTTCACGCAGTTTTGTATCGATAGTTTTAGCCACTTCAGGGTGCTCACGCAGGTAGTTACATGCATTCGCTTTACCTTGACCAATCTTATCGCCATTGTAGCTATACCAAGCACCGGCTTTTTCAACTAACTTGTGCTTCACACCTAGATCGACAAGTTCACCTTCGCGGTTAAAGCCTTGGCCGTACATGATTTGTGTGTTTGCTTCTTTAAATGGTGCTGCAATCTTATTCTTAACAACTTTGATGCGCGTTTCGTTACCTACGACTTCGTCACCTTCTTTGATTGCGCCAGTACGACGGATATCTAGACGAACAGAAGCGTAGAACTTAAGTGCGTTACCACCTGTTGTTGTTTCTGGGTTACCAAACATCACACCAATCTTCATACGGATTTGGTTGATGAAGATACACATACAGTTAGACTGCTTTAGGTTACCCGTTAGCTTACGCATTGCTTGAGAAAGCATACGTGCTTGCAGGCCCATGTGGCTATCGCCCATTTCGCCTTCGATTTCTGCTTTCGGTGTTAGTGCTGCGACAGAGTCGACAACCATAACATCGATAGCACCAGAACGTGCAAGTGCGTCACAGATCTCTAGCGCTTGCTCACCTGTGTCTGGCTGAGAAACTAGCAATGCATCGATATCAACGCCAAGTTTCTTCGCGTATACAGGATCTAGAGCGTGCTCTGCATCGATAAACGCACACGTTTTGCCTTCACGTTGCGCAGCAGCAATAAGCTCAAGCGTTAATGTTGTTTTACCTGAAGATTCTGGGCCGTAGATTTCTACGATACGACCCATTGGTAGACCACCAGCACCCAAAGCGATATCAAGAGAAAGAGAACCCGTTGAGATGGTTTCTACGTCCATTGCGCGGTTATCACCAAGGCGCATGATAGAGCCTTTACCGAATTGCTTTTCAATTTGACCTAGCGCAGCGGCGAGCGCTTTCTGTTTGTTCTCGTCCATTACTTTCTCCGATTTATTCATCTTCTTTGGGCGACGAATAGTAATTCATTTTTCTTAAGCAGAAGAACTGCTCAGCAATGAAAGTTATTATACTGTTGATTCATACAGTGTCCATACCTGTATGAAAAAAATTTGGCTGACCTAAAGTCATGATTTGCTCTAGCCCTTATCAATGCTGGGCTAAAACAAGTTAAGAAATTCTAGAGCAGATGTTGATACAATTGAGTCAACGCGTGCTCGACCGCTTTTTTGCGAACTTCTGCACGGTCACCAGAGAAATGCATGGTTTCTACTTGCTGCCAACTTTGGTTATCAGCAAAAGCAAAGCAGACCATACCGACTGGTTTCTCTTCACTGCCACCACCCGGCCCTGCAATACCACTGATGGATACACCGATGGTGGCATTTGAGTTTTTAATTGCACCCTGTACCATTTCAATCACAACTGGCTCACTCACTGCACCATGCGCTTCTAACGTTGAAGCTTGCACACCAAGCATCTCCATTTTCGCTTCATTACTGTAGGTGACAAACGCACGGTCAAGCCACGCTGAACTACCAGCAATGTCAGTAATGGCGGTTGCAACACCACCACCAGTGCATGATTCTGCGGTCGTTAAAACATGCCCGTGTTTAGCCAATAATGCGCCTAAATCGGCACTCAATTTTGTTGTTTTTTCCATAGCCAAAATGCCCTTTGTCTCTTTTTACTTGATAGGGATTCACGTATCCTAAGCCGCTACGGAAATAAACAAAAGAACTTACCTGTGAAAGCTGAACAAAAACACACTCCGATGATGCAGCAATACCTCAAGCTAAAAGCTGAGAACCCAGAGATTTTGCTGTTCTACCGCATGGGCGATTTCTACGAACTCTTTTACGATGATGCCAAGCGAGCTTCTCAGCTTCTTGATATTTCATTGACCAAACGTGGTGCGTCTGCAGGTGAACCTATCCCAATGGCGGGTGTGCCATTTCACGCCGTAGAGGGCTACCTGGCAAAACTTGTTCAGCTTGGTGAGTCTGTGGCGATCTGTGAACAGATTGGCGATCCGGCCACCAGCAAGGGCCCGGTAGAACGTAAAGTTGTGCGTATCGTGACACCAGGTACTGTGACGGATGAAGCGCTGCTTTCTGAGCGTGTCGATAACTTAATCGCAGCAATTTACCATCACAACGGTAAGTTCGGTTATGCGACGCTGGATGTCACCTCTGGTCGCTTCCAACTGACAGAACCAGAAACTGAAGAAGCGATGACAGCCGAGCTTCAACGCACTGCACCACGTGAGCTACTGTTCCCAGAAGATTTTGAACCTGTACATTTAATGGCGAGCCGCAATGGTAACCGTCGTCGCCCAGTCTGGGAGTTTGAGCTTGATACGGCTAAGCAACAACTCAATCAACAATTTGGCACAAAAGATCTGGTTGGTTTTGGTGTAGAACATGCGTCCTTAGGGTTATGTGCTGCTGGTTGTTTGATCCAGTACGTAAAAGATACTCAACGTACGGCTTTACCTCATATTCGCTCTTTAACGTTTGATCATCAGGATCAATCCGTCATCCTTGATGCTGCTACCCGACGTAATCTGGAAATTACTCAAAATCTAGCAGGCGGAACCGATAACACGCTCGCTGCAGTACTCGACCATTGTGCAACTCCGATGGGCAGCCGAATGCTGAAGCGTTGGTTGCATCAGCCTATGCGTTGCATTGAAACGTTAAACAATCGTCTTGATGCAATTGGTGAGATTAAAGAACAAGCTCTGTTTGCCGATCTTCAACCAACGTTAAAGCAAATTGGTGATATTGAACGTATCTTAGCGCGCCTTGCATTACGCTCTGCTCGCCCTCGCGATATGGCTAGGCTTCGCAATGCCATGCAACAGCTACCAGAGCTAGAATCTGTCACCGCTTCTTTGACCCATCCGTACCTAACGAAATTGGCGAAGTATGCAGCTCCGATTGACGAAGTATGTGACCTGTTAGAACGCGCGATTAAAGAAAATCCGCCGGTTGTTATTCGTGATGGTGGCGTCATCGCTGAAGGCTACAATGCGGAGCTCGATGAATGGCGAAAATTGGCAGACGGTGCAACAGAATATCTTGAGCAGCTTGAGCGAGATGAGCGTGAACGACACGGTATCGATACGCTTAAAGTAGGCTATAACAACGTTCATGGCTTCTTTATCCAAGTGAGCCGTGGCCAGAGCCATTTGGTTCCACCGCATTATGTACGTCGCCAAACACTCAAAAACGCTGAACGCTACATCATCCCAGAGCTTAAGGAACACGAAGACAAAGTACTTAACTCGAAATCTAAAGCGTTAGCACTTGAGAAACAGTTGTGGGAAGAACTGTTTGATCTATTGATGCCAAACCTTGAGAAGCTGCAAAACCTAGCTTCTGCTCTGTCTCAACTAGATGTATTACAAAACCTTGCAGAGCGTGCAGATTCGTTAGATTACTGCCGCCCAACGCTTGTGAAAGACGCAGGAATTCACATTCAAGCTGGCCGTCATCCAGTCGTAGAACAAGTAACAACAGAGCCGTTCATCGCGAACCCAATTGAGCTTAACCCAGCCCGTAAGATGTTGATCATCACCGGTCCAAACATGGGTGGTAAATCAACCTACATGCGTCAAACTGCGCTGATTGCATTGATGGCACATATCGGCTCTTATGTACCGGCAGAATCCGCACAGATTGGTTCTTTAGATCGTATATTTACTCGTATTGGTGCATCAGATGATCTTGCATCTGGCCGCTCGACCTTCATGGTAGAAATGACCGAAACAGCCAATATTCTTCACAACGCAACTAAGAACAGTTTGGTGCTAATGGATGAAATCGGACGCGGTACTAGTACTTACGACGGTCTGTCTTTAGCTTGGGCAAGTGCGGAATGGCTCGCAACACAAATTGGTGCGATGACCCTATTTGCAACTCACTACTTCGAATTAACAGAGTTACCGAACCAACTGCCAAACTTAGCGAACGTTCACTTGGATGCCGTAGAGCATGGAGACAGCATTGCCTTTATGCACGCAGTTCAAGAAGGTGCGGCAAGTAAGTCTTACGGCTTGGCTGTTGCGGGCTTAGCTGGCGTACCAAAAACGGTCATCAAAAATGCGCGTAACAAGCTATCTCAGCTAGAGCAACTGGGGCAAAACAGTGACACACCGCGTCCAAGTGCAGTAGATGTGGCTAACCAGTTGAGCCTGATTCCAGAGCCTAGCGAGGTCGAACAAGCTCTGTCAGGTATTGATCCTGACGACTTAACGCCACGCCAAGCTCTTGAAGAGCTGTATCGCTTGAAGAAGATGCTGTAAACAGACTCACACCAACGAGCAAAAAAGAAAAAAGGCTATGGGGAACCATAGCCTTTTGCGTATCTAGTGAAATACGGATTATTTAATCGTCTTCTACGTTAAATAAGTTTTCCATATTCAAACCTTGTTTGATTAGGACTTCACGAAGACGACGTAAACCTTCCACTTGTATTTGACGTACTCGCTCACGTGTCAGACCAATCTCTCGACCAACTTCTTCCAGCGTCGAAGGCTCGTAGCCTAGTAGGCCGAAGCGACGTGCAAGCACTTCTTTCTGTTTCGGATTCAACTCTTCTAACCAATGAATCAACGATGATTTGATGTCGTCATCTTGAGTCGAAACTTCTGGATCAGAGTTGTTTGCATCAGGAATAATATCCAGCAGCGCTTTCTCACCGTCACCACCGATTGGCGTGTCGACAGAGCTAATACGCTCATTAAGGCGTAACATTTTGCTTACGTCTTCGACTGGAATATCTAATTGAGCAGCAATTTCTTCTGCGGTCGGTTCGTGATCGAGCTTTTGAGAAAGTTCACGCGCAGTACGCAGATAAATGTTCAGCTCTTTCACTACGTGGATAGGTAGACGGATCGTGCGAGTTTGGTTCATCAACGCTCGCTCTATCGTTTGTCGGATCCACCATGTTGCGTAAGTAGAGAAACGGAAACCACGTTCTGGGTCGAATTTTTCGACCGCTCGGATCAAGCCGAGGTTACCTTCTTCAATCAGATCGAGTAGTGCTAGACCACGGTTACTGTATCGACGAGAAATCTTAACAACCAAACGTAGGTTACTTTCGATCATACGTTTGCGTGCCGCTTCGTCGCCACGTAGGGCGCGTCTTGCGTAAAGCACTTCTTCTTCGGCAGTAAGTAAAGGTGAGAAGCCAATTTCGCCCAAATACAACTGAGTTGCATCTAAGCTTTTACTGCTCGCGTCAAATTCTTCACGCGCAGTCGCTTTGCTTTCTGTGGATGATGATCTTTCGAGTTCGTTATCAATGGTCTTCACTGACGCATTATCAAATGCAAACTCTTCAACTTTGGTTACTGTGTTGCTGATACTCATAACGCCTCCCCCTGGCGAGTTAGCAAGACATGACAACTCAATATGTCGCTAAATGATGTCGCAAGTTGTTTTTCAAAGTTTTAAGGCAAATAGCGTTTTGGATTCACTGATTTACCTTGATAGCGAATTTCAAAGTGTAGTTTGACCGACTTTGCACCTGAACTACCCATGGTAGCGATTTTTTGTCCGCTTTTTACGCTTTGTCCTTCTGTGACCAGCAGTTTGTCATTATGTGCGTATGCGCTTAAATAATTGTCGTTATGCTTTACTATAATTAAGTTGCCATAACCTCGTAGCGCATTGCCTGAATAAACGACTGTGCCGGCTGCGGTTGAAACGATAGGTTGACCACGCTGTCCTGCGATGTCGATACCTTTATTTCCCTGTTCTCCCGCCGAAAAGTTCTTGATTACTCTCCCTTTTGTTGGCCACAACCACTTTGAGACTTTATCACTCTTTGCTGTGGTAGTTGGCGCTTTTTGCTTCACTTTTGGGTTATCTTTTGAACCAACATACTCCTTTGTTTTCGATTGTTCAACCTTCTTTGGAGGCTGTTTTTGTACGACTTTAGGCTTAGTCTCTGTAGGTTTTTGACTAGAGTTTTTACTCGAAGGTTTAGGTTTAGAGGCTGTTGATGTTTTCGTCACTGGAGCTGGGGGGGGCGTAACAACAGGAGCCACAACGGGTTCAACTTTTTGACCATATTTAGGGGCGACATATTTCGGAGCCCAAAGTTTTAGCCTCTGTCCTGGGTAGATAGTGTAAGGCTGAGTTAACTCATTGTAACGAACAAGATCATTTACATCTTTATCTGTGACATAAGCTATGAAGTAAAGCGTATCGCCTTTTTTTACCTCATAATAACTCCCTCTGTAACTCCCTCTTTCAAGGCTTGAATAGTCTTTTTTTAGGCTAGAGACAGGTGCAGGGGAATGCGCTGCACAACCAACTAGTCCTGCAGCAAACACAAAGCTAATACCAATATGACGTAGTAACTTATTCACCTATCCCCAACCCTTAAGCTAAATCACCCGCAACCAGAGGTACGAACCGAACCATTTCTACAACGGTAGAGAGATATTCGTCTCCCTTACGCTCTATTTTTAATAACTGTTGCTCCGTATCTCCAACAGGAATGACCATTTTGCCGCCATCTCTTAATTGTGAGAGAAGAGCTTGGGGAATCACTTCAGCGGCAGCGGTAACAATAATAGCATCGAAAGGACCTCTCGCTTCCCAGCCCTGCCACCCATCAGCATGCTTAGTTGAAACATTGTAAATATCCAATTGCTTCAGGCGACGCTTTGCTTCCCATTGCAACGATTTAATTCGCTCAACGGAGTATACATGATCAACAATTTGCGCCAGTACCGCGGTTTGATAACCCGATCCCGTTCCGATTTCCAGAACACGACTCGCCGGCTCTAGCTCAAGCAACTCGGTCATACGCGCAACGATATAAGGCTGAGAAATAGTTTGTCCCTGACCAATTGGTAACGCATTGTTATCATAGGCTTGGTGCATCATCGCTTGAGAAACAAAGCTTTCTCGTGGCAAGCGTTGGATAGCATCCAGAACTCTTTGGTCTTTGATGCCACTGGAGATAAGAAACGCTATCAACCTGTCAGCATGTGGGTTACTCATTACTTCTCTTCCTTTAACCAACTATCCATAGCACGCAGCGACTCGTGAGCGGTGAGATCAACTTGCAGAGGCGTCATTGAAACTCGGCCATGCTCAATTGCATAAAAGTCCGTGCCCTCTCCTGCATCTTGCTCCTTTCCTGGTGGCCCTAACCAATAAATGTCATGGCCTCTCGGATCTTTCTGCTTGATCATATTCTCTGCGTGATGACGTGCACCTAAACGCGTAACTTCAATTTCACCTAAATTCTCTGATGGTAAGTCAGGCACGTTTACGTTCAGTAGACGATTCGTTGGAATCGGCGACGCTAAATGCTGTTGTACAATGTGACGTGCAATTTTAGCGGCGGATTCGAAATGTCGCTTACCCACTAGAGAAAAAGCCACCGACTGAACGCCAAGGAAATGACCTTCCATGGCGGCTGCTACTGTTCCAGAATAAAGAACATCATCACCCAAATTAGCGCCATGGTTGATTCCTGACAGAACAAGATCAGGCAAATCATCTTTCATTAGCTCATTCAGCGCGAAATGCACACAATCCGTGGGCGTGCCTTGCACTGAGTAGATATTTGGGGCAATTTCAGTCACGCGTAATGGTTGTTCTAATGTGAGTGAATTCGAAGCACCTGAACGATTTCGATCAGGTGCGACAATGGTCACTTCGGCGATATCTCTCAACTCATCAGCGAGGGCATGAATCCCTTGTGCATGAACACCATCATCATTGCTGATTAAGACTCTTAAGGGCTTCGGGTTTCGTGAATCCTGTTCCATTAGTATTCTCTTTCTACTTCAACCTCATTAACTAACTCACGAACAATAGAGGTCGCAAAAGATCCCGCATCCAGTGAGAAAGTCAGCGTAATGTTGTTACCTTCAACCGTCCAAGCTAAATCTTTTGGCTTCAGCGCAATATCGCGACGATCGTGGCGCATGCGATTACCACGAATCAACGCCATGAGGTCAGGCTCTTCGTCTAAAAACGGTTGCTCTAATGCCAGAGCCTCGGCTTGAGTAGGCAGTGCATTATCGCCAGCAAGCGCAGCGGTAATTGCCGCTTCACCTTGTGCAAATTGCACTTGCAAATCAGTGATGTTGTTTGCATCAATCAACTGAGTGCCAGAATTCGTCTGTGCAATGTCACCATCAATGAACTTATCAAACACACAATTCTCTAGACGAGCTGAAACGATGCGGTTGAAAATCCACGAACGAGCCGCTGATAAATACATGCTTCGCTTGTTTTGATTGCGGGTACGAACGTTTTCGCGTCCCCATCGACGTGCTTCTTCAAGGTTGTTGCCATCGTTACCAAAACGCTGACTACCAAAGTAGTTTGGCACGCCAACTTGTTTCACTTTTTCAAGACGTTGCTCTACATCCGCTATATCTGTCACTTCAGACAAAGTAACCACGAACTCGTTCCCTACTAGGTCACCAGGACGCAGTTTTTTATTGTGACGATCTGTTGCAAGGATTTCGATACTTGGGTATTGAGCCAAAAACGCTGAAAAATCTGGCGTTTCACCTTTTGGTAAATGGACACTTAACCACTGTTCCGTCACCGCATGACGGTCTTTAAGACCCGCCCAGCTAACGTCTTTCGACTGAACACCACAGGCTTTTGCTAACTCGTTAGCAACGAAGCTGGTGTTCTCGCCCGTTTTACGGATACGAACCATTAAGTGCTCGCCTTCGCCCGTAAAGGCAAAACCTAAATCTTCGCGAACCTGAAAATGCTCTGGCTGCGCTTTAATTTTTGCCGATGCAACTGGCTTACCCGTTAGGTAAGCCAATGAAGATAAAATGTCTGACATGATGTGTTTCCGCTGATATCACAGCTTAGAGGAGCAAATTGCTAGTTATTGCTTAAACAGAAGTACAACGGCTTCCGTTGCAATGCCTTCTTTGCGTCCAGTAAAACCGAGACGTTCTGTCGTCGTCGCTTTTACGTTAATGTTACTAATGTCGGTTTCTAGGTCTTCGGCTATCGCCGCACACATTGCGTCAATGTGTGGTGCCATTTTAGGCGCTTGTGCCATGATGGTTACATCAGCATTGCCAAGACGGTAGCCTTGCTCTTTAACTCGACGGTAAACGTCTTTCAGTAATTCACGACTGTTTGCGCCTTTCCATTTATCATCCGTATCTGGGAAATGACGACCAATATCGCCGGCAGCAATCGCGCCCAGCAGAGCATCCGTTAACGCATGCAACGCTACATCGCCATCTGAGTGAGCAATCAAACCTTGCTCATAAGGGATTGCTACACCACCAATAATGACTGGGCCTTCACCACCGAATTTATGTACATCGAAACCATGACCAATTCGAATCATTTTCTATCCTTTCTTTATTCGCCGCGCTCACGGCTTAGATAAAACTCGGCTAACGCAAGATCTTCTGGCTGAGTGATTTTTATATTGTTCGCATTCCCTTGAACTAAGGCTGGCTTCTCGCCTAACCATTCCAAAGCCGAGGCTTCATCGGTAATGGTTACACCCTGTTCTAATGCGTCAGCCAGTGCTTGAGTAAGCTGCTGAGTTTTAAACATTTGTGGAGTCAGTGCATGCCACAATGCTTCTCTATCTACCGTATGATCGATATCTTGTACTGCGTTTGCTCGCTTCATTGTATCTCTCACAGGAGATGCGAGAATGCCACCCGTTGAGTGGGCGCAGCAAACATCAATCAAACGGTCAATGTCGGATGTTAATACACATGGCCTCGCAGCGTCGTGGACTAATACCCACTCGCTTTCCAGATGCTCATTGACATAGTTTAGCCCTGATAACACAGAGTCTGCTCTTTCTTTACCACCAGCTACACGAATCACATCTGGGTGCTTAGCAATGGACAATTCTGGGTAATATGGGTCGCCGTCAGTAACGGCAACGACAACCTTAGAAATATTTGGGTGAGAAAGCAGTTTCTCTACGGTATGTTCCAGTACCGCTTTACCTTCGATCAATAAATATTGCTTAGGGCGATCTGCCTTCATTCTGCTCCCTACACCAGCAGCAGGCACAATTGCGATATGCGATGAGTTCATATCCAACATTTTAATGGTTTTCCTCACCTATAATGCGGTAAAAAGTCTCGCCATCTTTAACTAAACCGAGCTCATGACGCGCACGTTCTTCAATCGCATCAAGACCTTGCCTTAAGTCATCAATCTCAGCGAACATTTCATTGTTGCGAGCTTGTAGCTTGCTGTTCACTTGTTGCTGAACTTCAATTTCATCTTTTACTGTGTAGTAGTCAGACACTCCGTTTTTACCAAACCATAGAGTGTATTGAAGCAAGCCAAACAGTAGCGTAAGGGCTATAACAAAGATTCGCATATCGCTGCTAACATTCTGTACCGGAAGGAATTAGATAAGGTGACATATATAGCATAAATGCGAGGTTGCCTCTAGGGGAGAAAGGGAGACTCACACGCTCCTTACAAGAAATAAGCAGCAAAATGAAACAAGCTCATAGGAAGCGCTCCTTACCCATGACCAAAGTAAGAGCCAAAAATACAAACCTATAAATACAAAAAACCGCCGTAGCGATGGTTTCAAAAAGCTATTTAGCGAAACTTTACTCAATAAGAATTAAGCTTGATCTTTAACTTCTTTGAGACCGCTTACTTGAAACATGGAGGAGTGCGCTCACTTAGCGCTTCCGTTATATAAAAAAACACCCCGCCAAAGCAGGGTGTTTTAAAAGCTTTAAGTTAAGCTGCTAATTCAGTGAAGAATTAAGCTTGACCTTTAACTTCTTTAAGACCGTTGAAAGGAGCGCGATCACCTAGTGCTTCCTCGATACGGATTAGCTGGTTGTACTTAGCAACACGGTCAGAACGGCTCATAGAACCAGTTTTGATTTGACCTGCTGCTGTACCTACCGCTAGGTCAGCGATAGTTGCATCTTCAGTTTCGCCAGAACGGTGAGAGATTACTGCTGTGTAACCTGCGTCTTTAGCCATCTTGATTGCAGCTAGAGTCTCAGTTAGAGAACCGATTTGGTTGAACTTGATAAGGATAGAGTTAGCTACGCCTTTCTCGATACCTTCAGCAAGGATCTTAGTGTTAGTAACGAATAGATCGTCACCTACTAGTTGAAGCTTGTCACCTAGTAGTTCTGTTTGGTGCTTGAAGCCATCCCAGTCAGACTCGTCTAGACCGTCTTCGATAGAAACGATTGGGAATTGGTTAGCTAGCTCAGCTAGGTAGTGGTTGAACTCTTCAGAAGTGAAAGTTTTACCTTCGCCTTTCATGTTGTAGATGCCAGCTTCTTTGTCGAAGAACTCAGATGCAGCACAGTCCATAGCTAGAGTTACGTCTTTACCTAGTTCGTAACCAGCAGCTGCAACAGCTTCTGCGATAACTTCTAGAGCTTCAGCGTTAGATTTAAGGTTAGGAGCGAAACCACCTTCATCACCAACTGCAGTGCTGTAGCCTTTAGACTTAAGAACTTTAGCTAGGTTGTGGAATACTTCTGCACCGATACGTAGACCTTCTTTAAGAGTCTTAGCGCCAACTGGTTGGATCATGAACTCTTGGATGTCAACGTTGTTGTCTGCGTGCTCACCACCGTTGATGATGTTCATCATTGGTAGAGGCATAGAGAACTGACCTGCAGTGCCGTTTAGCTCAGCGATGTGCTCGTATAGAGGCATACCTTTCGCAGCAGCAGCAGCTTTAGCGTTTGCTAGAGAAACAGCTAGGATAGCGTTAGCACCGAATTTAGATTTGTTTTCAGTGCCGTCTAGTTCGATCATTACTGCGTCGATTGCAGTTTGGTCTTTAGCGTCTTTGCCAACTAGAGCTTCAGCGATTGGGCCGTTTACAGCTTCAACTGCTTTAAGAACACCTTTACCTAGGAAACGTGCTTTGTCACCGTCACGTAGCTCAAGAGCTTCGCGAGAACCAGTAGATGCGCCAGATGGAGCTGCCGCCATACCTACGAAACCGCCTTCTAGGTGTACTTCAGCTTCTACAGTTGGGTTACCACGTGAGTCGATGATTTCACGACCTAGAACTTTAACGATCTTAGACATTAATGTTTCCTCTCGTTTCAAATATAAATGTCAATCTTAAAGGGCAGCAGCACAACCTTCGCCGCCGCCCGTATCCTTTTACTTCTCGAATTCGCCGCGTGCGTTTTGGCCCGCAGCCTTAACAAAACCTGCAAACAATGGATGTCCATCGCGAGGAGTCGAGGTGAATTCTGGGTGGAACTGAGCCGCTACAAACCATGGGTGAGCTGGGTTCTCAATCATTTCCACTAACTTCTTGTCCGCAGATAGACCTGATACTTTTAGGCCTGCTTTTTCGATTTGCGGACGAAGCACGTTATTCACTTCGTAACGGTGACGGTGACGTTCATGGATCGTCGCGCTACCGTACAGTTCACGAGCTTTAGTCCCTTTCTCTAGGTGACACAGCTGTGAACCAAGACGCATCGTACCGCCTAGGTCAGACTTTTCAGTACGCTCTTCTACGCTACCTGATTCGTCTACCCACTCTGTGATCAAACCTACCACAGGGTACTTAGTCTCTTTGTTAAATTCTGTTGAATGTGCACCTTCCATACCCGCAACGTTACGCGCGTATTCGATTAGTGCAACTTGCATACCCAAACAAATACCTAGGTAAGGCACGTTATTTTCACGTGCATATTGAGCCGCACGGATCTTGCCTTCAATACCACGATCGCCGAAGCCACCTGGTACTAGGATTGCGTCCAAACCTTCTAGAAGTTCAACGCCTTTTGTTTCGATATCTTGTGAGTCTACATACTTAATTGTGACGCTTAGGCGGTTTTTCAAGCCAGCGTGTTTAAGCGCTTCGTTCACAGATTTGTATGCATCTGGTAATTCAATGTATTTACCAACCATACCGATGGTTACTTCACCAGTAGGATTTGCTTCTTCGTAGATAACCTGTTCCCATTCAGAAAGGTCTGCTTCAGGAGCAGTAATACCAAAGCGAGCACACACAAGGTCATCTAGCCCTTGAGATTTAATCAACTGAGGGATCTTGTAGATAGAGTCTACATCCTTCATTGAAATTACTGCTTTTTCTGGAACATTACAGAACAGTGCGATTTTTTTACGCTCATTCGCAGGAATAACGCGATCGCTACGGCAAACTAGGATGTCTGGCTGAATACCGATAGATAGAAGTTCTTTTACAGAGTGTTGCGTCGGCTTAGTTTTCACTTCGCCCGCTGCCGCTAGGTAAGGAACAAGTGTTAGGTGCATGAACATTGCGCGCTCACGGCCTAGCTCAACAGCTAGCTGACGAATCGCTTCCATAAATGGTAGTGATTCGATATCACCAACAGTACCGCCAACTTCAACGATAGCCACATCATGGCCTTCAGAACCTGCAATAACGCGATCTTTGATTGCGTTAGTGATATGAGGGATAACTTGAATAGTTGCGCCTAGGTAGTCACCACGACGTTCTTTACGAAGTACGTCGGCATAAACACGACCTGCAGTGAAGTTGTTACGCTTGGTCATCTTGGTACGGATGAAACGCTCGTAGTGACCAAGGTCAAGGTCAGTCTCTGCGCCATCTTCTGTAACGAACACTTCACCGTGCTGAGTAGGGCTCATTGTGCCCGGGTCAACGTTGATGTAAGGGTCAAGCTTCATCATAGTCACTTTAAGACCACGAGCTTCTAGAATAGCCGCAAGAGATGCTGCTGCAATACCTTTACCTAGAGAGGATACAACCCCGCCAGTAACAAAAATGTAATTTGTCGTCATGTTTAACCTGAAATTGGTTGAATGAGGGAAATGGAGTGCTTCTGGACGGGAGATAACTATACCAGAAGCTCCTTACCGCCACAACGTGAAATCTATCACACCGTAATTTTTTATTTTTTGCTTCAAATCAAAGTGAGCAAAGACAAACCAAAGTCCGTTTTCGTGTAACCAAACAAGCTGACCTTATATTATGTATTCTGCCAGTTTACCTCTGCCTCGATTCTTCTTGTTTTACTTCATCCCAAAAATGGTCAAGTTCTGATAAAGAACAATCTGTAAGTACTTTGCCTGACTGCTGGACCTTGCCTTCAACTTGTTTAAAACGTCGCGCAAACTTTACGTTTGCTTTGCCTAGCGCGACTTCTGGGTTTTTATCAAGGTGGCGAGCCAAATTGACAGTCGCAAATAGCAAATCACCGAGCTCCAACTCAACTTTCTCTTCATCGGGCTGAACTTGCAGTGCCTCTTCCATGACTTCGTCAATTTCTTCTCGTACTTTATCGACAACCGGGCCAAGTGAATCCCAATCAAACCCAAATTTTGCACATTTTTTCTGAATTTTTGTAGCACGAGAAAGTGCCGGTAAAGAGTTTGGTATTGAGTCTAGGATACTTTCTTCCGCTTTGCCTACTAGGGCTTTTTCTTTTGCTTTTTCCGCTTCCCAGTTCGCGTTAATTTCCTCGTCAGATTCAAACTCAACATCTGAAAAAACATGCGGGTGGCGACGAGTCAGTTTTTCGTTCACGGTTTCGACGACATCCGAAAAATCGAACAGCTCTTGCTCTTTCGCTAGCTGACTGTAAAAAATCACCTGAAACAACAAATCCCCTAGCTCTTCTTTTAGATTGGGCCAATCTCGATTTTGAATCGCGTCCACCACCTCGTAGGTTTCTTCTATTGTATACGGAACGATGGTGTCAAAGGTTTGTTTTAAGTCCCAAGGGCAACCGTTTTCTGGGTCACGCAACTTCGCCATGATTTGTTCTAATTGTTCAATTGGATGACTCATTTTTTGTTCCTTTAAACCTTTCTATTAAAGAAAAAGGTGAGCAGCCAAAACCACTCACCTTCTACATTATATTTTCTCAGCAGCTTTCACTAAGTAACTGTTACTTTGACAAGGCAACAAGTTTTCGCGACTCCTGAGCATAGCCTACTATGTGATGCCCCTGAGCCGGCACGTCGGAATAAGTGCAGCTAACGCAGATAAAAAGCCAAATATGACGCAAGTGTAACTCTGTAAATAGTTGAAGTTGTATAGCTAGGCGACAAACAAACGAGACTCCTGAGCATGGTTCACCATGTGATGGAGCGAGTGCGTGCAGTCAACAACGCTACAACGACAACTATGACGAGAGTTTTAGCCGAGGCGTTTCACCGTCATCACATCCTTGATCTGTTCCACACGTTTCGAAACCCGCGAAAGCACCTCAATATTGGTGACTTCTAGGTCAAAGTCCATGATGGCAAGTTGACGTCTGTAGTCGACTCGGTTCTTCATACTGGTCACTTTGATCTTTTCGTTGGCGAACAGTGTCGTAATGTCTTTGAGTAGACCACCTCGCTCCATCGCTTCAACACGCACGGTGAGGATGTATGACCCCACAAAGCCGCTGCCCCAGACCGTATCGATGATGCGCTCTGGCGCATGATGGCGCAGTTCTTCTAGCTGTTCACAGTCACTACGGTGTACTGAAATCCCACGACCTTGCGTTATGTAACCAGAGATATCGTCACCTGGAATTGGCTGACAGCAACGTGCTAGATGTGTCATTAGGTTATCGACGCCTTCTACTACAACTGCGTCTTTTTTCGGTCGGCTTTGCGCGGATGATTTATGCTCAGCTTCTTGCAGTTTTTCCAGTGCTTGCTGGTCTTCTTCCTCTGCCGTTGGCTTGTTAACTAACGCGTTAATATGGTTAATGATTTGGTTGATGCGCAAATCACCGCTACCTACACCAACATACAATTCATCTGGTGTTTTGACGTTAAACCGCTTGAGGGCGTAATGCTCTGCATCTTTTAACGTTGCGCCAATTTTGGCTAACTCATGCTCAAGGATTTCACGACCTGCTTCAAGGTTCTTCTCACGGCTTTGTTTTCGGAACCAGGCGTTAATTTTGGCACGCGCACGACCAGAATGAACGAAGCCTAATGATGGGTTTAACCAGTCACGTGATGGGTTAGGTTCTTTCTGAGTGATAATCTCGACTTGGTCACCCATATGTAATTTATGCGTGAACGGCACAATACGACCTCCGACTTTGGCACCGATACAACGGTGTCCCACTTCGGAGTGAATGTGATAGGCAAAATCTAGCGGCGTTGCCCCCATTGGCAAATCGACAACATCACCACGTGGTGTAAAGGCATAAACACGGTCATCAAAGACTTGGCTACGTAACTCATCGAGCATTTCGCCAGAGTCAGACATTTCTTCTTGCCAATCCAGTAGCTTACGCAGCCACGTGATCTTCTCATCATAACCGCTTCGGCTGCTTGCCCCTTCTTTATATTTCCAGTGCGCGGCAACACCCAGTTCCGACTCTTCATGCATTTGCTTGGTACGAATCTGGATCTCGATGGTTTTGCCTTCTGGCCCTAGAATTACTGTATGGATCGATTGATAACCGTTTGGTTTAGGGTTAGCAACGTAGTCATCAAACTCGCTCGGTAGATGCTTGTATTTGGTGTGAACTACGCCTAAAGCCGCGTAACAATCTTGCAGTTTGTCTGCGATGATACGCACTGCTCGCACATCAAACAGCTCATCAAAGGCCAAACTCTTTTTCTGCATTTTTCGCCAAATGCTGTAGATGTGCTTAGGTCGACCACTCACTTCGGCATTGATGCCCGACACTTCCATTTCGTGCGTGAGGTCTTCAACAAAGTCTTTGATGTATTGTTCACGAACGATGCGTCGCTCAGAAAGCTGTTTGGCAATTTGTTTGTAAGTTTCCGGTTGTTGGTAGCGGAAAGCGTAATCTTCAATTTCCCATTTCAGCTGACCGATGCCTAATCGGTTTGCTAGCGGCGCATAGATGTTGGCACACTCTTTTGCCGCCGCACGTCGAACTTCATCTGGCGCTTTTTTAACTTCAATAAGGTTACAAATTCGTTCCGCGAGCTTGATAACTACGCAGCGGAAGTCATCCACCATGGCAAGCAGCATGCGGCGTACGTTATCTACCTGAGATGACGCTGCACTGCCTTCCATGTTGACGTTGAGCTGCCCAATAGCAGCCATTTCTTCAACGCCGTCGATTAATTTTATGATTTCTTTGCTGTATTTCTCTTCCAGAATTTCTCTGTTAAAAGCACCACTTGAAACCAAAGGAAACAGTTGAGCAGCCACTAAAGTGGCTTGATCCATAGACAAGGTGATCAAAATTTCGATCATTTCTCGTCCACGCCACAACAACAGCTCCGCTTGCTCGTTATCAGCTAATACCGTCTGGCAATCTCGATATACTTCGATTAAGCGTGAGGCTGTGTTTTTCTCTTGTCCTAGGCTAGCCACCCAGTTTTCGAGTTCAAACTGTTCATCTTGGTTTAAATGCGCGCTTCTTACCGCAACCATCTCATCATCCTAATTATTATATTCGTGTGGTTTGACTAACACCGTCCAGGTTAGTTCTTTTTACCGCGCGTACACGCTGGCTTTATGACCACCCACCACAAATAAGGGGTCAAAGTCCTAAAGTTAGGACTTTTCAAACAATGCCATCGATTCTAGATGACTGGTATGAGGGAACATATCCAGCATACCTAATTTAGTTAATTGGTAGCCTTGCTCTATCAAGCTTTGACTATCCCTAGCAAGGGTAGCAGGATTACAAGAAACATAAACTACACGCTGTACGCCAAGCTCAGAAACTTGATCGATGATCCCACTCGCTCCCGCGCGTGCCGGGTCTAATAATACTTTATCAAACCGCTCTGCGGCCCAGGCTTGGCCTTCAAAATCTTGCTCAAGGTTAGCGTGATAAAATTGCGCGTTATTGATTTGGTTCAAAGATGCATTGTTTGTGGCTTTTTCTACCATCTCTGCAACACCCTCTACTCCAACCACGTGCTTAGCTAATTTCGCAACTGGTAAACTAAAGTTGCCTAAACCACAGAACAAATCTAACACTCGGTCACTCTTTTGTGGGTCTAACCACTCAACCGCTTGCTTGACCATTTGTTGGTTTACACCTTGGTTTACTTGAATAAAGTTATTTGGTGCAAAAGGGATTTTCACTCCAACTTCTTGATAAAAAGGCATATCGCCTTCGATAAGGTCTAATTGTTCTGTCGATGGCATCAAGTACAACGATGCGCCATGACGTTTTGCCAACTCCGTTAGAGATTGAGTTTCACTCGTTGTCAGAGCGCTCAAGTGGCGCAGCGTAATACACGGCCCATTATCACCAAGTACCAGCTCTACATGACCCAATTGTTCCGGCTTTTTGAACGCTTTTAGGGCTGAGTAAATATCTGGCAGCAAAACATTCAGTTCCGGTGCCAGCACTGGGCAATCGGTCACTTGCGCAACTTGCTTACTCTGCTTTTTACGGAAACCAAAATGTAGCTGACGTGTTTTTTTATCAACAAACAAGCTCACTCTCGCACGGCGACGGTAGGCCTGCGAATATCCCAATAACGGGGCATCTAGTTCAATATCACTGCCTGAAAATTTTCGCATTAGCTGACGCAACGTTTGCTGTTTGTACGTCAATTGTTGGTCATAACCTAAATGCTGCAAATCACAGCCACCGCACTCATGATAATGTGGGCAAAATGGCTCCACACGAGCTTCACTCGGCTTAAGGATTTTAATCAACTTACCGCGAGCGAACTTGCTCTTTTCTTCCACCAATTGAGTGACCACCTCCTCACCCGGCAGTGCTCCATCGATAAACAATGGCTTCTTTTTGAGGTAAGCAATGCCTGCGCTGTGGTGATCTAAACGCTCCACTTGCACTGCTTGGTGCCGAGTATTGAGTTGGGTTTTCTTTTTCGGTTGAAAGATGCGTGCCATGCTCTATGCCTGATTTATGTGTAATTGCTCTTCGGCTTCACTATTCTTGATTGCAGCCGTTGTGTGATTCGAGTGACTTGATTATGCTTACCGTTTATTCGGTGACGTCACTTCTTTGCTCAAGGCTTTATCGTGCGCTTGAGAAATAATGCGTTATTTTCCCATATCCAGACTCCGATGTAATTAGATAACATGACCAGATATGGCTTACGAGCACGTGTAATTACACTAACTCTCGCTCCCACTCTCATTATTGGTTTATTACTGAGCGGCTTTTTCTCATTTAACCGCTACCAAGACCTTGAGAAACAAGTTATCACCACTGGTAACAGCATTATTGAGCCGCTGGCGATTGCCAGTGAAACTCATCTACTATCAGAAAGCCGAGAGGCGGTACGTCGCTTGATAAGCTACGCGCACCGCAAAAACTCCAAACTGGTTCGTAGTATCGCGGTATTTGATGAACATCATGAGCTCTTTGTGACCTCTAACTTTCATCCTAATTTTGAAGCCTTGATGTTTCCCAAAGATAAACCGATCCCGCAACTGGGTAATTCGGAAATCTACGAAAACTCACTGATATTGCGTGTCCCCATTTTGTCAGAAGGTCACTACTTAGCGGAGTTGTCGAACGAAAGCCAAGGCACAAAAGCGATTGGTTACATCGCCGTCGAGTTAGATCTCTCCTCCTTGAGGCTGCAACAGTATCAAGAAGTCTTCTCTGCGTTTTTAGTTCTGGTTCTCGGTCTTGGCTTAGCAAGTGTGTTTGCTTCACGTCTAATGCACGATGTGACCCAACCTATCACCCACATGAAGAATGTCGTTGACCGCATTCGCCGTGGTCATCTGGATGTGCGTATCGAAGGCAAAATGCACGGTGAGTTAGACCAGCTAAAAAATGGCATCAACGCCATGGCGGTATCGTTATCAGAATATCACGTGGAGATGCAGCACAGTATAGACCAAGCCACGTCCGACTTACGTGAAACGCTTGAGCAGCTAGAAATTCAGAACGTTGAGTTGGATATCGCGAAGAAACGCGCGCAAGAAGCGGCCAGGGTTAAGTCAGAGTTCTTGGCGAACATGTCGCACGAGCTGCGTACTCCGCTCAATGGGGTGATTGGCTTTACTCGTCAAATGCTTAAAACGCAGCTTTCTAACAGCCAAACGGATTACCTACAGACGATTGAGAAATCGGCGAACAACTTGCTGAATATCATCAATGACATTCTCGACTTCTCGAAACTTGAAGCGGGTAAGCTGGCGCTGGAAAATATTCCTTTTGATTTCCGAGAAAGTTTAGAAGAGGTAATTAACCTACAAGCCACAAGTGCACATGAGAAAGGGTTAGAAATCACCCTAAAAGTGGACCCTAAAATTCCACCAGGTTTAGTTGGGGATCCACTACGTATTCAGCAAATTTTGACGAACTTAGTCGGTAACTCAATCAAGTTTACCGAGCGAGGCAACATTGATGTTAGCGTAGAAATGCGCTCTCAATCAGGAGACTCCGTCGAACTGCAATTCATGGTGCGTGATACCGGTATTGGTATCTCTGAGCGTCAGCAAGCGCAGTTGTTCCAAGCCTTTAGCCAAGCAGATGCAAGTATTTCACGTCGTTACGGCGGTACTGGCCTTGGTCTGGTTATCACTCAGAAACTGGTGAGCCAGATGGGCGGCGAAATCAGTTTAACCAGCCGTCTACACCAAGGTTCAACCTTCTGGTTTACGGTACGCTTGCACTCAACCGAGATACCAATGAGCGAACTGATTGAAGTGGAACTTCTGACTGGGAAGCAGTTACTGCTGGTTGAACCAAACATGCAAGCCGCATCCGTAACCCAACAGATTCTAAGTCAGGAGGGTATTTTAGTAACCTACCGCTCTTCGCTACCAAACAACGAAGAACAATATGATTATGTATTGTTGAATTTAGCGGCCAACCAGACTCACGATGCGGAAGTTATTACACCTTGGATAGAACAAGCGAAACGTATGGCTCCGAGTGTTCTCCTAGGGACACCGAGTACCGAATTGGCGCTTGCGGACCAAATAATGACAGAGCATCACGTCCAGTGCCTGACGAAGCCATTGTCTCGCCGTAAGTTGCTACAAAGCCTGATTAGCGAACATGTAGAATCGCCACCGGTATTAAGCGCTCCAATTACACCAAGCGAAGGGGACCGTTTACCTCTGACTGTACTAGCAGTGGATGACAACCCTGCAAACTTGAAGCTGATCTCTGCACTGCTCCGCGAACGAGTAGAAACCGTCACCGCCTGTAGCAATGGCCAGCAAGCGGTGAACCTGGCGACAGAGAAAAAGTACGATTTAATCTTCATGGATATCCAAATGCCACAAATGGATGGGGTGACCGCTTGTAAGCACATTAAAGAGTTGGAGTTAAATAAAGACACGCCAGTGATTGCGGTAACGGCGCATGCCATGGCTGGGGAACGAGACCGCTTGCTCTCGGCAGGAATGGATGGCTACTTGACCAAACCTATTGAAGAGCATGTGCTACAACAGGTTTTGGTTCACTGGAACCCCAATGCTTGTACAGAGAGCATTGGCAAAGTCGCCCCTTCATACGTTGATGAACCTGAAGGAAGCGCACCACAATCCGTTTCTTCACCTCAACAGGATGTGATTATTGATTGGCAAGCGGCCTTGAAACAGAGCGCGAATAAAGAGGATCTCGCCAAAGATATGCTGCGCATGTTGATTGAGTTCATCCCTGAAGTAGAAGCGGTTGTTGACCAAGCTCTAGAGCAAGAAGATATCTCTCGTGATGACCTAATTCATGTCATCCATAAGCTGCACGGCAGTAGTTCATATTGTGGCGTTCCAAGACTGAAGTCACTCTGTGCGACGCTTGAGCAAGCACTGCGCTCAGGGATCAGTCTTGAGGAGGTTGAGCCTGAAATGTTCGAGCTGCAAGATGAAATGATTAAAGTAACAACAACCGCAAAGTTATACCTTGAACAGTGATCTATTGAAGAGAAACAAAAGCCAGAGCAAATGCTCTGGCTTTTTAGTATTTTGTTTAAGACTTACAAGCTAGGATTCAAAAATGACCGTCGCCACAGCGTAATGACGCTCATCGGAAATGGACAGGTGAATGTGGTTAACACCCATCGCATCCGCTACTTGCTTTGCTGTGCCCGTCAATGCGAGCACTGGTTTTCCAAGCGCATCGTTCGAGATGGAAAAATCGTGAAACGTGACCCCTTTTGCTATCCCTGTTCCCAATGCTTTTGAGGCCGCTTCTTTGACTGCAAAGCGCTTAGCAAGATAACGACCTTGCAGCTTAAGCTGTGAGAATTTGGCCATTTCTTCTTCTGAAAGAATCCGCTGAGCAAAAGGTTCACCACTACGAGCTAACGCTTTTTCAATACGCTCAATTTCTGCAATGTCGGTCCCTAACCCTATAATCGCCATCTAGATAGCCCTATGACTGGCGAGCCTCAATCATCAGTGCTTTCATGTCAGCAACCGCTTTATTTAAACCATCAAATACTGCGCGACCAATGATTGAGTGACCAATGTTGAGTTCGTAAATTTCTGGTAATGCAGCAATTGGTGCGACATTGTGATAAGTCAGGCCATGCCCGGCATTAACAATAATACCTAGGTCATGTGCATAACTCGCACCAGCAGCAATCTTCTTCAGTTCAGCTTGCTGCTCGTCTTCTGTCGTCGCATCTGCATAGTGGCCAGTATGTAGCTCAATAAACGGAGCTCCACACTTTTTCGCAGCTTCAATCTGTTGACGGTCAGCATCAATAAAGAGCGAAACTTTAATGCCGGCATCTGTCAGCTTTTTCGTCGCAGCTTTAATTTTTTCAAGCTGTCCTACTACATCTAAACCACCTTCCGTCGTCAGTTCTTCACGCTTTTCAGGCACTAGACACACAAACTCTGGTTTAGTTTGCAGCGCAATCTCAACCATTTCGTCCGTCACTGCCATCTCTAGATTCATACGCGTTTGAATGGTTTCACGCAGAATACGTACATCACGATCCAAAATATGGCGACGGTCTTCACGTAAGTGGATAGTGATACCGTCCGCGCCTGCACGCTCTGCAATTTCAGCAGCGTGAACAGGATCCGGGTATTTTGTACCACGTGCATTACGTAGAGTGGCAATATGGTCGATATTGACGCCTAAATAAATTGAGCTCATTTTCCGTTACTCCGTGCTCTGGGGGTCTGAATGAAAAATTCACGACTTTTTAAAGGTTTGCCGCCAAGATACGGCTTTAAGGCTATACGTGTAAAGCGTTTTGCCGCTTTTAGCTGCTCTTTAGTGACGAACCGCCGCTCACTGATGGCAATCAGTTCATTCCCTAAAAACGTGAGGTTATCTCGCCTAACCGAAGCAATAAACCCTTTCTGTTCCCGGTAACGATAGGTCATTTCTGGATCGACGGGCTCGCCGGTACCTGCACAATGCAAAAAATCCACGCCATACCCCATCGCAGACAGCAAGGCTAACTCAAAACGACGCAGTGCAGGCTCAGGGTTCTCGTTGTGCGCCAACTCGGTTAACGCATGCAAATAATCATGAAATAGTGCTGGCATCGGCACTTCAGCCATCAAAATACGGCCAATCAGTTCATTGACGTACATGGCTGAGTAGAGATTAATGCCCGTTAACGGCAAACCTAGACTTATCGGCTCGGCTTGACGCAAAGTTTTCATTGAGCCTTTCCCCGACCATTTAAGTAATAGCGGGGTAAAAGGTTGCAATGCGCCTTTTAAGTTCGAACGCTTACTGCGCGCGCCTTTGGCCATTAAAGTCATTCGGCCATATTCCTCACTAAATACATCAAGGATTAAGCTCGATTCACTGTAAGGGCGTCGGTGCAATACAAAACAGCGCTGTAAACCTTCGGAAGACAGATTACTCATCTAAGTCATTGTGCCTAAAAAGTGTGAAGTAAATTACCACCTTCTAAAGAAGGTGGCTTTGTGTGAGCCCCCTAAAAGGGGGCCTTTGTTTAGTCCAGCGCCA